>JABXKT010000231.1 GCA_013619155.1 Desulfobacteraceae bacterium
AAGGTTTAAAATTATGGCATCATTCACTAAAGTTTACTTAGTTGAACCAAACCAAGCACAACGTGAAACTATGAAATGCCATTTTAAAGCAATAACATTACTCTCCTTATCAGAAGGTAAAGATGTTGTTTGCAACACTTGGTACTCAGAAGATAAATTTTCTTGTGATATCACGGTTAATGGTGTAATAGAATCAAGTATTCAGCTTGGTGTCAGGGGTGGTTTATTAAGAACACCAAAAAACGAAAGATAACTAAGACGTAAGGGAACCAGAATGAAAAATACTAAACAAAACAACGCCCATGAAAAAGTTAAACTCTCTAACTCCTTAAGTAAAGTAAAAACATATTGTAACGGAGCTGTAAGGGTCACAGGTAAGTTTACCTATTAAAGAGTTTAACATATAACAAACAGCCCCGTTAGGGGCTTTTCTGTATCTGCAATACCATCATATCAAATCAATTATAAACGCTGTCACAAGGGCTTTAAGCTTGTCTAATCCTTACATCCTCTTTCCTATCACGTTTCATCAACCTATCAAAGTCCTCCTTTTTAAATACAACAAGATCCCCAGTCATATCCTTTTTAATCCTTTCTAGGTTCTTTTTATTCTTCTCAGTGTTCTTGAATTCGTTGTGTGTCATTGGTTTCTTTTTCTTCTGTTGCTCTTCAAGGGGCTTGTAATGCTTCTTAAGCTTATCATTAATCAAATCACCCCTTACATTATCTAAACTAAAAACAGTTGTTATATATCGCTTGTGGGCTAGTTTCTGTATATGTATTAACCCCATTCTTTTTAGTAAAGGGATAGCAACCTCCTCGACAGTCTTTAAACTTATACCTAACTTATCCGCTACAGTTTGATGGCTCTCATTATAAATCCTGCCACACCTAGCAAAACCCCTATAATTATCCAGCTTATGAAAGTAAACAGCTTTAAGGTTATGTGTAAGTTTCACACACTCCCCTGTATTATCATCTACCCAATGAGAAGCCATAAACAACCTTTTATCACACTTGTAAAAGTGCCAATCCTCTAGATATACCTCTGTATTATTACTCACAGCAACTACACCAATCTCTTTAACTGTCATCATCTTAAACCCTCCTTATTAATAATCATTATCATTATTATAACAGCTTTATCTAATATGCCCTAAATAATACCCCTAAAAAGTAGGGTTGAACTATAATGAATAACTTTATACAAATTACACACCTTACGCAATATACATACCAACTTTTATTAATAAAACAATAAACATAATAAGATATAAAACACAATACCTCTTTAAACCTTCATAAAGTGATTCTAACAGCTTTTAGGCGGTAGCCTTACAACTGCATCACTTAAAAGAGATCTCGATTTTAACTTTTTATCCACAGAGTGGAAAAGATTATTGTGTATAACTTTTGGCATAGAATATGCAAGGGATTATTATTTGATAATGTATACCATTTACGAGTGGATAATATGCGGGGAAATATGACCGACCAACGGGAGGGAGTGTTTACACTTATATTATAAACGATAATAGTTATTGTTCTTGTTTAGTATAAACAAATGTATTATATCCTTATTACGGTAGTAATGGAAATGATAACAATTATCACAGAGTGATAAAGATATACAACTTATAGCGGTGATAATATAGTGGGGAAAGGTGGCAACTTTTGGGAAACTAAAGGACGAGCAAAGCGAGGAGTGTGTTTAACAAATTGCAACCGTCACACTTACCTAGTAACGTAGTTACAAATAACAACCTTAAAACGGACGTTTTAAATTAGTACATTCTAATACTAATATCAGTATTATCTAATACATGTAGATGTAAATTAGTAACATCTAAAGTACTATAGATACATCAACATTCCATGTTAAATAGTAATCATTATCATTACTACGTAATAAATACATAACACTTCGTTGCAGCCGCAACAAATAAGGGTTACTTCTTATATATACAAGTTGTATAACGATTGATGGAGTATGAACCAGTAAGAGCTAATTTAGAAAAGTCTAATATACGATTGAAGCCAGTATGCATAAGGCGTGCCAAGTATTAGGATATTTTATAATTATAGAGAAACTGTGACGTGGCTCCCGTTACGTGCTTAGCACCGAAATCTCAATTGTCAGATATTCTTGAATACAAACACCCCCTCGCTACGCTCGGAAACAACCCCCCATTTTAAATTTTACATACACCTCAGCAGATATTTCCATCCCAGAAATGTAATAACACTTCCAGAAAAGGTGATGTGAATTTTTAAAATTTTAGTAATATTTCAGAAAAAGTAATCCTACTCTTCCAGAAGGGTTCCAGAAGGGTACAGAGGATATTTTCAGAAGGGATGTCATTGATATTAAAGGGGTTTTGTTGTATAGCAGATTAAATTTTATACAAAAGAAGAAATACCCTTTTATATATGGTTTATTACAGAGGTAAGTATGCAGATAAGAATGTTTAATACATAGTATATTTGAGGAGGAGGGGCTCTCTGAGAAGAGTTCTGTAGTTAGTGAGGTGATTGTATCAGATATGAAAAAGCCTTGCAGCGGAGCTGTGATAAGCTCTGAGAGCTATCATCGTAAAACGACAAAAGCCCCTGAGAAACGCTTAGAATACGTCTCACAGAGGCTTGTTATTTATTTACTAATACACTTATTTACTAATTATTATCTCCTCTCAGTAAGTAAGATCTAGTGAGGTAGTAACCCCAAGTTTGAACAGGTCTAAATTTAAACCCTCTAGTTCTAGTTCACCTGCAGTAACTTTATTCGCACCCATCATCTCTACCATAGTTATTTTCATATTTGAGTATTCTGTTATAAGTTTATTCATCTGTGCAAGGTTGGCTGCACTAACTTCTACATTAACATCCACTGGGATTGTGTCACCGAAGGTGTGGTGTAGTTGTCCAAGTACATTTTCAGTAGAGGATAAATCTTTCTTTGCTTGTTTTAGTATATCTTTGTGATCCATATTATAACTCTCCTTCCACTAGGCTTTCATTAATCTTAACCAAGTGTTGCATTAACAGGTCATCTACGACTATCCCACGTGCTTCTAGGTGTTCTATTAGTAATCTGATATCCTCTTTTATAATTATCGACATAGTATTCTCCTTATTTAAAACTATTTCTTCCAATGTGGATTCAACCCAATCTCATCTCTAAACCCATCCTGTGATTTATGTGAAGTTGTCCACCATTCATCTACAAGCATTTTATTATGACGTACACTAACCTCCTTTGCAATTTTATTGTGTGACATCCATTGAGCATCATCTATCGTATTGCTACGTGCAAACCATACCTGCTCTCGGTAACACCACTTACGTTTGTATACACGTTTCTCAACCCACTCAATTAGGTTCAGTGTAAGCTTTTGTGCTATGTTAAATTCTTGCCAATGCTTCATACTATTTCCCCCTCTTATATCAAATCCAGCATATCTTTAAACTCTTCAAACTGGACTCTGCTAAGTGTTATCGGAGACCAATGACCATCCACATCTGTGATATTATCCACTATAGAGATTAATACCTCATCTTCGTGTTTTTCTATATCAATCTGTGTATAGCCTTTATCATTACAACCTAGTTTAGCTCTTCCACCTTGTAGTGTTGGGCTTTCCTCTATAATTGTTAATGTCTTGTTCTCAAATACTAGTACACTGTCTGTCATAACAATTCTCCTTCTTACTATCCTTAACAACCTCTTTAAAATCTTCCCAAGTAAACCATTTATATTTACTTTTGATTACGTCATCAGTATACATAATAAACCTGTTATATTCTGGTTCATAATTAATGCTACAACACTCTCTCATAAAAATATAATGTG
>JABXKT010000232.1 GCA_013619155.1 Desulfobacteraceae bacterium
CGATGGTGGCGGTCATCTCTTCGGCGGCGGTGGCCACCATGTCGCTATTGCTGGAGGCCTGTTCCATGGAGGCGGCCACACCGTTGATATTGACCGTCATCTCCTCGGCGGCACCGGAAACGGATGTGGAGCGCTCGGAGGTGTTATCCGCGCGGGTGGAGAGGTCTCCGGCCACGTCAAGAAGCGACCGGGAAGAGCCCTCCATGGCTGCGGCCTGCTTCGTAAGATCACCGATAATGCCCTGCAGCTTCTCTATAAAGGTGTTGAACCAGATAGAAAGCGCTCCGATTTCATCCTGGGTATTCACAGGGAGACGTAAGGTGAGGTCCCCTTCCCCTTCGGCGATATCTCGAAGACTCTCCACAACGATATTGATGGGACGAACAACCAGGAATATTGAGATAAACCAGACAACACCCACCAGGACAAGGAATCCGATGATACCGATGACGATGCTGGTATTTCGCAGACGATGGGCACCCTCTAACACCTTTTCGAGGGGGATCACAATACCGATGGCCCACGGCGTATCGGTCTTTCCAACCAGGATGGGAGCCAGAAACTGGTAAGTGGCCATGCCCCCGTTTATCGCCTCCTTCACCATGGAGAAGGAGGTGCCTTTTTTCAATGCCCCCATGAACCCGTCGCGGTCTTTGCCGGTGACCACATCACCGGCGTTCTTTCCAATGATATCTTTTCTCGGATGCGTCACCGTGTACCCATCATTGGAGAGCAGGTAGCCGTATCCCGTTTCAAAGGGTTTTACCTCGTCCATCATATGGCCAAGTTTTTCCAGTGTAATATCCACGGCCACCATACCCAGGAATTGACCATTCACCTTGATGGGTGCCACCACCGTTGTCATGAGCATATCCGTCCCCCCCACTGGGTAGATATAGGGCTCAGTGATCATCTCTTTGCCGGTGGTTTTTGGCACCTGATACCAACTCTCGGTATCGAAACCCACGAGGGGTTCCACGGCGAGAGTTCCGCTTCCGCGGTTCCAGTACGGCACAAAGCGTCCCGTGTCATCGTGTCCTTGGGCATTGATGAACTCTGCATCCCGACCGTCCAGGGCATTGGGCTCCCAACAGGTGGCAACGGCAATGAAGTCTGGATTTTGCCGAAGTACGTTCTCCAGCATGGCGTTGATCTGCTCTCGATTCGGCACCTTGCCGCTCATCTTCACCCCTTCAAGGGTGTGGGCCACTGTGCGGGCGATATCCATAGCATTGTTCAACTCTGCAAGCACCATCTGACTGTGGGTGGCCGCGATCTCCCCAGCCTTCTCCTCAGCGTCCAAACGTGCCATTTTCGATGCGTTGTATGTAATATAAGAGATACTCACCGCATAGGAGAGCAACACAACGCCACATATAGTCAAAAGCATTTTTCCGCGCAGACCCATTTTTCCGAACATATTTCATTCTCCTAAAGTAAGCTAAAGCCACTATTCATGCATATCTTCCCTTTATCTATCGTCACATCAAGGCCAATACTGAATATTTTTTCGCAAAAAAGGCCATTTAATGATTCGATTATATCGTTGATGTAAAACCATGAAACACAAGGCAGTTAAGGGAACTTTAATCATCGCACATCACAAATAGAGCCTAATCAAATTAGCTACCGCCTATTCCTCAAAAAGCAAAAAAAATCCGCCCCCTTTTCAAGAAGAGAAAGGGGGCGGATGCACTAGAGGCACAAAGATACCTCACGCCGCCACGCCACTGTCAAAGCCCTAGTCGTAGTCCCCTTCTGTGGCCCCCTGTTTTGCATGGGTATCTCAGGGTGTAAATAGGGAAAATATACCCGTAAAGATGAAATGACGGATAGCTATCACGATGGGCATTTGTGAGGTGTCAATCTATTCTTGATTTGTTATGAAAACCATGATCTTATTTATAATAACGGTACTTTAAATTCAATAGTATTGCCCCCCTCCAAACATGGAACCATAGCCCTATAAATTTTCCACTTTATCCCTTTGGATATCCAATATCCTTGCCAAAAGTCCGGTCTATGGGGGTGATACATGGAAAAATGAACGGGTTATTAACAATGTAAGGCCATAAAGGTATGGCAAAGCTACGTAAGGATGCCGCGATAGCGTAGTCGACTCGTTCACAGTAGCGGCACATACGAAACCAAGGGGAGATAATATGAGTGTTAGTGGTAAAATTGATACGTATGATTTAGGCGTACAAACGCCAAGTGTACATACAAACTACAAAAGAGTGATCCACTGCTCTGGACGCTTTGGACTGGCTTTTCTTTACTTTGTCCCGGAAGATCTCCCATTCGGGGAGAACAAAAAAAGAGAAGGACGGGATATTTTTGATATTTATTATAGAATGGATGACTGGGCTGCGATTGTAGACATACTTAGAAACGAAGAACCTGTTTGGTTTCTCTTTGATAATTACAACAATGGAATTATCAAAACAGGACGTGAAGAAGTCGGAGAGGAAGAAGCCAAATAGCCTAAAAACAGCCTAAATCCAGACGACAAGAGACGAAAGTGCCGGTTCGGGATCCAATTTTTACCGTGCTTCAAGGCCCTCGTTAAAGTGGAGAGAATTATGCAATCATTACGATTAATACCTTACCTATGCCTTTTATTGGTTCTGCTTTCCTCCAACACCTACGCCGAGTCCGCTGATAACATGATTTACGGAAATGCAGGTTCACGTCTCTTCGCCGAGAGCCTTGGAGCATTCAATGAACCCTGGGCCATGACCTTTCTACCGGGCGGAGATCTCCTGGTCACTGAAAAAGCAGGTACTTTGCTCCTGGTCCGCCGAGATGACCGTTCCACGGTACCTGTCAGAGGCTTACCAAAGGTCGCTTACGGAGGTCAGGGTGGTTTGGGTGATATTATTCTCCATCCTCAATACGAGGATAACCACTGGATTTACCTATCGTACGCTGAACAGGATGCGTCAGGAAAAAAGGGGGCCGTTGTTGCACGGGCTCGATTCCATCCCGCGTCCGCAAAACCAACACTGGAAAACCTTGAAGTCATCTGGCGGCAAAAACCCAAAGTCACAGGTAGCGGGCATTACTCACACCGGCTGGCATTCAGCCCGGATGGGTATTTATTCATCACTTCAGGTGACCGGCAAAAACAGACACCCGCCCAAAGCTGGGAACAAGATTTGGGGAAGGTCATCCGGATAAACGCGGACGGATCAGTTCCACCTGACAATCCATTTCAGGATAAGGGTGAACTCGCAAAAACCTTCTGGTCTCTCGGGCATCGCAATCTGCTTGGCATTGCTTTCGACAAACAGGACCAACTGTGGACACACGAAATGGGCCCCAGACACGGTGACGAATTTAACGTGACCGTCGGTGGCGATAATTACGGTTGGCCAATTGTATCCTGGGGCGATCATTACTCTGGCATTCCCATTCCCGATCATGATACCCGTCCGGAATTTAATGCACCCGAGGCATACTGGGTGCCCACCGTTGCACCCTCAGGTCTGATAATATACGACGGCTCCATGTTTCCAAAGTGGCAGGGTAATGCCTTTATCGGCGGTCTCAAATCAAAGTCACTGCTACGAATCAAGATTGAAGGTGACCAGGCCGATGAAGTAGAGCGTTTTGCCATGGGTAAACGTATACGAGAGGTTGAGCAGGGACCGAAAGGCGCAATATGGGTTCTGGAGGATAAAAAAGGCGGTCGCCTACTTCGGCTCACGCCACATAAGTAAGCCGTCAACTACCCCGGCCTAAAGGCCGGAGCTTGTAAAAGCTCACGTTGACCAGTCTAAGTGCTTAGAGCACTACGTTACCTTAGTTATCACACCTTGGG
>JABXKT010000056.1 GCA_013619155.1 Desulfobacteraceae bacterium
CTATAAAGGGAGGGAGGAGTGGGGGTTCCGTAGGCCATGTTGTAATCTTTATAAGCCCTTAAGGCCTCATAATAATAGATATAGGCATCGCTATAATCCCCGTCTATCTCACTTAAGATGCCGCTGATGTAACGCCCTAAGGCATCTTCTTTGTAAACATTTTTGGTGGTGTACGAATCGTTTAATTGGGTCAGGAGGGTGTTGAGCTGGCGACACTCGATGAGAGCACTCTCATAAGAGCCTTGCTGGATGTAGGCGAAGGCTGAAAAGAGGTTGATGAGTGCCCGTTCGAAGTCTTCACCGGGGTAGTCGATAATCATATCATTGGTGAGAAAGGAGGCGGCACCATCGCTGACACTCAGGGTCCAGAGCTCTTGGGCCATATCGTCGGCGCGGTTTAGCTCCTCGGCGGCTTGTGTCATGTCTCCACACAGGTAATGGGTCATGGCGGTATCGAGATGGTAGATAAGTTGAGCCTTATTACCGTATTTGTCCTGGCTTTTTTTGAGCATCTCTTTGGAACCGGCGCAGTCTCCGGCTCTTAGTAGATTGTCTAGATTGGTATAGTTAAATGTAGGGGCACACCCGGTTGTGATAATAAATAGAGATAGGATAACAATAAGTCGTTTCATGGGGGTCTCACCTTCTGACGTGGAATCGATAATTCAGGTTAACGCAAGGGAAAACAAATAAATACGTTGGGTATCAGAATGAGCAATCTGCGGCGATTAAGAGAAAGCTCATTTTTACTCATTTTAAATGTGGAGACCCTTTTGTATCAGTTGGTTTTGTAGTTCGTGTTGCTTTTTAAGTATTTTTTATGGAGCGTTTTTATTTAAAAATAATGGGGTTTGGGAGGGAAAGGTTGTCGTTAGGTATCCCGATACTCTGCCTTCCGGCAGCCTTTCCCGTCGTTTGGGTAGGGCGCGATGTTTTATGAGGGGTTTAGAACCTGAACCGGCCCTGTTTAAGAAGCTTTTTGATCTTTTTCTCTCCGATCCATACTTTTTTGTTTTTTTCCAAGTCGATGAGGGTGAGGTTGACCTGGTAGAACCGGACGGATTTACCACCGTCTTTGTTGATGATGCTGTTGAGCTCACCTTTGAGGATATAATCGGCTCCGATCTCCTCGCCCGCAGATTTGGCCGTCTCCTCTGAGGCATAGGATGCCTGATCCAGGCGCTCGTCTCGAATTTCATTGCGTTCGCTGCGGCTCGCGGCAAACTCCACCTCGCCTGAGTTGAGAAGGGCCCGCTCTAAATCCCGGACAAAGGTTTTTACATTGATGTGTTCGTGGCTCCTATTTTTTACCGTGCCGATGATGACCACGGGGGTTTTGTCGCCATGGGTCTGATAGAATTTTTTGAGCCAGGGGCGGGAGAGTACATCGTTTATCATCTCATCGGCTACGAGGCGAGAGTCGGTGTCGTTCCACTTGTCTCCCACGTCGGTCACCGAGTCGGTGTCCATGCGTTTGGTGGAGATGGTCTGGCATCCTGTGAGAAGGATGAGGAGGGTGGCGGTGATCAGAAGGGCATTTTTTTTCATGGCTGGTTTCCTTAAGAATGTGTCTATTTTTTTTAATACTCAGGTGCCGTTATGGCGGCATTTAAGGCCCCATGGGGCATCTCTCCTCTGTGTGAGTCCCTTTGCTATATTGTCTTTGATCGTTTTGTGTCAAGGCATTCGCCAGGTATTTTTACCTACTAAAGTAGGCGGGTTCCGGTACTGTACCTGGGTGCATCAGGCCGGTGGCGGAAGGGGTCTTTTATCGGCGGTATGTAAGGAGTTGTTGCGCTAATTACCTATTTTTATTTATAAATTGTTTTCTTTTTGGATCATTATTTTTTTGTAAATTTAAAAATTATAGGGAGGCGTATCGAGTGATGTCAACATGAAAAATTGTTTGGTATGCATAGGGCTCTGTAGGGACTATCGGTATGGGTATCATGGGGGGGTGTCTGGGGTATGGAGGCGGCCTCGTTAAGATGGTGACTGGGGCGCCTCTTTTTATTATTAGGTGTGGCTATGGGGAGATTCGGTCTGTGTAGGGGCCGGAGTTCCCCGTTTTTGGCTATTTTTGGACTCCTTTTATAGGGGATATGGAAGGCTTGTAAAATTGTTGTATGAGAATATAGTGGTATCTCATTTTTATGCCGTGCCCGACCGGGGGCGGTGCTCCATTTTGATATACTCTAAAAGATATGTGTGATGTTAACATGCATTATACGATCTTCGTGGTAGTAGAGTCAAAATAGTAGTTATTTTTATTGGCAGTGTGCTAGTATTTTATATGCGTATAATTTAAGTTTAGGGCCTGTTTTAAGGGTTATTTATGGAATGGCTAAGAAGAAAGTAAAAAATGGAGTTTATAGTTACTTGACATTGGAAGTTAATTTGCGTAAAAAAAGTATTACGTGTCTGGTAAGTGTGTTTAAGGTGAGCTGACGTAAGTGATGGGTCAGGCATCAGGACCCCGCTATCACGCCCTCGTTTACTTTTTGCATATTCCTTGTACGACACTTCGGTTGCGATGGAGGCTATAGATTTTCCATCGTCTTATATTCATCCATATTGGCGAGGAGTGTGATAACCCCCATGGATAAAATGAGAACGCGATTTTGCGTAATGCCCTTTTTTGTACTCATGCTTCTGGCTATTCTGCCAGTCCTGGTACCTTTCAGTACCGCAGAAGCAGGGGACAAGCAGAGGCCCCCAGTTCTTTTTCCACATGAGATGCACTTTGATGTGGCTGATGATTGCCTCTCCTGTCACCATGATATTCAAGATGGTGAAAATGTTTTGGATGAGGGACTTCTCTCCGAGACAGAACCGGATGAGATCATGACACTGAACAGTATGAATCGAGACGATTTGGGTCCGGTATCTTGTCTCACCTGTCATGACGATGATGCAAAGGTGGGGCCCATGGATGCCTTCCATCGTCAGTGTATAACCTGTCATGAAGTCCAGAACGCCGGCCCGGTTATGTGTGGTGAATGCCATACCGAACCTTAAAAAGAAGACGATTTAGGCCGACATTTTTTTGGTGAGGTGATGACGGTGGATGAGTGCTGCATCACAGATATGTAGATAGTTTGGGAAGGCACCTTTATCCGGTGGGTAGGGTTGAAATAACTTATAATGGGAGGGAATCGTGGTTAAAGCCAAGAGAAAACCGTTGGAAGAGATCGCAGATGCCATATCCGCTTACGGCAAGGTTCTGACCGTGGGATGCGGTGGTTGCGTATCTGTTTGCCTGGCCGGTGGACAGCGGGAAGTTCAGGAACTCAACGCCGAACTTGAACTCACGTTGAAAGAGAAGGGCACGTCAAAGACGCTGGGTAATTATACGGTGGAACGGCAGTGCAACATGGACCTGCTTCAGGAGATGGACGATATGGTCGGGGGGTATGATTGCATCCTCTCCATGGCCTGTGGGGCGGGCGTACAGCTCATGGCCGAGCGCTACCCCAACATTCCTGTTTTTCCAGCAGTGAACACGGTTTTTATCGGCGTGGATCGTGATATCGGCATGTATGAAGAGAAGTGCCGTGCCTGCGGTGAGTGTGTGCTTGCCTACACTGGTGGCATCTGTCCGGTGACCCGGTGTGCCAAAGGCCTCTTTAACGGCCCCTGTGGCGGCACCAACAATGGTAAGTGTGAGGTGAGTCAGGAGATTCCCTGTGCATGGTTGGATATCTACGAAAGGCTTAAAGGCCAGGGCCGCTTGGATGATATCTTGAAGCTTCAAGGCGTGATGCAGTGGCAAAACCAGCTGCAGAGAACGGTAGTTCAGCCGAAGTTCGAGAAACGGTATTATAAGTGATGCCGCGGTGTTCGAAAAGAGACGCCCCTTATTTGTCAGATGTTTCGGTGACAAGGGCTTCTCTTCTTGCACAGATGTCAACCCATTGAATAAGGAAAGTGGGCTCTCATGTATGATTTTATTCGGGGTCCGATGGTCTGGATCTCCCTAGCGATCTTCTTCGGCGGCATCCTCTATCAGGTGTTCCGGTTTCTGGCTCTTTCCAGGACCGTTGAGGAGCAGCAAATCAAACGACCGACAGGGTTGGTGGCGGAAGTGCCTCCGGCCGGTACCGAGGGGTTTCTTTATGCTCTGAAGCTCTCTATCTTCAGGACGAACCCGGTCATGGTTGTGGTCACCACGATCTTTCACTTCTGTCTTATTATGGTGCCACTCTTTCTTCTGGGTCATAATATTCTTATTGAACGAGCCATTGGTTTCTCCCTCTTCTCCTTCAGTGAGAGTTTTTCCGATTTTCTCACCTGGCTCTTTCTCTTCTGCGGTATTTATTTTCTCTACCGTAGGCGTTTTTCTAAGCGAGTCCGGGCGATTACGAGTAGAAACGATTACCTGATGTTGCTCTTGGCCACCGCTCCTTTTATCACAGGATTTCTTGCCTATCATCAGATCCTCCATTACAACACGATGATTGTCATGCAT
The DNA here is from genome assembly GCA_013619155.1 of Desulfobacteraceae bacterium. Classification (GTDB taxonomy): domain Bacteria; phylum Desulfobacterota; class Desulfobacteria; order Desulfobacterales; family Desulfolunaceae; genus Desulfoluna. Next base: position 4,469 of record JABXKT010000056.1, read on the forward strand.
ATTCTGGCCGGTGAGGCGATGCTTATCTTGGCTCCCTTTACCAAGTTTGTTCATATGGTCTACTTCTTTGCGGTGCGGTTTACCGTGAAGAGCGAGTGGGCTCTGGGCAGTGGCAATAGAACCTGGTAGTCCTTAAGGGGCTTCCCTTCCATACGGAGAGTCGACATGTCCAACGAAAATACAGCCGGGGTCGATACCGACCGCATCAAGAAACGGCTTGATAGCCGAAAGGCAAAGATGAAACTCTCTCTGGCCGCCTGTGCCCACTGCACTCTTTGTGCCGAGAGTTGCTTTCTCTTTAACGCCCGAGACAACGATCCGACCTATATGCCCTCTTATAAATTTATCAACTCCATTGGGGTTCTCTATAAAAAGAAGGGTGTTGTGGACCGGGCTACCTTAGAGGATATTCGGGATGTGGTTTGGGGCCGATGTGTGCTCTGTACCCGATGTTACTGTCCCTTTGGTATTGATATCCCGGAAATGATAGCGTTTGCCCGCAACATCTGCCGAGAGCAAGGTGTTTTTCCCGATTATGAGGAGAAGGGATCCATTCACGCCGGTTAAAAGAGCTGGGGTATTGGGCTGTTCTGTACCTAAAAAGAGTTAAAAAATAATAAACAGCGAAGGAATGTGCCGATTATGAAATCAGGAAGTAATCTTGAAAAAATTCTCGCAGCAGGACATTTTGCTTTTACCGGCGAGCTGGGTCCCCCACGCGGGGCCAACATCGAACATGTCAAGGAGAAGGCACAGCATCTCATCGGCCATGTGGATGCGGTGAATGTCACCGATAACCAGACCGCTATGGTGCGTATGTCCAGTTGGGCAGCGGCATTGCTGGTCCGTGAGATGGGACTTGAACCCAACTATCAGATGGTATGCCGGGACAGAAACCGCCTCGCCATGCAGGCTGATATCTTAGGGGCTTCGGCCTTGGGTATTCGTAATGTCATCTGCCTCTCCGGTGACCACCAGCAGTTTGGTGATCACCCTAACGCCAAAGGTGTCTTCGATATCGATTCGACCCAGCTCATCGATACAGTGAGGCGGATGCGCGATGAGGGGACCTTTATCTCGGGTGAAGAGATCGATGGGCTCCCCAAGATGTTTATTGGTGGTGCGGCCAACCCCTTTGCCGACCCCTTCGAGTGGCGGATTCATCGCCTGGCCAAGAAGGTTGAGGCAGGCGTGGATTTTGTCCAGACTCAGTGTGTCTACAATATGGACAAGATGCGTGAGTGGGTGAAGCAGGCTGTGGATATGGGGCTCACCGAAAAGGTGTATATTCTGCCCGGTATCACCCCCATGAAGAGCGTGGGGATGGCCAAGTACATGAAGAGTAAGGTCCCTGGTATCGAGGTCCCTGATGATGTGATTAAGCGCCTTCAGGGGGCAGAAAAAGGGAAAGTGGCTGAAGAGGGGATCAAGATGGCCCTCGAGCAGATCGAAGAGTTTAAAGAGATGAAAGGCGTTTCGGGTATTCACCTGATGGCTATCGAATGGGAGCATCGTGTCCCTGAGATTGCCGAGCGTGCCGGGATGCTTCCCCGTCCTGTCATCGATTGATGCGGGGCTGCATGTGATGTGAGTGCACCGTGTTTTTTAAAAAAAAGCCGCAATGCAATGGGAGTGCCCATTGTACGCGGCTTTTTTTTGTCATCATTTGTGACAAAGAGGCTTTTATGACGTCAGCCCGAAAAAAAGTAGGGCTGCAATCTGCGTTCACGGTATTTTGACCGAAGTGGTTTTCCCACCTTGGCCGCCGGAGGCCCGTTCTTTGGTCTCTTTGGCCATGGACGGCATTTTTTTTAAGAGGAAATCGGAGAAGGGGGGGGTTACGGGGTGTTGCGAAGTGTGCCGGAGAGGGCCATGTCCTGATACCGTTTTCTCTGGAAGAGGGCCTGGCGCTGTGCCTGGTCGAGACGCATGGAGGACTTCTCATGGCCGGGGGTCTTTGTGGCCATATGCTCAATTTGCATGGCTATGGTGTATAATTCACCGAGTATCTTGGCCTCGGTGGTCGGTACCCTTCTTAAGAGGGACTCCATGCGCGTGGCGGTCGCCTTCAGCTCTGTGATTAGTGCCTCGTTTTTTTCGTTGCGGAAGGTGTGTTTGATATCATGCATCCTCTGTCTCGGCGGTGCGGGTGGTGGAAGGCTTTTTGCCCCGCCCATTATTTTTAAGTGAAGTCTTCTTTTATCATCTTTGATTCGGCAATACTCGCCCAAAATTTTTTTTGTGAAGCGTCTCGCGACTGGGATCAGACCCCCTCGTCTTACGCCGAGGATCATTGTCTTACCTGATTACCATCCTTTTACAGCCACACGTGCGGTAAGCGAGTTCATCTGAAAACAAAATATAGGCCTCCGGCGGCCAGGGACCGGGCCCCTGGACCCCAATTTAGTGACCATGACGGGCCTTTGGCCCGTCATGGTCACTATTAAAACCTGTTTGCCAACCTTTCCAAAAGGTTGGCCCCCGGCAGGGCCGCCGGAGGCTTTTTCCCTTACAATCTGAAATAGTTGCCAAGAGAGGATGTATAAGCACATCATTGTCATGATGACCACAGTGATGGCTGAGAATAAGTGGTAATCAGATTGTCTTATGTCTTTTCTTAAAATCGAGGGTTGAATACCGGTACTACCTCGTTTTTTAGGGTCGGACAGTGGTACACGTGGGTCTCTTTTTTAGGCGATAAAAAATGACTTAGTGCTCTTTTGTCGCATCGGATTTTGATCCCTGTTCGGTGTGGATGATATGTATAATGAATGCATGATGGTGGGATGTTATCGGGTAGGATGGACCCCAGAATATTATTACTAGTTAAGTTTGAGGATGAAATACCTGGCCTTCTTCTCAGTTCTGGTAGTATAGAGAAAAGGAGCGCTGGTTTTATAGGGCGCTTTTTGGGGACGGCGAACATTAAATCTCAATTTTTGTGGAGGGGATGGTCCTTATTTTACATCCAACCAAGAGGCGAAAAAATATCTGGCAGTGAGTCTATAATGAGTTTTTTTAAACTCCTCTGTAGTTAATTTTTGTTTTGATGAGAGGTCTGTTATGGCAATTCTCGGGTATTCGTTTGACGGATATGTGGATGAGGTAAAAAAGTTTCATGGAAATGTGGCTCCGGGTATGGTGGCCGGAGGGTTTATGGTGGATCTGGCCCTTTCTAATTTACCGGAAAAGGGGTTGTTTGATGCGGTGAGTGAGACCCGGGCGTGCATTCCTGATGCTATCCAGCTTCTCACCCCGTGTACCATCGGAAATGGGTGGTTAAAGATTGTACCCACGGGACGATTTGCCATGGCCCTCTACGATAAGCATACCGGAGAGGGGGTGCGCGTGGCGCCGAATCCGGATGTTTTTGACCAGTGGCCCCAGTTTAAGGCCTGGCTCTTAAAGTTGGTCCCCAAAAAAGAGCAGGATACAACGGCCCTTTTGCAGGAGATCCGCGATGGAGGGGTCTCTTTGTTTACATGTGAAAAGGTTCGCTTAGACCCCTCCTTTCTCGGCGGGAAAAAAAAGAGGGTTAGCCATATTCATCTCTGCGCTATCTGTGGGGAGGGATTTCGTGCCGTTCATAAGGCCGAGGTGTGCCCGGCCTGTGCCAGTGCGGTAACCCTTTATCGTCATGCCAGTGACGGAAAAGTCTCCCTCATCTCGACGCCCCTGGAGTCATCCATCGGAGGCCATGCCCTCCATGATATGACCCTTATCGTGCCCCGAAAGCAGAAAGGTCCGGCCATCGTCAAGGGTCAGCGTATCACCGAGGCGGAGGTGGAGACCCTCAAAAATATGGGTAAGAACCGTATTTATCTGGAAGAGAAGAATGATTTTGAGAACCTGGTGCATGAAGATGATGTGGCTATCGCCTTTGGCGATACCTTAAGGGGGGCACATACGCGGGTGACCGGCCCTCCCAAAGAGGGAAAGGTCGAGTTTGCCGCCACATGTAAGGGACTCTTTTGCGTGGATACCGCAAGGGTTGACCGTTTAAACACCATGGCCGAGGTGATTGTATCGACTCTGCCATCCTTTGTTCCCGTTATCGAAGGCGATCTTCTGGCCGGAACCCGCGCCGTGCCTCTTTTCCTCTCGAAAGGGACGTTTAAACGGTGCATGAATTTGGCGCATACCCCTCTTTTTCACGTGGCCCCCTATGTGATCTCTGAGGTGGGTATCATTATCACCGGTACCGAGGTCTATGAGGGGCGCGTGGTCGATGGATTTTTACCCTATGCCCAAACGGTGCTGGAACGATACGGCGCCTCGGTGCGTTTTTCCGAGTTTGTCCCCGATGATCCCGGTATGCTTGCCGCCCAGGTGACCCGGATGGTGGATCAGGGTGCCCCCTTAATGATTGTCACTGGCGGTCTCTCCGTGGACCCCGATGATGTTACCCAACGGGGTCTGGAAAAAGCCGGGGTCCGCGTCTCTACCTCGCGTTCTCCCATTCTTCCCGGTGCCATGACCCTTCTGGGGAAACTGGGCGAGACCACCATTGTGGGGGTACCCGCCGGGGCCCTGGCATCGAAGAAAACCGCCTTTGATGTGATCCTTCCCCGACTCCTGGCCGGTATCGAGATCACCCCATCTGATGTCTATCAGATGGGCGTCGGTGGTTTGCTGGTGTGACCTGGGTGTACCATGGAGAAGGGAGGGCAGAGGGGCGTCTCGGGTATGGCGTGTTTCTCTCTCACGTTGAAGGGGGATTCAGAGGCCTCGATGGCCGCATGGGCGGCCGCTAAGCGGGCGATGGGGATACGGTAAGGGGAGCAGCTGACGTAATCCAAGCCCGCTTGAAAGCAGAAACGCACCGAGGCGGGATCGCCGCCGTGTTCCCCGCAGATCCCAATTTTTATATCCGGCCGTGTGGCCCGGCCTCTCTCCACGGCGATCTTGATGAGCTCTCCCACTCCGGAGGGATCCAGGGTCTGGAAGGGATCTGCCGGCAGGATGTTTTCATCGAGATAGGTGGGGATAAATTCTCCCGCATCGTCTCGGCTGAAGCCGTAGGTGAGCTGGGTGAGGTCGTTGGTGCCGAAGGAGAAAAATTCGGCCAGTTCGGCCATGTGGTTGGCCATTAAGGCGGCGCGCGGTATCTCTATCATGGTCCCGAATTTGTAGACCAGGCCGGCCAGGCCGTATTGCCGGGTGACCTCATCGCAGGTTTGGTGCACGATTTTTCGAATAAAGACCAGCTCCTTTACCTCACAGGTGACGGGGATCATAATCTCAGGCTGGGGGTTGTGGCCCTCTTTTACCAGCTCGGCCGTGGCCTCGAAGATGGCACGTACCTGCATCTCCGTGATATCGGGGAAGCTGATGCCGAGGCGTACCCCGCGGTGGCCCATCATGGGGTTGGACTCCTGGAGTCCCTCACAGCGGCGTTTGATTTCGTTTAAGTCCACGCCAAGGGCCTCGGCCAGCTCCAGCTGTTTGGCTCGAGAGTGGGGGACAAATTCATGCAAGGGGGGGTCTATGGTCCTTAAGGTCACGGGCATTCCGTCCATCTCTTTCATGGTCTCTTTGATCTCTCGTTTGACAAAGGGGGCCAATTCATGAATGGCGGTGCGTCGTTCACTGTCCGTATCGCTTAGTATAATTTTTTGCAGGATGAAGAGGGGGTTTTCGGGGCCGGCATTATAGAACATGTGTTCGGTACGGAAGAGGCCGATACCCTCGGCGCCGTAGCTTTTTGCCACCATGGCATCGGCCTGGGTGTCGGCGTTGGCCCTGACGCCCATGGTCCGGTAGGCATCGGCCATGGTCATAAAGGCTTGGAACCTGGGGTCCTCAGTGGCATCCACCATATTGAGTTTTCCCTCATAGACGCGGCCTCGGCTTCCGTTTAAGGTGAGGATGTCCCCCTGGTTGAAGATCTTCTTACCGATCTGCATCTTCTTAAAGGAGGGGTGGATCACAATATCTCCGGCCCCCACGATGCAGCACTTTCCCCATCCCCGGGCGACTAAGGCCGCATGGCTGGTCATGCCTCCCCGGGCGGTGAGGATTCCTGAAGCCGCTCGCATCCCTTCGATATCTTCCGGGTTGGTCTCCTCTCGTACCAAGATGACGTTAGGATGGGTCTTGGCCAGTTCCACCGCCTCATCTGATGTGAAGGCGATATGGCCAAAGGCACCGCCCGGGCCTGCGGGGAGTCCCTGGGTGAGAATCGTGGCCCGGCCCTCTTCGCTGGGGTCTACGATGGGGTGAAGCAGTTCATGCAGTTGGTGGGGCTTGACCCGTTTTATGGCGGTGATCTTATTGATGAGTCCCTCCTCCAGCATATCCATGGCCATGACGAGGGAGGCCGTGCCGGTGCGTTTACCGATGCGGCATTGGAGCATGAAGAGGCGCTCTTTTTGGATGGTGAATTCGATATCGAGCATCTCTTTGTAGTGGTACTCCAAGGTGTGACGGATGGCCTCCAGCTCCTTGTAGGCCTTGGGCATGCTCATCTCAAGGGATTGTACCCCTTGAGTGTTTTCCCGCTTGGTGGCTTCGTTGATGGGAGAGGGGGTGCGAATACCGGCCACCACATCCTCACCCTGGGCATTGGGCAGCCACTCCCCGAAGAATGTGTTTTCGCCGGTGGCCGGATTCCGTGTGAAGGCGACGCCCGTTGCCGAGGTCTCCCCCATATTTCCGAAGACCATAGCCTGAACGGTCACGCCGGTCCCCCACTCTGCGGGAATATGTTCAATGCGGCGATAGGATTTGGCCCGTTTGCCGTTCCAGCTTTTAAAAACGGCCCCGATGGCCCCTTCCAGCTGTTCCTGGGGGGAGTCGGGAAATTCGCGGCCCAGGACCTTTTTCACCCGGGCGTTAAATTGGACACAGATCTCTTTTAGATGCGCCTCACTTAAATCGGCATCATCGGCGACCCCTTGGGCCTCTTTAAATTCGAGGAGGATTTTTTCCAGCTGGTGGCGTATGCCCCCTTCTTTACCCGCTTCGATCCCCTCGGCTTTCTCCATGACCACATCGGCGTACATCATGATCAGGCGCCTGTATGAATCGTAGACAAAGCGGCCGTTGCCCGTTTTTTTGATGAGCCCCGGGATGGTGCCCGAGGTGAGGCCCACATTGAGGACCGTCTCCATCATGCCGGGCATGGATTGCCGCCCTCCGGATCTGCAGGAGACCAGTAAGGGGTTGTCCGGGTCTCCGAAGGAGAGGTCCATGCTGGCCTCGAGGAGCGACATGGCCATTTTAAACTGGCCCGAATACTCTTTTGGGTAGTCCCCGCGTGTCCGGAGGTAGGCATTGCAACACTCGGTGGTGATGGTAAATCCTGGAGGAACGGGGATGCCGAGACGTGCCATTTCGGCGAGATTGGCCCCTTTTCCTCCCAGAAGATTCATGTGTGATGCGTCGCCTTCAGTCTTTTCTCCGTTGAAGCTGTAAATATACTTTTTCACGCGTGGACTCCTTACCTTTAAAAATCCAGTTGTCATAATTAAGGCCGGTGTATCACGGCCCGAGATTTTTTTTATACGCTTAATCTACGAGGTCCCCTATGTAAGCGGTACCCCCGGTGGCCCCCTCGTTAAGAATTCTCGCCCCATTTTTATATTTGATTACCCCGTATCTGTCGTCATAGCTTGCCGACTTTTCCAGATTTTCTTTCGAATCTTTGTTTTTCTTTCTGGCCAGAGTCGCCGAGATAATGACTCCGGCCCAAAGGCCGATCTTGGGTGAGCCGTACTATAGCGACCATGATCTTTCAATTTCGGCTTCGGATGCAGTGGACGAAAGGGTGTGCTTCTCTCACGTGTGGCTGAATAAAGATGGTAATCAGTTTTTTATATGCGAAGTCCAAGGGGACTTCTCGTGGCCGTCCGGTCAACGGTGTGAAGGGAGCCACGCTTTTGAAATGCGTGACAAATTAAGGTGGATGAAAATGGCGTCAGATGCCCTTTTCGTCTAAAGGTAGATGCGATCTGTCCCGAGGCAGGCAGATGGGGACGCACATCCTGTATCTTGAATATATGTAAAAAAAAGGGGCATATACAAAATGCATGGCTGAAAAACCGACCTTAAGGGGCGTCTGAGACCGGTTAAGGGGGGACGTGTCTCTATTATTTCAGCTGTTATAACGGAATTTTTCGATATTTTTTATTGATGGTAAGGTCTTTCATCGAGGGGCTGATCCCAAAATAAGATCATGTTAACTCAATTGAAAATACAGATATAGGGTTCACCTGTCAAGATACGGGGAGGAAAACTCGATTTTGGTAAGGAAGATTTTCTGCCCTGGGTCGATGATGATCTGCATGACGAAGGTGTGGCAAGGGATGGCAAAAAATGCAACAATATCGGCAATTATTCGGCGAGATCCCCGAGACTGAGGTGTAGGGGATCGTTTCGCGTCACTGGAGACGGCATCATATATATCTCAAGACTATGGAGCGGCGATGAGACTTTTTCCCTTTTTGCGATGGTGTGCCCTGGTCAACGGGAAAACAATTCAGTCCGATCTCATGGCAGGTCTTACCGGGGCGGTGATCGTACTGCCTCAAGGGGTTGCCTTTGCCGCTATTGCCGGGCTACCCCCCCAGTATGGACTCTACACGGCCATGATCACACCGGTGGTGGCCGCCCTTTTCGGTTCCTCCCACCACCTTATTTCAGGTCCCACTACCGCCATCTCCATCGTGGTCTTTTCGGCCATCAGTCAATTTGCCGAACCGGGCAGCGGGGCCTTTATTCAGATGACCCTTACCCTTACCTTCCTGGCGGGTTTGTTTCAGCTCGCCTTTGGCCTAGCAAAGTTGGGGACCCTTGTGAATTTTGTCTCCCACACAGTGATCACTGGCTTCACCGCCGGGGCGGCCATTTTAATTGCCACCAGCCAGATGAAACATGTGCTGGGTCTGACCCTGCCCCGGGGTGAGTCGTTTATTGATATCTGGGTGGCCCTTTACGCCCAGGCAGGCGCTGTCAATGGGTATGTGGTGGGGATTGCCGCCGTCACCTTGACCGTGGCGGTGATCAGTCGGCGGTTTGTTCCCCGGGCTCCCAACCTCTTGGTGGGAATGGTGGCGGGCAGTGTGGTGTGTGCGGGCCTTGGTGGCGTCCACCATGGGGTGGTCCTTCTGGGTGAGATCCCTTCCCGGCTGCCCCCCCTCTCATGGCCCGATTTTTCCATACCCACCATCCGGCAGCTTGCCCCAGAAGCCTTTGCCATCGCCCTTTTGGGGCTTATCGAGGCGGTGACTATTTCACGGTCTGTGGCAGCCAAGTCCCAGCAGCGCATCGATGGAAACCAGGAGTTCATTGGCCAGGGGCTCTCCAATATAGTGGGAAGTTTTTTCTCCAGTTACGCCGGTTCCGGCTCCTTTACACGCTCTGGAATTAATTATGCTGCGGGAGCCAAGACTCCGCTCTCCGCTATTTTTGCGGCCGGGGCCTTGATGGGCCTTGTACTTCTCATTGCCCCCCTGACGGCGTATCTGCCCATCGCCTCCATGGGGGGGGTGATCCTCATCGTGGCCTGGAGCCTCATCGACTTTAAACACATCTGTTTTATTCTTCATGTCAGTCGTCCGGAGACATCGGTTCTTCTGGTCACCTTCTTCTCCACTCTCTTCTTGGAGCTGGAATTTGCCATCTATATTGGGGTGTTTCTCTCCTTGGTTCTCTTTCTCTCCCGTGTATCGGCCCCGGAGATGGTGGTGATGGCTCCGGATCCGGATAAGGCATCGCGGCAGCTTACAAATATCGCGAAATGTTCCCTGCCGGAGTGCCCGAAAATGAAGATTATCCGTATTGATATGTCCCTTTACTTTGGGTCGGTGAATAATATCCAGAACCGCTTAGAGGAGATGATGGAAGCGGAGCAGGTGACCCATATGCTCATCGTCAGCGAAGGAATCAACTTCATCGATCTGGCGGGGGCCGAGATGTTGGTGAGCCTCTCCGATACCTTAAAATCAAAGGGGGGGGCGCTTTACTTCTCCAATCTCAAGAGTAATGTCTGTAATTTTATCGCCCATGTGGGATTTATCCACCGCATCGGGGCCGACCATATCTTTGAGCATAAGAGGCAAGCCATCGCCGCCTTTGTGGCCAAACAGGGGAAGGCGTGTGGCCAGCAATGCGCCTGTCAGATCTTTAAAGAGTGCGATGAGAGCTCGGGAGACCGATTGTAAAGGTTGGTAAGCAGGTACCATCAAGCCACTTTTGGTTTAAGCAAAAATCATATCCGTTGACCTGCTTTCGAGGTGGCACATCTCGCCCACCGAGGCCGTGCAGTGAAAGCGTACCTCCGGTGGCCCTGCCGGGGGCCACCCTTTTGCAAAAGGTTGCCAAACAAGATTTTATAGTGACCATGATGGGCCAAAGGCCCATCATGGTCACTCACGTGGGGTCCAGGGTTGGCAAAGCCGCTTAGGCAAAATCCCCTGGCCGGGCGTGTCGATTTAATCGGGCAAACGCCTATTTTAGCCGTTTGCACCCCAACTATATGGCCGTCACTGTTTACAAAAATTAGAGATACGGCGGGTCCTACCCACCCGAATTACTTAGGACTCTGACAAAAAATAAATATACGAATTTCATAAGAATAGCGCTGTGATTTGTCTTAGAGGAGAGAGGTAAAGCGCAGCGGTAAACCGCTTTCGAGGTGGCTCACCTCGCCGCCGGAGGCTCAGTTTTTAAGTCCACTTTAATTATAGACGGCATTTTGTGATTAATAATTTTTTGGATAAGTATCCGAGAAAGGAGAGCGTATGGACAGGGAGAGTGATATTCGTGTGACGCGTGAGGGGCGTGTGGTTACCGCCACCTTGAATCGACCGGATATCCGTAACGCCATTACCGGTTGTGAGATGATTGATGCCTTATGCGCCCTTGTGGAGATGATCAATGGCGATTCTGGTATCAGTGTCTTGATATTGACGGGGAGCGATCCTGCCTTTTCGTCTGGGGGCAATATTAAAGATATGGCCGCTAAAAAAGGGATGTTTGCAGGGGAGGGGCCTGAATTGGTGCACCACTATAAGACCCAGGTTCAAAGGATTCCTCGGGCCATGGCCTCTCTGGCCGTCCCGGTCATTGCCGCGGTAAATGGCCCCGCCGTGGGCGCCGGCTTTGATCTGACCCTCATGTGTGATATCCGTATCGCCTCGACGAAGGCCAAATTTGGGGAGACTTTTTTAAGTGTCGGACTGATCCCCGGCGATGGGGGGGCCTGGTTGTTGCCTCGGGTTGTGGGGATGTCCAAGGCCTGTGAACTGACCTTTACGGGCGATGTCATCGATGCAGATGAGGCCTTGAGGCTGGGACTGGTCTCTCGGGTGGTTCCCCATTCCCAGCTGATGGAGAGCGCTAAGGGTATGGCACAAAAGATGGCGGCCAAACCGCCCCAGGCCCTTCGCATGACCAAAACACTGCTCTATATGGGGCAGAGGATGACCCTCTCCGATTTTCTGGAACCCTGTGCGCTGATGCAGGCACAGTGCCACGGCTCCGAAGACCATTGGGAGGCGCTTGCCGCTATTTTTGAGAAACGTGAGCCACGATTTACGGGACGATGATTGATGACTATTAATTTGTTGAAAAAGCAACCCCAGGCTTGGAAGGCTCGATTCTCTGAGGGGTTTGTGACCCGGCGGCTTATGATCACCCCTTTTCGAGACGGTGGAGACGTCTGTGAGATGGGGGCAGGATTTGAATCACCTGATCTCTGGCGCTTTTCTCGAGGAATCGATACCCCGGCCTCTGCCGCGGCTTGGTTGACGGATAGCGTTCAGAACCCATCCTGTGCCCCCTTTGTCGTGAGGTACCTGCCCTCCCGTGAGCTTGCTGGCTTTTGTGTGTTGAATCGATGGGGCGGGTCACAGGTGGAGCTGGGGGGATGGCTCTCCACCGTTTTTTGGGGGCAGGGCCTGGGCCGGGAGTTTTTGAAAGGGGTTATGCACTGGATGACCGATGCCCGAGGGGTCTGCTCCCTGGTGGCCGAGGTCGCCCCGGAGAATGCCGTGGCCACCCATCTCCTTGAGAGCGCGGGCTTTGTTCGGGATTCTGGCGACGGGTATTGGCGGGTGGGATGATGCCCCTGATTTTTTTATCATCGAAACGCTTTTGAAAAATTTTTTTGAGAAAAAGATTCGCCGGAGGCAGCCGGGTTAAAGATGCCTCGCTTGGCCCTGCCGGGAACCACGCTTTTTCCTAATTTAAACGATCGGGCTGAACAAACAGGGTTCTCAAGCTCAAGTCACTTTTGGTTTAAGCGAAGAATCAAATGCATATGTGATTTGCCCCGAGGCACGAGGGGTAAAGCGCATCTGCATCCTGCTCTCGAGGTGGCTCACCTCGCCGCCGGAGGCCGTGCGGTGAAAGCTTCGCCTCTGGCAGCCCTGCTGGGAGCCAACCTTTTGAAAAGGTTGATAAACAACTATTCTAAAGTCACTTTTGGTTTAAGCGAAGAACCAAAAGGCGGATGTGATTTGCCCCGAGGCACGAGGGGTAAAGCGCATCTGTACCCTGCTCTCGAGGTGGCACACCTCGCCGCCGGAGGCCCTTTTTCTGGTCACGTTGACCATAAAAGGCTGATTTTCGTTACTATGAGCGGAATCGTTGCCTTTTATTTTTATGTGATCCTCTTCACAAGGGGATGACTCTTTTTATGGTATGTAAAGGATGCCATACGCCCAGAGCCTATGGATGCGAAAAAAGGCTGTAAATCTATTTTATTGGGTGTTTTTGTGGACGATGCATGACGATAAAATATGATAAACACCTTGAATGATCACGTTCGGATAGTCGGACTTCTCACAGGAAAGAGCATTGAAAACAGGGGTGGGTTCCTGTATTTATTTTGAATACTAGGTATGATTTCCACCATCGTTTATACGGAGAATTTTAATATCATGCGTACACACTCTATGCGTACCGGTTGGCTGGTTATGGTGGCCTTGCTTCTGGCAGTGCCTGTCTCTGCCGATGAATTTGACGATTTTAGCCGAGATGAGACGGTGGCTTTTACCCAGTATCAGGATGAACGGGATGCAGAGTTCGTTCATTTTCTCACGGCCCAGTGGGCCGAGTTTGAGGGTGCCAAAGGGTTTGTCCGGGACAGGGTCTTAAAGCCCCGATCCCTGCCGGTGGCACCCGTCCCATCACCGGAGGTGGCCCCTGTGGCCCCTGTGGCGGTTCAGCCAATCACCGCCGTGGGTGAAATTCGTCTGCCCCGGGTGCCGGACACCCTCGTGGCGGAACCGGTGGATGGCGGTGGGGAGCCCATCGTGGACGATCCGTTTCTGGCAGGGGAGGGCGATGACGACTCTTTTTTTAGAAGGGAGGGGACGGTAGGGGATGCGGTTTCCCCCCAGCCGCCTGCCCTGGAGGCGGTCCCTTCCGGGGTATCCGTCCTGTTTTTCGGTGAGACAATTGAGCTTAAGGGGTCTTTTCTTTTTTCTGATATGGCGGTGACAGCCCCTCTCCATCCGGCCATCGCCTCCTATTGGGATGCCATGAGTCGCCAGTTGGATGTTGAGGCATTTCTCTTGCAGGCAGGCGCCGTTCGCAAGCGTCTGGGGCTTAATGACTGGGGGTACCATAATTTTCTCTTTACCTCGGGTATGGCGATTTATGGGGGGGATCGAAATCTGGCCAACCTCTTCACCTGGTTTATCTCGGTGAAAAGTGGCTTCGATGCCCGGGTTGGCTACTCGGATGACCGGGTCTATCTTCTGCTCCCCTCGCGAAATCGTCTCTATGGCATCTCTTATCTGACCCTTCAGGGTACGCGCTATTATGCCATGACATTTGATGGCACAAAAGAGTCGCTGGGGCGGGTCTACACCTACAAGGGGCGGTATCCCCGTGCCGATAGGTTGATGGATTATCGTATCCTTAAGGTTCCGGCGCTCCAGTCCGATATCTTAGAAAAAGAGTTGGCCTTTGATTTTAAGGGGGCCCCTCAATCCCTTACGGTCTCCTACAACAAGGTGCTGGTGGATTATTATCGGTATTATCCTCAGACCAATATGAAGATCTATTTTGATGCCGCCGCTTCCCAGGAGTTTAACTACTCGATGGTCCAGGGGCTTAAGATAAAACTGGAGGGCAAGAGCGAAAAAGAGGCCGTGGATTATCTTCTGGGGCTCTCACAAAAGAGTTTTGCCTATAAAACCGATGATGCCCAGCTGGGACGAGAAAAGTATATGTTTCCGGAGGAGACCCTCTGGTATCCGTACTCTGATTGCGAAGATCGCTCCTTTCTCTTCGCCTATCTGGTGCGTCGTGTCTTGAAATTGGATGTGGTGGGACTCAACTATCCTGGTCATGTGGCAACGGCCGTTCGCTTCAGTGACAATATACCCGGAGATTATGTGGTGATGAATAATCGAAAGTATATTGTTTGCGATCCGACCTATATCAATGCCTCGGCCGGTATGGCGATGCCTAAATATAAACGAGGACATCCCAATGTGGTTAAAATTAGAAACTGGCAGTAAGGAAAAGGGTTTGTTATAGCCAAGGCCCATGGGGAGATGCGTCATTGCCCCTGCAAGGGGCCTTGAGTCTTCCCATGCGTGCTTATTTGTACGCAGGTAATTTTCTATTATTATTAATTTTTTATAAAGGAGAATAAAAGATGAATCGAGTATGGACGTTGGTATGCTTGGTTGTGGCGTGTGCATTTGTGATGACGGGTTGCCAGAGTGGTCCGGTGGCCCCTGCCAGCGATCTCCCCTCATGGGTCCTCATGGCTCCTGAAGGTGGCATCAGTGCCGTGGGCTCGGCCAAGGTGGGACCTGCCGGGATGAGTTTTGCGAAATTGGAGGCGACCTCCAATGCCCGTGATGAAATTGCACGCACCATCAACGTGAAGGTGAAGAACATGATCAAGAACTTCACCGAGACAACGGGTGTTGGCGATGACACCACCGTGGATAAAGTGTTTACCAATGTCTCTAAGCAGGTGGCTAAGGTTGATTTGAGTGGAAGCCAGATTAAAAATGTTTACTTAGATAGAGCCAACGAAGAGATCTATGTGCTTGTAGCGCTTCAGCCCGAAGCGGTGTCCGGTGTGGCCGAAGCAATGAAGAAGGCCGCTGTCACCAGCTATAAAAGTGACAAGGCACTCTGGCAGAAATTTCAGGCCAAAAAAGGCCAGGAAGAGATGGAGATGGAGATCGAAAAAGAGTTTGGCGGCATGTAAGTCTGCCCTCTTTTTTGGAGGCGTCTTAA
Source organism: Desulfobacteraceae bacterium (assembly GCA_013619155.1). Lineage (GTDB taxonomy): Bacteria > Desulfobacterota > Desulfobacteria > Desulfobacterales > Desulfolunaceae > Desulfoluna. The sequence goes on from JABXKT010000056.1 coordinate 19,679, forward strand.
GCGGGGGGGAAGGGGGCGATGCCGTCACCCCTCGTTTTTTTGTATGTAACGATTCAGCTGTGCCTTCGGTACCGCTGAATCGTTACTGTTGTTTTTTACAAAAAATAGATCTGGGACGGATTTTTTTGGCAAATATATAGGGGTGTCAGTACGTTACGTACTTATGGCCTTTGGCTTGCCCGGGGGCTGCCGATTTAACCGGTTCTATTTTTTTGTTTTCTAAGGCCCTTGCAAAAGGTCCTTGCGCGGCAGTGTTTTTTTAAGATGTGTCCCTTCGTCTTGGGGTGTGGGCAGGGGGCGGGATCGTTTTATCATGGGG
>JABXKT010000338.1:0-862 GCA_013619155.1 Desulfobacteraceae bacterium
AGTAATGTCACTGGTACAGCTAGCAAAAACCTAAAAGACTGGGTGAAGCAAGACTGGAGACAAGTCGGTGATCCTAGTAAAAAATGTGGAGAAAAATAAAAAAGGAACAAGATAAATAGGCGTACCATACCTAATAGTTCCTGTAACCAGAAAGGGCCCTCATAACGAGAGCCCTTTTTTGATTTTACCCATCACAAGCCAAACAATCTTCACTCATTGCTGTGGCTGCAATATCACCTCGCAGAACACTCTCTGTTCGAGTGTAGTACAAGGTTTTAACACCTTTCTTCCAAGCTTCAAAGTGAACTTTATTAAGCCACTTAGGTGTTGCTTCAGAAGGAAAAGCTAAATTTAAACTAACTGACTGATCTACATATTGCTGTCTCAGTCCAGCTTGATTAACTAACTCTAGTTGATTAATCTCCTTAAAAGTTTTAAATACCTCTTTTGCTGGTATGTCATGCCCCATAGTAACAGCATCAAGCTGATCAATACCTTGCACAGAGCCACCGTCAGCCAAGATCTTACTCCAGATTTCTTCATTGTTTAGTTTGTGTTTTCTTAATAGTTTAACTAACGTAGGGTTTTTTCTAATGAACGTGCCCTTAGCTGACTGCTCAGTAAATACATTAGCAGCCCAAGGTTCTATACCCGCGGATACGTTTCCTGAGAGTTTACTATTAGATACAGTGGGAGCAACGGCACGCAAATGAGTATTGCGATACCCAGTACCAACACACCACAGAGGCTCACCATAAGTCTCAGCAAGAGCCATGGAAGCTCTTTCACTTTCGATTTTAATTTGGGAAAATATTTTCCTAGTCTCAAACTGAGATAATAAACCTTCGAAAGGAATACCCTT
>JABXKT010000338.1:873-1598 GCA_013619155.1 Desulfobacteraceae bacterium
TTTTGTGCAGATCGTATAGAATTCTCGAATCCGCGTAGTCCCTTCGCCCTTTGAATAAATTCTTCCATAACACCGTCAAGAAAGAACGTGGCGTCATAAATAAGATTAGTGTCTTTCCATTCGTCATATTTTGCTAAGTTTAATGATGATAAGCAACAGACAAAACTGTGATTCTCATCGGTGTGTAAAGTAATTTCTGAACAGATATTAGTCATATGGACTTTTAATCCGTTGTCTTTGTATGCTTTTGGATTTGCTTTGTTAACATTTCCTTTAAACATGATATACGGTTCTCCAGTTGCCTTTCGTTTTCTAAGTAATTTACTCCACTTATTTCTAGCATCTGCATCTCCTTGTTCAAGCTTTCGCATAAACTTGTCACCCACAACTGCGCACTGATGTAAGTTAAGCGATTGTCTGTTAACATCTCCTTTCGGCTCTCTGATTTCAAGCCACTGTTCGAAATCTCCATGTTCAATATTGATATTAACTGAAGCAGCACCTCGTCGTACAGATCCTTGGTTTGTTGCGAGAATAGTTGAATCATATATTTTGCAAAAAGGGACGACTCCATCTGATGTTCCATTACCTGTAATTTTAGCGCCAGCGGGTCTAATTTGATTAATACCAATGCCAACTCCACCGCCGTGCTTAGCGAGTAGCATCATCTCTAAATTCTTTTGTCCTATGTCTTGTATGCTGTCAGCGACGTCAATACCAAAACA
>JABXKT010000233.1 GCA_013619155.1 Desulfobacteraceae bacterium
GGGGGAGAGCGGATGGGGCGATTTAACCCCGGATATGGGCCAATAATAAGGATATTGACTATCTTTACAGTGCCTTTTGTCCTATGTGGCGACTCGACCCCATAAGGGGGCTGTTTAAACCGTTATGGGCCCAGAGGGGAGGGCGCATCCCCCTTTTTTTAAAGGAATATTCCTGTGAATTCAGGGCCGAATTGTGATGAATTGTGATTTTATAAAATAAATGATGAAATATTGACATCGCCAAGATCAGGGTGTTAGGGTTTTTTCCCTCTTTCCTATCGGGAAGGCATTTTATCGTTTTTTAAGGAGATGCGTACCGTGTTCGAACAGCCTGAGATCTGGCATATTCTGGTGGCCAATGTAGTGGTGGCCCTGGGGGCCTTTATACAAAGTGGTACCGGTTTTGGTATGGGGCTTTTGTGTGTGCCCCTCCTGACCCTTATCAACCCCGTGTTTGCCCCGGGCTCTTTTTTGGCGGCCAGTGTATTTCAAAATAGCCTGATGATTCACCGAAATCGTGAGGGGATTCGAAAGGAGTGGCTGGCATCTATCCTTCCCGGGGTGGTAATGGGGTCCGGTGTGGCCTTTCTTCTCCTGAGTAACCTCAAAGGGCCGGGCGTGGAGCTGGCCATCGGGGTGACCATTCTCGTGGCCGTTGCCATCAGTGCCGCGGGTTTTTGCATTCCGGTCAATCGCACTTCCCTCACCGCCGGGGGGCTCTTTGCCGGAATGATGTCCACCCTGGCCGGTGTACCGGGTCCCCCCCTTATTATTATCATTCAACATGAGTCGGGGCGCCAGATTCGAGCCAACCTTGGTCTCAGCTTTATCACGAGCAGTCTCTGCTCCATCTGTGTTCTCTATTTTGCCGGACGTTTTGGCCTGCTCCACCTCTACCTCGGATTGTCCCTCATTCCTGGGATTCTCGTCGGAACGCTTCTCTCCGGACCCTTTGCCAGCATTCTGGATCGATCGTTTCTGCGACCCGCCCTCCTGGGAATGGTCAGTTTCGGAGGTATTGCCCTTATTTTACGAAATCTTCTCTGATTATGTCGTATTAAAAAAAAAGGTAAAAATAAGGGCAAAAAAAGGCCCCCCACCGTAAAAAGATGGGGGGCCTTTTTTATGTCTGATACTCCGTGTTTTTTAGCTAAAGCAGGCTCTTGCCCTTCTGGAGTCTCTGGGCGAGATCGCCCTCCATGGCCAGGATCCCCTTAAAATCTGTATTGGCTGCCGAGAAGGGGGCGCCGGTCTTCTCCCGGATGGCCTCCCGAAGGGCCCCGTCAAATTGGGTGGTGAGCTCACTGACGGCGTTTTTGAGGGCCTTTTTTAAGTGATCATCGAGATCGGAACTCACGGAGAGGGTGTAGTCGGCCAGGGTTCCCCGGGCTGCGCCCTGGATCGAAACGGTGGTGATATCCTTCAAGGTGCCATGGATGGCCCGTTGAATCGTCGTGGCTTCGGTGGGGAAATCGAAGTGGACATCGGTGAGGGTGGCCGCCGTTTCAGCCGTCAGGTCGGTACCCGAGGTGATGCGCACCTCGCCTTTCATGGCGGCCCTGGCCCCCTTCATACGAAGGGTCTCTTTGTGTCCTATAGGGTGCATGGTCATGCCCGTACCTGAGAGGGTGAGGTGATCCCGGGCGCTGTGGGGGGTGACGCGATCAAAGGTGGCCGTTACCTTGAGGGTCTCCATATCCGTGAGTGCCTTACCCGACAGGGTGAGGGCCAGGGGACGACCCACGAGGGGCTGCTGGGCGGTGATGTTTTCAAGGGTTCCAGAGAGATCTCCGTGGGTACCCTCTCCCTGGAACTGGCCTTTTTTGATGAGAAAATCGGGCCGGGGGTGTTTCTCTTTAAAGGCGATGGTGACCCCTTTTCCCCGGGTGCGCGGGATGGAGTCAGCCTCCTCACTCTTCTCGTGGGGGGCCTCGCCCGAGGTCTCTTTTTTCTCCAGTAGGGGGGCTATTTTCTGGTACCACCGGATAGCGCTCTCCACCTTCCCCGCGTACGCGTCCCCAAAGATAAGGGCGGTCGCGTTGTCTACGCCCTGGGCCGACGGACCATAGGTTTTTTTGATCCGATGGTAGTCCGCCTCGGCCAGCTCGGGGAGTTTTTCTATCCTCTCCTTCAGATGGGCGATATCCCGGGTGAGCTCTTCTCGTACCGTGCGGATGGCCGCGAGATCCTCATTCACCGCTTCGCTTATTTTTTTGATCTCTCCGGCCTTACCTAACACGTCTCTCCACTCCAGTTTCTTGGATTTCAAGGCCTTGATGCGCGCCTCATACGCCGCAAAGTCCCTCGCATCGGGGAGGGCGGCTAGGCGCTCTTTGTATTCGGTTTTTAAGGCCTTTATACGCGTTTTTATTTTTTGAGCCTCCTCTACGCTGGAGAGGCTCTCCTGGGCGAGGATACGCTTTGGGTCCCGTATCGTGAGGGAGGGGAGGGAGAGCCTCGATTTATCAGACGGGGGATCGGGGATCGCGGTTTTTTTCTCCCTGGGCGTGACGGCGCCTGTATGGGTTCGTTTCGTGGCAAAGCGGACGTCCGTGGCCGATATCTCCGGGACGATGATTTTTCCATAGAAGAGGGGGAGGGCTTCCATGGAGAGGCGTATATGGCCGGCTTCCATGGCGTTTGTCATGGGGGCTTCCGGGTTGGTGACTTCGAGTTTCGTGAGGGTAAGTCCCGGGGGAAAGAGGGCGAGATCGACCTCGGCCAGCTCGACCCGTGCCCCGATGAGGAGGGTACCCGTGGTTTCGATGGCATTTTTAATGAGGAGGTCGGCAAAGAGACGGGTAAAGAGGATGAGGGCGATGGTGATGATGATAAAGGCTGCCACGCCCTTGATTCGAATCCATTTTTTCATGGGACACTCCTTGATTGAGGATCAGGCCAGGCTCTTGTAGATGTCGTAAATTTTGGACGCCTTGAAAATCTGCATGAAACGGCTCTTGCCGATCAGGGTGAGGAGATGCTCTCGGTAGGCGAGGATGAGTCGGTTCAGCAGGAGAAGGAGGGGGATAAAGAGGAGGATGGCGCTGAAGAGGCTGCCCATGACCAGGGTGTTGTTGAACCGTGTGAGTCGAAAGGCGGAGGCGTTGTAGAGGGCCGTCCAGAGGGTTTGCAGGGAGGGTTCGGTGAGCACGAGGGTGCCGAGGGCGTGGAAGAGGGGATCGGCAACCCAGGCGATGCCGGAAAAGAGGGCCCAGCCGAGGAGGAAGGCGGAGATATTGACCCGAATGACGCAGACGGCGAAGAGAACGAGGAGGTTATGCGGGGAGAAGAGGGGGGTGAGTCCGAGGACCATGGAGAGGCAAAGGGCCAGGCTGATCTGTATGGGCTCTGTCTCGGAGTTGAGGATCTTTAAAAGATTGGCAATCAGTTCAATCATGGGGCCTCCTTAAGATGAGGGGGGTCGTGGCATGGGTGTGATTATAACCTAAAAGTTGCATTCACCACTTTGTATCACGGCCAAAATGCTACCATTACAACTGTTTATGATGCGTTCTGCGGGTGATCAACGTTATGGCAGCCGAAAATGCAAAAATTGGCTCACCCTTCGGGAACGCCCTTTGACAGGATCTGCCGCGTTACCAGACAATTGCGGTAAAATACTACAGCTGCATGTCCGGCGCCTTGCATATCCGGCCAAAGGACGCTTGCAACTTTTAGGTATAAAGTAGATGGGGTCTCGTGGGGTGGGAATTCTCTTTTTATTCAGGTAGATTAGGTGAGGCAGTGGTGTGGTGTCAAGGCGAAAAGGACAGGAGGGG
>JABXKT010000234.1 GCA_013619155.1 Desulfobacteraceae bacterium
CAATAAATATGCCTCACGTGGCGTCGCCACCCTCGCCGCCAGAGGTCATGCGGTAAGTGCTTAGCCTCCGGCAGCTCTGCCGGGGGACAACCTTTTACAAAAGGTTGCCAAACAGGTTTTGTGAATTTATTTACGCTTACCGTCAAACCAAAGGCGGATGTGATTTGCCCCGAGGCACGAGGGGTGAAGCACATACGCTACCCGCTTCCGAGGTGGCACACCTCGCCGCCGGAGGCTGTGCGGTGAAAGTATAGCCTCCGGCGGCCCTGCCGGGAGCCAACCTTTTGGAAAGGTTGCCAAACAGGTTTTTATAGTGACTGTAACGGACCAACAGTCCGTTACAGTCACACACTTGGGGTCCAGGGGATTTATTCCCTGGCCGCCGGAGGCATGTTTCTTGGTCATTTTAACCATAGAAGGCCAGGCTTTTGGCCATGGACAACTTTTTAAAAACACCAAAGCGCCTTGCCCGAAGAAATAGGGGACAAGACGCTTCGAAGAGTCGCCCTTAACGATGGCTCACCCTGCCTTCGGCAGGTATCGCATCCAGGGCGGCTATAATGGTCGTTCTTCTTTTATCTCATGTGGCGCAAGGTGGCGTACCCGCCGGCAATGGCCTTCACGTCGAAGCCCCGGTGTTTCAGAACCCGGTATCCGAGGTAGCCTCTCAGGCCGATGGCGCAGAGGACGAGGACCCGCTTGGAGGCATCGACCTCAGAGATACGGTCACGGAGCTGCCCCATGGGGATGTGAAGCACATGGTCTAAGGTGCCGTTCTCCTCAACCTCTTCATCTTCTCGAACATCGAGGATGATATTTTTTTCGAGGTCGGCATCCAGGGTATCCCGATAATTGATCATCTCCACGTCCCCCATGAGGATGTTCCCGGCCACGTACCCGGCGATATTCACCGGATCTTTGGCAGAGGAGAAGGGAGGCGCGTAGGCGAGTTCGAGCTCCTGAAGATCAAAAACGGTCATGGCTCCCTTGATGGCGGTGGCCAGGACATCGGTACGCTTGTCCACTCCCTTGCCGCCCACGATCTGAGCGCCCAGGAGTTTTCCGTCGTTGGGGGCAAAGAGAAGCTTGATGGCCATCATCTCGCCGCCGGGATAGTAACCGGCGTTGGAGTTGGAGTGGGTCCAGCTTACCCGATGGGGAATATTGGCCGCCTTGAGACGTTTTTCACTCATACCCGTGGAGGCGGCATTCATGTCAAAGATCTTGGCAATGGAGGTGCATAGGGTCCCCTTATAGACAGAACGACGCCCCAAGGCGTTATCGGCCGCAATACGCCCCTGCCTGTTGGCGGGACCGGCCAGGGGAACCACGCCCTCGGCACCGGAGACAAAATCGAGGGTAGCCACGGCATCGCCGGTGGCCAGGATACAGGGATCTGAAGTGGCCATGGAGGCGTCCACGCGCACTCCGCCCCTGTCGGCAATCATCAGGCCCGCCGAGGCGGCAAGGCTCGTCTCGGGACGGACGCCCGTGGCGAGAAGCACCAGATCGAACTGCTGGGTCTCAGACCCTTTTCCATTTTGCAGCATCACCTGATAGGCCCCATCGGCGGCTTCAATCCCCTGCACCGAGGTGGAGGTCAAGACGGTGGCGCCCTTGCTCTTGATATGGTTCTCTATCGCTGCGGCCATCTCCACATCCAAGGGAGGCATGATCTGATCGGTGAGTTCCACCACTGTGGTGGTAATGCCCCTCTCCACCAAGTTCTCGACCATCTCCAGGCCGATAAACCCGGCCCCAGCCACAAGGGCCGTACGAGGCATCTTGGCATCCACATATCGCTTGATACGATCGGTATCGGGGATATTTCTCAAGGTAAAGACGCCGGGCAGATCGATCCCCTTAACAGGGGGTCTGAAGGGCTCGGCACCAGGAGAGAGAATCAGGCGGTCAAAGCTCTCCACAGAGGTTTTTCCACTCCGGGTATCCCGAGCCTCCACCTCTTTGGTCTCCCGATTGATGGCCGTTACCTCGGTGCTGCTTCGGATATCCACGTTATATCGACTGGAAAAGAGCTCCTCGGTCATGACCAAAAGAGCATCCCGCTCTGTGATGACGCCACCGATATAATAGGGCAGCCCGCAGTTGGCAAAAGAGATATACTCTCCTCGTTCAAAGAGGACAATCTCTGCGTCTTCATCCAACCGTCTCGCCCTGGCCGCCGCTGTGGCCCCCCCTGCAACGCCGCCCACAATCACAATTTTACTCATACTTTTTTCGCTCCTAAAATAATTCATTCTGATGGATACATCTGTATATATTCAAGACCCCCCTTGGGGAGCCATTTTTTTGTTATGGGTTACAATTTTTTAAAAAAAGGTGACTATTCAGTGCCAAAAAAATGCCTTCTATGGTCAAAGTGACCCAAAAAAATAGCCTCCGGCGGCCAGGAGATAAATCCCCTGGACCCCAGATTTGTGACCATGACGGGCCAAAGGCCCGTCATGGTCACTATTAAATCCTATTTGGCAACCCCGTCCTTGATAAAATAAGGCAAAAGGTTGGCCCCCGGCTCAAATCACAGCGACCTTTTTATGAAATTTGCACATTTATTTTTTGCGTGAACCCTTATAGCTAAAAATAAGGGGGAATCAGATTCGCCAATGTAAGGAGTGCCGCAAAAAATCCTCAAGGGGATCGAAGGTATTGATTAACCCAGGCGGTTCCCCCCCCTTTTAGGCCCCTCTTCCCGGGAGCTCTCGGCCTTAAAATCAAAGGATCATAAACGCTAACATTGTTTAGATCTAACAGACATCACGCCATAAATCGACCCCGTTTTCTAAGGGGTGATGGCCGGTATATGGCCCCCTTAAGGAAATATATCCTGGCCCCAAAACAAAAAAACCGCAGCATCTAGCTGCGGTTCTATCCATGGTTTACACGCTGAAGCGTGGGCCGATCATCCGACCCCGACGCCCCACACCCGAACCAGACGAAGGCCTTTTAAAGGTCGCCCCTCATCCCGGCCTTCCCCCTTCATTCTATCGATTATATTCGTTCATCGGGGCGTTTTTCTCCGATATTTTGGGTATAATCGATATTGTCCACAAAGGTACACTTCCCCTTGCATGCCGGACACTCTTCGGGAGGTGTCTTATCCTTGAGGTTGTAACCACATGCCGTGCATTTCCAGCTCTTCTCCATTGCTTATCCTCCATGATTTCAATAAGGGTAGATCAGAAACGCTCAGCCCAGGTATCGGCCCCCCACGTAAGGGGGACAAAAAAAATAGGGCCCCTTGACTATTTTTTCCAGAGGCCGTGTAAATTGCAGTATTCGCGGGCGGTAATCCCCTCCTCATCGAGCATAAAGGTCGCCTCAGGGGCATCACCGGGGCTCAGATACTGCCTGTATACACGTCCGCCTGCCATCACTTCGATCCACTGAATATAATGGGCATCAAGCATGGGGTGAGCCACCTCACCCACGGTCACACGATACCCACCGGCAATTTTTTCAATGACGGGCACATGCTTTTCAACGGCTGCATCCTGAGTATTTTCCGCCAGATAATCCATCTCCTGACCGCAGCATAGAAGCGTTGGCCCACCTCCCACAAGCACTTCCACAATATTTCCACACAACGCACACTTGTAAGCCTGATTACGTTCGATCATGGTATTCTCCCATGCAATGGTTGGCAGACTATGAGGTCTACCCTATTTGGGGTTGGATGGTGGGATGCCGTATCTCTTATACAGTTAAAAGGGGGGCTCCACATGAATTTCGGTGAATAAAATTCTATTATAATTTCATTCAATTATCAATGGATAATAGACTGCCGCTCCCCTCACCACAGGGACACTCTCACCATGAAGGGCCATGCCCCATTTCCAAAAATATACCTGATTACCATCCTTTTACAGCCACACATACGGTAAGCGAGTTCCTCTGAAAACAAAATATAGGCCTCCGGCGGCCAGGGACTGGGCCCCTGAACCCCAATTTAGTGACCATGACGGGCCAAAGGCCCGAGAATAAGTGGTAACCAGAAAAATATATGAACCCTCACCCATATATTCTATATTTCAAACCCACCCGAGGCGAGGGAAGCAATTCCCGTCATCTCCATCGCGATACCCTTAAAATGGCCCACCACATCCCAGAAAGAGATGGGATAGAGAGACGCCCTCTCCTTAGGAAAAGGCCCCACTCAAGGGCCATCCGCATGGTAAGCGTCAAACCCACCCACCCTTCACATGGACTAAAAAAAGGGGGTCAATCATACCAATGGATTCACCAGTCACTTATTACGGATTGATTTGACCCACCCCCATCCTTGGTATATTCTGCCTATCCAAATACCTAAGGAAAATTTCCTTAAGAGTCTTATCAGAACCACTTCCCAGGGTCGGAGCCATTCATGAACGACACCACACCAAGCGAAATGAAACTTCTTCAACTCTCAAAAGAGAGCGGACTCAGCATCTCCACCCTCTATGAATACTTAAGAAATGGAATCCTCCCCCCTCCGATACGACGCGGCCCCACCAAGGCCACATACAATGAGAGTCACCTCCAACGGCTGAAAACCGTACGCATCATGAGAGAAGAGGAGAGACTCTCCCTTGCCGAGATCAAAAAAAAACTCGCCGAAAAATCCGATACACCCCAAACGGACGCCCTCCAGAAAACCGATACCGACATCCGAAACCAGATTATCGATACAGCGCTCACCCTCTTCTCCCGCAAGCACTACGACAAAACCAAGATCAGCGATATCACCCACGCCCTTCATATGGGCAACGGCACCTTCTACCGTTACTTCAAATCCAAAGAGGAGTTGTTCCTCCACTGCCTGGAACGATTGCCCAAGATCATGGTCTCCCGAGAGGTCTGGAACGATGTGAAACGTGAGACCGATTACATCACCCGCTTAAGAAAACGCGGGGATGCCATGATCGGTACCTTTCACAGCTACATCGGCATGCTGAACCATACCAAGCTTATACTGGGAGGCGATGACAAGCACCTGGCGGATAAAGCCGCCGAATGCTTAAAATCCCTATGCGCCCCTTTGCGCAAAGAGCTGGAACACGCCATGGCCGCCGGCCAAATTCGCCCCATCAATGCGGACCTGGCCGCCCACCTTCTCCTGGGCTTAAACGATACCCTCGGCCATCGTCTCCTCATCGATGATACCTTCACCGCAAAGAGCGGTTTCGACATCATCGAGCAGTTCTTGCGGTATGCCCTCATTCCAGAGCCGTCAAAAACGAGGCAAGTGCCTCTCTTCACCCTCACCATGGCCTCCGAGGAGACCATGATCATAAAATCCCTCTCATGCGACAATACCCCTCACCTGAAGGGGACCTTCGCCGGGGGATGCCTCGAGGTTGCGATCAGCACCCTTACATCGATCTCATTTACCCACACAGACCAGGAGACCCGTGCCCACATCTGCACCGAATCCGGGGAGGCAGGAGAGATGGTGATGACACCCGAGGTGGAGTTCTCCGGAGAGACGACCCTGGGAACCTTTACCATCAGAGCGGGAAAGACCTTACGCATTGAACGGAAGGAGTAGATCCGATGCGTCCCCCTTCGGGTACGCCCGCCATTCAGGGAACCGGGGACAAGGCCGTTGAGATGGCCACAATCTCGGGAAGAATCAGCCTGATATCGTTCATGGACGGATTACTGGAGAGCTGAAGGGTGATGGTAGAAAGAGCGGCATTGGTGATATCCGGTCCGACATTCCCGAAACCCAAACCGTTTCCTCGATGGCAGATGGCGCAGTTGGCCGTAAAGAGCGCCGCACCGGGCAGCGTGATAGCGCAGGTTCCTTCGGGAACAGCGGTGATCGAGTTCGGGGGATTGATGACGGCCGGGGTATCGTTCAGAGCCTCGAAAAACTGAAAGGCGCTGACTTCCCCCGAGTTATTGGCAACACGAAAGGTCGAGGGAACCAAGGGAAGGGTGGTGCTGACGTTGTTTATCAGCTCCAGGCAGAGACGTGCCACACTGGAATTTTGGGTGGCGGCGCGGAAGTCATCCACGGCGCCACTCACGGAGAGGTCGCTATTGGCCACGAAGGCGGCCATGGATGAGGTGGCATCCACCGCGAGATCCATCGCCTCACCGGCGCTGTGGGTGACGGTGTTTCGTGAGATAACGGCGGTGATGTGAGCCGCGCCGAGACTGTTGATATTGATCCCTTCGTCAACATTGGCGGGAATGCCAGAGAGATCGATGGTGTTGGTCAAGATCTGGAGCGCAACATCGGTACCGGTACCGCTTAAATTCACCAAGATCCCCTCTCGCTCCGAGCTATCGATGATATTGCGACTCATCGTCACCGTGGCGATGATGGGGGTCGCCGCCACGATATTACCGGCCAGATCTTCGTTGTTAACCACCTTAATCCCGTTGCGAGGAGAGCCCACGATGGTGTTGGCGATCACCGCATTACTGCCGGTGAGGTTGAGGAGGCGGATCCCCTCACCTCCATTGATAGGATCGAAGGTGATGCTATTGTCGTGAAGGTGATGGCCGCTCCCGCCCGAGGCGAGAATCCCCTCACCCAAGGCGGCCTCGATGGCAAAACCGGCCACTTCATTACCCGTCGAGAGCAAAACCACCGGCGAGTTGCCGGCCCCTCCCAGAAGAGCACGATTCGATATCACCGCGTTAGGAACCGGATCCACGAGGGGGAGACCGTTTACGATGAGCCCCACCCCTTCGCCGAGGAGTCGTTGCCCACTCATAAGGGTGATGCCCCCGTTCTGACCGGTGTCGGTCCGGTCACCGGCAAAGACGAAGAGGGTATCATTTTCATCGGATGCCCCCTCGGCCTGGGCCAGGGTCAGAAAGGGGGCGGTATCAGTCCCCTGATCGGCTCCGATGGCGTCATTTCGCACATACCAGACACGCTCGTCCAGGGTGATGGTCACCGTCACGGCAGACGAAGCGCCCCCCACCGTATACCCAAAGGTATCATCCACATTTTGAAGGCCCACGGGGGGATCATAGGTAAAGGCCCCGTCCTCCATAGCGACCTGAACCCGTCCACCCCGCGTGGAGACGGTATCCGCAGCGACAATGGTCGTGCCCGGCGGATCGTTGGCCAGGAGGCCACTCTCCGACACCACCCTCAGGCGGGTGTTGCCGGTCCACGTGAAGGCATCGTCCGTAGGCGTCGAGGCGATGGGCGTCTCTCCCCCCGCCCCCCCCAATGATTCGTCATCATGATTGGCATTACCGCAGGCGAAGAGAAGGGAGAGAACAAAAAGCACCCCACCGCCGATGAGACATCGCTTACCCTGTGGAACACCCATGGCCTCTCTCCCCTTCTCTACCTAAAAATTGCATTCACCGCCTTATATCATAGCTAAAACGCTACTATTACAAATAGTTATTATGTCCTCTGTTGGTCATCAAAGTTACGGCAGGTGAAAATGCAGAAATGGGCTCACCCTTCGGGAACGCCCATGGCGGTCCAACGGCCCGTCAGATGCTCGGGCCGAATCTCACCTATCTTATATCAATGGGAATGCGCGCGGTCACCAGGACCGGATCGGTGGCCCTCACCTTCTGGCCCCGGGTGTCAAAGAACTGGACCGTCGCCATCCCGCTGACCGGTGTGGCCGACCGCAGGAGGAGATCGAAACGCCGCGCCGTGCTGAGATGATACGGGGTCCCGGCCCGAAGCAGGAAGGCGTGGTTGTACCGGGC
>JABXKT010000235.1 GCA_013619155.1 Desulfobacteraceae bacterium
CCTGCCATACACCGTCCCCACCGCCCCCCCCTTACCCGACTTACGCTACCACCTCATGGGCATGGATGCGCTCTTCCTCGACTACGCCGGACGCATGATCTCCCAGGCCCCCATTCATCAAGCCTTGGCCGACATCACCATCGGCGAGACCCTCACCCTGGCCACCCGCAGAGGCATCACCGGACTCTGGAAAGAAGGAGAGATCCTCGCCCGCCTCTCCACCCAAGGCGCCGCCCACTGGAACCCCCGTCTCCCCGCCATCGAATCCCTCACCGTAGTGGCCATGATCCATCGCTCCCGCATCGACGTCATCGACCCCGCCTTCACAAGCCGCCTGAGATGCGAGGCTTGGGAAATCCCCATCTGTGAGGCGGTGTTTCGGCGGGAGATTAAGGGGCAGGCATCAGTGACGCCTCCGGCGGCGAGGTGAGCCACCTCGAAAGCAAGTGACCGCTGCACTTTGCCCCGCTCCTCGGGACAAATTACAGCGGTATTCTCATAAGATTCGGATGTTTATTTTTTTGTCAGAACCCTAAGCCGTTATGGAGGAAACGATCCGCTGTATGTCTAATTTTGTAAATAGGGTGCACCATCTTAATGGGTTTCCAGCCTCTATTCTCCCATCTATCTTGGGCCTGGTTCAAAACAGGGTTACACTTTTGAAGGTGGCCCATATTTGTTGAGAAGTTGAAGAGAGATAGGGCCTACAGAAAAGAAACACTGCCAGAACTTTGACAATGAAGCGGAGGCACCACGACACCCTCCCTGGCGCGCCGCACTCCCGTGCGGCTTTTTTTACCCTAAAATGGCCATTATTGAACCAGGCCCTATCTTGGCATATTCAGGCCCCGGTTCTGGTGCATGGAATGCACCCTACAACCATAATCCCCACCGGTGTGGGCTTGGGCCATCCGTCTTCATCCTCATAGAAGACCGATAAAATCTGGAGCTCCATCCGTAGGGTGCACTTCGTGCACCATGTTTGATGGATCCCCGGCCCTCATCTCTCCCATGAATCGGGGGAATCCCGTGTTCGGGTTCTGGTGCATAAAATGCACCCTACAGCCACGATCCCCAACGGTGTGGGTGTGAATCATTCGGTTTCATTTCCCAAAATGATTGGCGCATCGAAAAATTAAAAAAGGGGCACTGCAATCAGTGCCCCTTTAAAAAAACGTCTCGAATATCTTTAAACGATTAGAAGTTGTCTATAATCTCATTAAAAATGGCACTTGGACGCATGAACCCTTCTGTCTTTTTCATGTCAGGCCGGTAGTACCCGTCGAGGTCCACGGGCTCTCCCTGGGCACGAATCAGGTCCTCATTAATGGCCGCTTCGTTTTCTGCCAATTTTTCCGCCACCACCTTGAATCGTTTGCTGATTTCAAGATCGATAGTTTGCTCGGCCAGGGCCTGGGCCCAGTAGAGGGCCAGATAGTAGTGACTCCCCCGGGTATCGATCTCGTTTACCTTACGGGAGGGCGACTTTTCATTTTCCAAAAAGGTGCCGATGCCCTGGTCCAGGGTGCTTGCAAACAGGGTGGCTTTTTCATCATGATGGGTGGAGGCGATGTGCTCAAAGGAGGGCACAAGGGCGCAGAATTCACCCAGAGAGTCCCAGCGAAGATGGCCCTCTTTCAAAAATTGATCCACATGCTTGGGGGCCGACCCCCCTGCCCCGGTCTCAAAGAGTCCGCCGCCCTCCATTAAGGGGACGATGGAGAGCATCTTAGCGCTGGTGCCCAGCTCAAGAATGGGAAAGAGATCGGTTAAGTAATCGCGCATGACATTTCCCGTCACAGAAATCGTGTCTTCACCGTTTCTGATGCGTGCAAGGGAGTACTCCATGGCCGACACCGGATCCATAATTTGAATATCCAGCCCGTCGGTGGTGTGATCTTTAAGGTACGCGTTTACTTTTGCGATGATCTGGGCATCATGCCCCCTGTTCTCATCCAGCCAAAAGATTGCCGGGGTTTTTGTTGCGGTGGCTCGACTCACCGCTAATTTTACCCAGTCCCTAATGGGCGCATCTTTGGCCTGGCAGGCTCTGAATATATCGCCCTGTTCGACCGGCTGCGCCATCAAAACAGTGCCGGCTTCATCGATGACGTGAATCACCCCGTCGCCGGGAGCTTCAAAGGTCTTGTCGTGGGAGCCGTACTCTTCGGCTTTCTGGGCCATCAGGCCGACATTTGAGACACTGCCCATGGTCGCCGGATCGAAGGCACCATGTTGATTACAATCATCCACCACGGCCTGATACATCGTCGCATAGCATCGGTCCGGCACCATGGCGATGGTGTCATGAAGCTGATCATCGACGCCCCACATTCTGCCGCCATCACGGATAAATACAGGAATGGATGCATCCACAATCACATTATTCGGCACATGCAGGTTGGTGATGCCCTTACTTGAGTCCACCATAGCCAGCTGGCAATTTGTCTCATAAACGGCCATGATATCGGCTTCAATCTCAGCTTGTTTCTCTTCGGGCAACTCTTGAATTTTTGCATAGAGATCGCCCAGGCCATTGTTCACATTCACCCCGAGGGTGGCCAGGGTCGCCCGATGCTTTTCGAACACATCACTATAAAAGACAGAGACGCAGTGACCGAACATGATGGGGTCGGACACCTTCATCATCGTGGCTTTTAGATGCAGGGAGAGTAATACCTTATCGTCTTTGGCCACGGTGATCTGTTCGGCATAAAAGGCGCGCAAGGCCCGGACATTCAGCACCGAGGTATCCACCACCTCGCCGTCGCGCAGGGGCGTTTTATCCTTAAGGACAGAGACATTCCCCTCTGAGTCCACATACTCGATGCGCACAGCGCACGCCTTGTCCACCACAACGGATCGTTCGCTGCCATAAAAATCACCGTCAGCCATATAGGCCACCCGCGATTTAGAATCCGAGGGCCACGCCTTCATGAGCCTATGTGGATTCTTCTTACCAAACTCTTTAACAGACGCCGCCGCCCGCCTGTCGGCATTTCCCTCTCTTAAGACAGGGTTCACAGCACTGCCAAGAACTTTTGCATAGCGGGTGTGCAGCTCTTTTTCTGCGTCTGTCCCAGGCTCTTCCGGGTAATCCGGTATATCAAACCCTTTGCCCTGCAACTCTTTGATGGCATTTTTCAGCTGGGGAATGGAGGCACTGATATTGGGGAGTTTAATAATATTGGTGGAGGATTGTTTGACCAGCCCTCCGAGTTCATCCAGATAGTCGGGATTTTTCTGATCCTCGTTCAGGTTTTCAGGAAAATTGGCGATGATTCGTCCGGCAAGGGAGATATCTTTCTTCTCAAAAACAATACCTGAACCCTTGGTAAATGACTGAAGTATGGGTAACAGAGAAAAGGTTGCCAGCGCGGGAGCCTCATCAACAACGGTGTAAAGAATACGTTTGTTTGTCATATTTTTCCTCATTTTAATTCAGATAAACCACCTGCTGTAGCAGTGGACCCTCACAGCTCAAAATCTTTAGGGAGTCTCTGGGCAAAAAACAGCCCTTAAAGTCGTGCCTCAGCGAAAACCGTCTGTTTCTATAACCTTAAGCTTCGGATCAAAGCAAGGAGAGCCTGCCCCGGTGCCTCTTATCGGGCACTTTTTTCATCTGAAAAAAGAGAGTATCATCCTTTAAAAAAGAGTGATCATCACGATGAATGGCTGTATTTATTTAATATTGCAAGATCTGGCCCGAGCCCTTTAAGGAATGTGTTGGAAGACGGAAGAGA
>JABXKT010000236.1 GCA_013619155.1 Desulfobacteraceae bacterium
AGATCGTCGGCAGAGTCAGATGTGTATAAGAGACAGTCGATGGGGAGATCATCCAGGCCGTCATCTCCCAGCCCTTTACCTGTGCGGCCCCCCCCTGCCCGGTGGAGCTCTACCGGGCACAGCGCTACGTCAACCCCTCGCCCTATCTCTACTTCATGAACTTAGGGGGGACCTGTCTCGTGGGCTCCTCACCGGAGGTGATGGTGAGACTGGAACGCGGAGTGGCCACGGTCCGCCCCATCGCCGGAACCCGTCCTCGGGGAGGGACCCAGCAGGAGGACCGAAAACTCGCCGATGACCTCTTAAAAGACGAGAAAGAACGGGCCGAACACCTCATGCTGGTGGACCTCGGCCGAAACGATCTGGGCCGTGTGGCGGAGACCGGCACCGTCCAAGTCACCGACCTCATGGTAGTGGAGCGCTACTCCCACGTCATGCACCTCGTCTCCAACATTTGCTGCGACCTAAAAAAAGGGCACGATGCCTTCGACCTCGTCAAGGCCACCTTTCCCGCCGGGACCCTCTCCGGTGCCCCCAAGGTGCGGGCCATGGAGATCATCGCAGAGCTCGAAGAGTCCCCCCGGGGACCCTACGGAGGCGCCGTGGGATACGTCTCCTTTACCGGCAACATGGACCTGGCCATCACCATCCGCACCGCCGTCATCGAGGAGGGGATCTTAACCGTCAGGGCCGGTGCCGGCATCGTGGCCGACTCCGATCCGGAGATGGAGAGGCTCGAGACCATCAACAAGGCCAAGGCCATCGAAAAGGCCCTGGAGCTTTCAACCACACGGTGAGAAGAGCCGCAAAAGGGCCTTCTATGGTTAAAGTAACCAAGAAACATGCCTCCGGCGGCCAGGGAATAAATCCCCTGGACCCCAGATTTGTAACGGTGATGGACCAAGGGTCCATCACCGTTACAGTAAACGTTTGTTTGGCCACCTTTTCAAAAGGTGGGCTCCCGGCAGGGCCGCCGGAGGCATCTTTAACCCGACAGGGCAACAGCGGCATCGTTCTTAAACGTGCGCATCTATTTTTTGCCGGAGCCCTTAACAGACCCATTCAGGTTTTCCATATACAGGTGACAGCCATGATTTTGATGATCGATAATTTTGATTCCTTTACCTACAACCTCGTCCAATACCTGGAGATGGGGGGGGCCGAGGTCTCGGTGTACCGCAACAACGCCGTGACCGTCGATGAGATAAGGGCCCTTGCACCCAACGGGATTGTCATCTCTCCGGGCCCGGGACGGCCATCATCGGCAGGGGTCTCCATGGAGACTATCAAAGCCTTTTCAGGAGAGATTCCCATCTTAGGGGTCTGCCTCGGCCACCAGAGCATTGCCGAGGCCTTTGGCGGCACCATCGTCCACGCCAAGGCGGTGATGCACGGTAAGGTCTCCCTGGTGGAGACCGATACCCACGGAGTATTTACCGGCATCGCCTCCCCCATGAAGGCGATGCGCTACCACTCCCTGGCCGTGGAGGAGGCGAGCCTTCCGGCAGAACTGATTGTCACCGCCCGAACCCACGACGGTGAGATCATGGGACTTCGCCACAGGGAGCACCCCACCGAAGGGATCCAGTTCCACCCGGAGTCCATCATGACCACCACCGGCAAACGGTTGATTCGAAATTTTATTGAGCGAACCTAAATTTTACGGAGCCATCGACCCATGTTCAGTCAGATTCTTAAACAACTTGTGGCAGGCGAGAACCTATATGAGGACACCATGGCCCAGGTCATGGAGGAGATCTTAGAGGGACGGGCCACCGATGCCCAGATTGGTGCCCTCATGGCAGGTCTCGCCGCCAAGGGCGAGACCTTTGAAGAGTTGGCCGGAGCCGCCCGGGCCATGCGAAAAAGTGCCAAACGCATCCACACCCAAGGGACCTGCTTCGACACCTGTGGCACCGGCGGAGACGGCCTCTCCACCTTCAACATCTCCACCATCACCGCCCTTGTGGTGGCGGCACGGGGCGTCACCGTGGCCAAACACGGCAATCGCAGCGTATCCAGCACCTGCGGCAGTGCCGATGTATTAGAGGCCCTGGGAGTCAACCTCACCGTCTCCCCCGACGTCGTAGAGGAGGCCATCGCCGAGACGGGCATCGGATTTCTCTTTGCCCCCACCTTCCACAGCGCCATGCGCCACGCCGCAGCCGCTCGAAAGGAGACGGGCCTTCGAAGCATCTTTAATATGGTGGGTCCCTTAACCAATCCGGCCGGCGCCTCCCGACAGCTCCTGGGGGTCTACGCACCCCAACTCACCGAGATGTTTGCCGAGGCCCTGCGCCTCCTGGGCACCCAACGCGCCATGGTCGTCCACGGCCACGACGGCCTCGATGAGATCAGCGTCTGTGCCCCCACCCGGGTCACCGAACTCCACAACGAGATCATTCGCACCTCGGATATCGACCCCACCGACTACTTCGGAGAGCTGGCTCCCCAAGCCGCCCTGGCCGGAGGTGATCCCCAAACAAACGCGGCCATCGCTCGCCATATTCTCACAGGCGATGAACGGGGCCCCAAACGCAACGTGGTCCTCATCAACGCCGCAGCTGCCTTCGTCATCAACGATAAGGCCGACACAATCCACGACGGTATCGCCCTGGCCGAAGAGGCCATCGACTCCGGAGACGCCATGGCCACATTAGAGGCGCTGGTGCGCTATACTACCGAAAATGGGTAAGCGGTTTAGGGCAGGATAAAAAAACAAGCCTCCGGCGGCGAGGTGAGCCACCTCGAAAGCGAGTGACCGCTGCACTTTACCTCTCGTTCCTCGAGGCAAATCACAGCGGTATTATTATAAAATTCAGATATTTAATTTTTATCAGAGCCCTAAGATATTAGGGCGGGTACGACCCTCTGTATGTCTAATTTTGAAAATAGTAACGGCAGTATATTGGGGTGCAAACGGCTAAAATAGTCATTTTTCTAATTAAATCGACACGCCCGCCCAGGAGATGAATCCCCGCACCCCAAAAGTGTGTGACGGTAACGGACCGTTGGTCCGTTACCGTCACTATAAAAACGTGTTTGGCAACCTTTTGTAAAAGGTTGGCCCCCGGCAGGGCCGCCGGAGGCACATTTAGCTACAGATAAATATCAATAAAAAAGAGCAGATTAGGATTGGATATGAGCGGATTTTTAGAGACCATCGTCACCCACGTCAAAGGGGTTGTGAAGGAGAGTAAGGCAAGGATCCCCCTGTCTGAAATACGAAATACCGCTGAGGGGCCTCGCGTGGTGAGGCCTTTCCGGGAGGCTCTGGAAGCCAAACCGGTGGCGGTGATTGCCGAGGTGAAGCGAGCCTCACCCTCTAAGGGAGAGATCGACCTCCATATGGATGCGGCAAAAAAAGCGCGGCTCTATGAGGCCGGAGGAGCCGCCGCCTTGAGCGTCCTCACCGAAGAAAAATTTTTTAAAGGGAGCCTTGACGACCTTCGGGCGGTGCGAGGGGCGGTCACCCTTCCCGTACTGCGCAAGGAGTTCATCCTAGACCCCTACCAGCTTTACGAAACTGCCGCGAACGGGGCCGATGCCGTTCTCCTCATCGCCAGAATCCTAGCGCCCCAACAGATATGCGACTTCATGGCCCTGGCCCAAGAGCTTCACTTAGAGACCCTGGTGGAGGTCTTCGA
>JABXKT010000057.1 GCA_013619155.1 Desulfobacteraceae bacterium
TACCCAAATGGAATTACAACCTGGAGAGGCTATTACCGCGATGGTGATCGATTCGTTTTCAGGTCGCACACCCCTGTATCGTTTCTATGATTCCATGCTTGATCAAGATAATGAAATCATCTTTGGTAATGAGATTACATCTGAACTCTTCAATGACACGAATCTTGGCCGTTCCATGGACAGGGTTTACGAGGTCGGTGCCCAGAAAATATTTTCTCAGATCACTCAGCATGCCATAGACGATTTCGAATTGGACACACGCGCCCACCATTTTGACACAACATCTGTCTCCGTTTTTGGCGATTATGATCATAAAGAGTCCTCACCGAACATCACCTACGGTCATAGCAAGGCCAAGCGTCCAGATCTGAAACAGTTTATGATCTCAATGTGTTGCGTCGAGCGCAATATCCCCATCATAGGAAAGACAGAAGATGGCAATGCATCGGATAAAACCTTGAATAATGAACTCCTCTCTGCGGCGTCCTCATACATGGCTAAAAAGGGCTTAAGCGATGGGGCATATATCCATGTGGCCGACTCCGCATTTGTAACAAGCGAAAACCTGACAAAAGCCAGAGAAATTAACACAGACTTTTTGAGCCGCATGCCCTCGACATTCAAAGAGTGCAAACGGGTCATCCATAGTGCTATTGAGGATGACGCCTGGCAGGAAATCGGCCCTCTGTCAATAGAGAGCGGTAGCAGCAAACGTCCATCAGCCCATTACCGAGTCCATGATTCCACGGTATCTGTGGATGACCATACATATCGGGCTCTTGTTTTCCATTCGAGTGCCTATGATAAAAGAAGGCAAAAGTCGATAGAGACAAAGGTGAAAGCCGATAGGCTGAAAATCGAAAAATCCATTAAAGAAATTAAACAGCCAGCGTACCAATGCCGACCGGATGCAAAAGCTGCTGTGAAAACCTTAACGAAGAAGGTTGAAAAGAGCCTTCACAACCTTCGAGTGGATATCATCGAAAAACCTCGATATGAAAGGGGCCGTCCCAAAAAAGGAGAGGAAAGAGTCCCCAAATATACCGAGTACGAGTTGAGTATCACCCTTGAAGAGAATCTATCTAAAATTGAGGACCTCCGGCTTAAAGCGGGATGTTTTGTCTTGATCACCAGCCTTACGATTAAGGCCAAGGATGAGAGATGGTCTCCTTCTGAACTGTTACGCCTTTATAAAAATGCGTCCAACATCATTCATGATGAGCACCAAGTTCGAAAAAGTAGCGGTTCTCACTATTGGAAAGAAGCGAAGACTGGCTAAACCGTTAAATTCGGTCCAGCTCAAATACCTGGAGGCCTTGAATTTAAGCCCAGACATTTTTACCTCAACTTAGTCAACGCAAAATTACTGAACCCGATTAAAATAGTGAGTGGCAACCGCAAAAGGGTGCTGAATGTATGTTCTAGGGTTAAAGTAACCAGAAAAAGGGCCCCCAGCGATAGGGAATAACTCCCAGGAATCCCAAGTGTGTGACTGTAACGGACCGTTGGTCCGTTACAGTCACGATAAAAACCTGTTTGGCAACCTTTTGCAAAAGGTTGGCTCCCGGCAGGGCCGCCGGAGGCTATACTTTCCTAACGCTTGGCTCCGGAAGGGCCGCCTTAGATATGCATCAGAAGGGAGTGGGAGAGAAAGATGACGGCCAGGGTGGCCGGCAAGATGCCAAAGAAGGTGGCCACCACATAGGAGGAGAGGGAGACGCCCGTTAAGCCAAAGGCATAATTGAGGAGAAAAAAGGGAGAGGCCGGTACAAGCCGGGCCAAAAGCACGGCCTTCCACCCCCCGTTGGCCACCTTTCGATCCAGGGCCTCCATACCGCTACCGGCCACCTTACGGCGAACCCAGCCCCTTGCCAAATAGCGAGAGATCAAAAATGAGAGAGTGGCCGCCCCAGTGCCTCCCACCATGGCGTAGACAAGGCCCATCACCGGCCCAAAGAGAAGGGATGCGGCCAGCACCAGGGGGGTGGCCGGGAGCAAGAGAGACGGGGCGATACAGTAAAGCGCCACGAAAACCAGGGGGGCAGCCCCCCCATACCCGTCCACCCATTGCCGTACCGCCTCCGGGGAGATAAAAGCCATCATCCCCGATTGGTGCAGCCCCACAACGACAGCGATCAGTACCAAAAAAAGCGCCCCTCTCTTCCATCCCCTCTTTTTTTCCCCTTCCGCCATGGAGATATGCCGCTGCCGCGTCACCGAAGCGTCCGTGCGCCCCTGGATTTTTTTCTTCAGTCTCAAGCGGTTGAGGTATGTCAGGGGACTGGTGGCACCCTTGGAGATCCCCGCCGTCCCATTAAAATAGAGGTCCAAAATATGGTGAACCGGCCGCCCCTTCCCCAAGCGGGAGGCGCACCCGCTGCAATAGGTCAAGAGGCGGGCATCTTTCACACGGGCATGGATCCCCTCCCGCCATATTTCTGGATAAAGGGGGTGCACCGCCCCCACACTCCCCCCCTCGCCACAGCAGGCGGTCAATCGTCCCTGACGGGTGGTCGTGACGAGCTGGGCCCCACTTCGAGCGGCCAAGGTTTTCACGGCGTGATGCACCCCTTTTTCAAAACGAACGGCACACGGGTCATGGATGGTATAAGAGCCCTCCAGTCCAGCGGGAATCAGTGACTGGTCTTCGGCCATACGTTCATACACACTCTCGACCTCGAGTCCTCTCCCATAGCGACGAAACACCGTGTAACAATTGGGACAGGCCACCCATACACGGCGTACGCCCTGGGCCAGCAGCCAGCGAGACAACTCATAAAAGGCCCCCTCGAAGGCCGCCTGCCGTCCAAGATCATGGGAGGGTTTCGTACAGCAATCCAAGACAATACCCGTCGACGGGCAGTGCTCTCTCAGATACTGCCAGAGTTCATGGGTCTTCCCCGGCCGCGTTCCCGACAACCCACAGCCGGGGAAGAAGACCGTATGGCACCCTTGAGGAAGATGGGCCCAGGAGAACCTCCTCGAGACGCCCCGGGCCTCATAGGCGAGAAGGGGTGCATAGTTCGAGAGATCGAGGCGCCCTTGCGCCACGGATAGGCGCCGGAGGCCTAAAAAAAAGGCGGCCGGATCCGCCCCATGGGGACATAAGGCGGTGCATAGACCGCACAGTGAGCAGAGGAAGGCAAGGTCCATGACCGCTTCCGGGCTCTCCTCTAAACGGGCCTGTATGGCAAAAGGGCTTCCATGCTCTTTTAAAAAGGCACACGCGGCCACACACCGCCCGCAACCGTTACATTGGGGAATCCCTTGAGAGGACACATCGGTGGAGACTCCTCGGTTTTTATTTTGCAATGGATGACCGCTCCTTAAAGAGAATAAAAATAACGATTCGGCTGTGCCTTCTAAGGCCAAAGTGACCAAGAAAATGGACGTCTATGGTTAAAGGGGACGTGAAAAACTGAGCCTCCGGCGGCCAGGGACTGAGCCCCCTGGACCCCAGGTTAGTGACCATGACGGGCCAACCGAGGCATCTTTAGCTTGGGTGCCTCCGGCGGCCAGGGGATAAATCCCCTGGACCTCAGCTTGCATAAATTGACCCAAGCTGTTTGGCACACCCAGCCCATAAAAAGTGGCAAAAGCTTGGCCCCCTGCTAGGGCCAAGCGAGGCATATCTCTTAAAAATATTCATTTACGTCACACGTGTCAAAATCAAAAAATCGATATATCAGCCCCTTTATATTTACATCGTTGATAGAGGTAAGCGTCGTAAGGGTTCCTCCCAAGACAGCAAAAACGCCTGGATACCGCCATGATGAGTGGATGACCCCACCGGACCGGGACCATCCACATTTTTGTTGGCGGCGCCCCCATCATTTGATAGCATCAGAGACGATTATAGATATCTGATACATTAGACAGGAGATCACGATGCCCCCCCTTTTTGAGCCCATGACCATCAATGGAATGACCCTTGCCAACCGATTTGTCCGCTCCGCCACCTGGGAAGGGCTGGCCAGCTCCGACGGATGCGTGACCCAAGCACTCATCGACTGCATGACACGCCTTGCCGATGGCGGGGTGGGCCTCATCATCACAGGGCATGCCTTTGTCGAACGGGAGGGCCAGGCCAGTCCCTGGCAGCTCGGTCTCCACGATGAGGCCTCGATTCCGGGCCTAAAAAAATTGGTGGGGGCGGTCCATGCACGAAAGGGGCGTATCGTGGCCCAGCTGGCCCATGCGGGAAGGCGGGCAAAAACCCAAGAGTCTGATATGCCGCCACGCATCCTCTCCACCACAGACGAGACGTCCCCCGGCCTCAAGGAGATGGGACCCGACGCGTTAAAAGCCGTCGTCAATGCCTTTGCCACTGCCGCCCAAAGGGCCCAGGACGCAGGGTTTGATGGGGTGCAGCTCCACGCGGCCCACGGCTACCTCCTCAGCCAGTCCCTCTCCCCGAAGGAGAACCGCCGCAGCGACGGCTACGGGGGCTCCATGCCCCATCGGATGCGTCTTCTTTTAGAGGTCTACGCGGCCGTACGGGAGAGGGTGGGGCCCCACTTTCCCGTCCTCATCAAGCTCAACAGTGCCGATCATGTGGATGGGGGCCTCTCCTTAGAGGAGGCCTGTATCGTGGCCACGCGCCTTGCCGAAGAGGGCATAGATGCCATCGAGGTGAGCGGCGGAACCCCAGAGAGTGGAAAGCTTACCCCCATACGCCCCCGTATCACCTGTCCAGACGAGGAGGCCTACTTCCGGGAAGCCGGAAAGGCCATTAAGGCCTCGGTCAATATTCCGGTGATCGTGGTGGGCGGTATCCGATCCCTTCAGACCGCCACGGACCTGTACGAAAGGAAAGAGGCCGATCTGATCTCTCTGTGCCGGCCCCTCATTCGAGAACCCAACCTCGTGAACCGATGGCGGAAAGGAGATACCCGGCCAGCCACCTGCACCTCCTGTTGCCGATGCTTTGTCCCCGCCCTCAAAGGCGAGGGCATCCGATGCATGATGCGACATAGATAAAAAAGGCCCCTTGAAAAAAAAGGAGAGGGGGAAGACGGCATCACCGAGCTGGAGAAGGGAAATGATCAAGGGCTCCCTTATGTGGATTTCGTAAGGGGAAGGGAGACGCTGTCGGCCCCCTTTGATTCATCGAGTTCTCGCCGTACCGCCGTTAGAAGAGTCCGCATCGCCACCGGTTTCATCAAAAATGTCTTCACGCCGATTTTTTCCGCCTTCTCACGAAGCGCACGATCGTTGTATCCCGTGGAGAGAATCACAGGGGTCTCGGGGTTGATGGCCTTGATCTCCCGTGCCAGATCAAAGCCGGTCATCTCCGGCATAGTCATATCCGAGAGCACGAGATCGAAGCCATGGGGATCTGCCCGATAAAAGGAGAGGGCCTCCCGGCTGTCCACAGAGGCGGTGACCCGATACCCCGCCCGACTCACCATTTGAGTCAACAGATCCACCATCGACTCTTCATCATCCACCACCAAAATCGTCTCCCACCCCATGGGCGGCCGCTCCACCACCTCAAGGGGACGATCACATGCCACAGCAGCCGTCTCAGGGAACAAAAGGGTAAAGGTCGTCCCCACCCCGGGCTCACTCTCCACGGTAATGGTGCCCCCGCTATCCCGGACGATGCCATGCACCACAGAGAGCCCCAGCCCCGTACCTTTACCCTCCCCCTTGGTGGTAAAATAAGGGTCAAAAATCCGTTCGAGAAGTGCATCATCCATACCGACTCCCGTATCCCGAACCTTGATACGCAGCCAAGATCCAGTGGACGCTCCCACGGAAGAGGGCATCGCCTCTTCCGAAGAGATCGAGTCCAGAACCACCTCGAGGGTGCCCCTTGTCCCCTCCTCCATGGCATGGTAGGCATTCGTACACAAATTCATGATAATTTGATGTATCTGGGTGGGATCGGAGTAAACCATGCGCCCTTCAGCATGAAAGGCCTCGATCATGGTAATCGTCATGGGTAGGGTCGAGCGAAGCAGGGCAAGGGCCTCCTTGACCACGACCTGGACATGCACCGGTCTCAACTCGGCCTGATGATACTGGGAGAGGGTCAAGATCTGCCGGACCAGGTTCCGGGCCCTTCGGGCCGCCTTGAGGATCCCCTCCATATTTCGGGTCTCCACACTCTCGGCGGGAAGGGAGAGCTCAGTCATCTCCGCATACCCGATAATGGGAGATAAGATATTATTAAAATCGTGGGCGATGCCCCCGGCAAGGGTTCCGATGGCCTCCATTTTCTGGGATTGACGCAGCTGGCTACGAAGCTGAGCCTTCTCCTCTTCGGCCTCCATAATATGAGATATATCGGTAAAATTGACGACAATACCAATGACATCTCCCCCCTCATCGGTTAAGGCGTTGGTGGCCACCAGACAAGGCGTATCACTCCGATACATGGTAGAAAAAAGGCTCTCACTGGGCGGTGAGGCATCTCCGGAGAGCAATCGAATCAAGGGGCAGGCATCGGTCCGGCATATGGGGCTATGGATCACCTCGTAACAGAAGGAGCCCTCCGTCGTCGCGGTATCCACGACAAAGAGGCTGCCAAAGGTATCATTCATGCGCAAGAGTCGAAATTTTGCATCGATAATCAACATGGGTGTCGATGCATTAAATACTTGGGTCAGCTCCCGGTTGGCCCAGTCCACCCGCTTTCGTGTCCCCTCCAACTCCACGGCCTGGGCCCTCAAGGACTCTTCCGCCTCCCAGCTCACATAGGTGGCCCGAGCCACCGCTCGACGCAAGCTGCGGTTCCAGAAGAGAATGACCAGACTCCCCCCCCCTAAAAAAAGAACGAGGGCGCCCACCGCATAGAGACGAAACACCGGGTCCTGGTAGAAGGGACGGGTCTCCACAGAGAGCCACCGATTCAATATCTCCCGCTTCTCCCGGGGGGTGATCAGGGCGAGGGCACGGTCCATGATCTCCACCAGCATGGGATGCTCCTGGGAGATCCCCATGCAGACCTCATAGCTAAAGTGGGTATAACCGACATTTTGCAGCTGGGTCAGACCATGCCGTTCAATGAGATATGAGGTGGCCGCCACATCGGCCACCAATCCGGCGGCCTCACCGAAACTGACTTTCTTAAGCCCCTCTAAAATTTCATCCACGGGCACCAGCCGAATATCGGGGTATTTTCTCGCCAAGACCTGATGACTGGCCCCGCCCCGCACCACACACACTTTCTTACCCACCATATCCTCAAGACTAAAAATCCCCGTGGCACCCGGGCCCATGACAATAGTAACGGGTGTCTGAAAATAGGACCGGGTAAGATCAAGATAGGCCGCATACTCCGGGATCTTCACAATGGTGGGGAGCACATCCACCTCCCCCTCATACCCCGCCCGAAGAATATCAGCCCAGACATCGTAGCGAATCCGCCGAAAGCGAAACCCCAATTTTTTTTCAATAAGGGCGATATACTCCGGTATAATGCCCGTATCGCTTCCATCTTCGGTAAAAAAAGAGACGGGGGGCCAATTCGGTTCAAAGGCAAGGGTGAGTTCACCCTCATGGGCATCGAGCCATAAGCGCTGCTGTGGCGTCAAAGGATCGGCCTGGGAGACCGACGGGGATAGGAATAAAAAAAACACCCCAATAAAAAAGAAGATAAATTGTAAGTCATGTTTACATAGACAATTGCAGCCAAAAGGACCGGCATCACAATTTATGGACGCTCTTTTTATCCTGAATTTCCCCATCAAAAACACCTCCTCTACACCACAATCAATGCACCTAAAAAAATGGCCCATAAAGTGACCACAAGGCCTTACGCTGTGGGCCTTCAAATCACTACTGGGGCTACAAAACACCGGGGCAAGGCATCAAACAAAAAAAGAGATAAAAGACAAAATGATACACATCGAATGCATCATTTATAAAAGGCGATATACAATCTCCCGCCCCCACATCCATGGGTCGAGGGAACCCCGTATGGCACTGGCCCGTCATACAGGGTATGAATTCCATAAAAATGGGCACAATAAAAAACGTCCCCCCATTTTTTATAAACGATCCTGACCATCCCAAAATTACTCATCGTCATAAAAGGTAAATTCTTGACTCCAAATTTATCGAATCATCGCCATATCCCACCAAAACTAGAAAAAAAGTAACTATTCAGCCTACGGAAAAAACAGGCCTCCGGTGGCCAAGAAATTTTTATCTGAGGGGCTTTGACCCCAGGTTTTTAAATGTGACGGGACCTTGCCCCGTCACATTCGCTAAAAAAATGTCTGACAGGCATGGGGATACGACTCATTCACGACCCGTCTGATCCAAAACGCTTCGGGCCGCCGCCACAAGGTGCCGTGAAAACCGCTGCAGAAGCGCCGATTTGAGATTCCAGACGTGCCAGTAGAGGGGGACTTCTATCCCCATATCCGGTGCCACATCCACAAGAGTCCCAGACTCAATGAGGGGAGTGGCCTGTTGCAGAGGGACCAATCCATAGCCCACCCCCTGGGCAATGGTGGCCACGACCCCCGAAGAGGAGGGAATCAGATGGTGGGGAAAGACCCGAGGCGGTGCCTTAAACCACCGTCGTAAAAATTGGTCATGGAGATCATCTTTTCGATTGAAGAGAACGGCTGGAGCCTTTCCCGCGGATACCTCATCGAAGCCACCGGAAAACCACCGCTGACAAAACATGGGGGTCGCCACCATCCGATAGTGCATGACCCCCAAAAATTCGGACCGACACCCCTGTACCGATGCCGCACACGAGGTGATACACCCAACTGTCTCCCCACTTTTTAAAAAACGTAAGGTCTCATCCTGATCATCCACAAAAAAATCAAGCACCCACCGCATACTCGTGAGAAGGGGAGCCAGGGCAGGAAGCAACCAGGTATCCAGGCTATCGGCATTCACTCCCACGGCCAGGGTATGAAAATTGCCATCGACCTCGGGGCGTAAGGTCCGGGACAGATCCGCTTCCAGGTGCACCACCTTGAGGTAGTGGGCCAGAAAAACCTCACCGGAGCCTGTGGCCACCGGGGGCACCGACCGGCTCACGAGCACTTGCCCCGCCTGCTCTTCCAGCAACTTCACCCGCTGAGAGACCGCAGATTGGGTGAGATTCATGACACGAGCAGCCTTCTCAAAGCCCCCTTCCAGGACCACACGGGCCATGGCTTCAATCAATTTATAATCATACATATATAAGGCCTTCCCACCCAAAAATAACGCCGTCAAAAGGCCACACAGACCACCCTGTACGACCTCGTTATTATTAAAATTTATAATTAAGCATATATATAATTAATTTTACTTTTACAATCGGATCCCCATAGATGGAGGGCGTCATCACATGATTTCCCTTCACGTAAAGGATAAAAGAGACCCATGATTTTCGCTTTTCTCAAAGGATTTGGAACCAGCGCCGGACTCATCATCGCCATCGGCGCCCAGAACGCATTTGTCCTCAGCCAGGGAGTCCGACGCAACCACCACCTTGTAATTCCTCTCATCTGCAGCCTCTTCGATGCCCTGCTCATCACCGTGGGAATCTTCGGAGTCGGACAGGCCGTGGCCGCCCACCCCGCCCTGACCCAGGGCGCCGCCATCGGAGGGGCCGCCTTCCTCTTCTGGTATGGTACCAGTGCCTTTCGCTCGGCCATGAAAGGCGGTCATCTCGACGTAGAAAAAGGGGGAAACACCGGCTTAAAAAAAGCAATACTCACCACCCTGGCCGTCACCCTATTAAACCCCCACGTCTACTTAGACACCCTGGTGATCATGGGAAGCATCAGCGGACAAATCCCCATCAAGAGTCGACCATGGTTCGGCGTTGGAGCCGCCCTGGCCTCTTTTTTCTGGTTTTTTATCCTCAGCCTGGGTGGAAAATGTCTGGCCCCTTTGTTCAAGAAAGAGTCGGCCTGGCGTATCTTAGATACCCTGGTGGGCATCACCATGTGGGCCATCGCCCTCTCCCTTCTCCTCAAGCCCGTTTGATCCCCTTGCGAATTGACATTATGAAATAGATCCTTCAAGGTACTATCATACGATCGGGATGCCTCCTTACCGGACCGATAGGGACATGCTGTCCACCGCATCCACTTGGATTCAAAAATGTCTCTCTTTAAACAACCAAGGGGCGGTGCCACCACACCACGGCCGCCATCCTAGCGTGGTGTCCCATGACTGAGCATAAAAAAATGCCCCCGACGCCCATTTTCGATATCACCCATATCAACTTTATCAGCGTCCTGGATCAACTCGATGAAGGGATCATTATCACCGATCACACGGGGCTTATCGTCTATTACAACGATACCCAGGCCAAAATTGACGGGACCAGACCCGCCGAGATAATCGGAAAAAAAGTTACCGACGTATATGAAATAACAGATGAAACAAGCATGATTGCCGCATGCATGAAAAACAAACGTGCCATCCGGAACCGCACCTTTTTTTACCGTACCCGCAAAGGCCGGGTGGCCCATACCATTCACTCGATCTTCCCCCTCTTCGAGGGAGAAAAAATCACCGGATGCATCTGCTTTATCAAGGATTATAATATTCTTCAAAAAAGCGCCCCGATGATCTCAATTCCCGACTTCAATAAAAATATGGGCAACGGCACCCGCTATACCTTTGGAGACATCATCGGTGAGAGCTATGGCCTGATGAGAAGCATCAAGACCGCCCGGGAGGCCGCCTCATCATCATCCCCCATCATGCTCATCGGCGAAACAGGGACGGGCAAAGAACTCTTTGCCCAATCCATCCATAACCACAGCACCCGCCAGAAAAAAGCCTACACCGCCATTAACTGCGCCGCCATTCCTGAAAACCTCCTGGAGGGGGTTCTCTTTGGGACGACGAAAGGGGCCTTCACCGGAGCCCTGGATAAACCCGGGCTCCTCGAAGTGGCCAACGGGGGGACCCTCTTTCTCGATGAGCTCCTCGCCATGCCACCCACCCTTCAAGCCAAACTGCTACGGGTCATCCAGGAGAAGAAATTCCGCCGCATCGGGTCCAACAAGGAGATAGAGATCACCCTCAAAATCATCAGTGCCATGAACGGATCTCCCCGAGAAGCGGTAAAGAGCGGCCAGCTTCGTACCGACCTCTTCTACCGGCTCGGTGTGGTCATGGTCCAGATCCCCCCTTTACGGGACCGATTGGATGACCTCGAAAGTCTCATCAACCACTTTATCCTGATTCTCAATCACGCCTTCGGAACCCACGTAAAGGCCATCTCACATCAGGTGATGGAGCTCTTCAAAGGGTACAGTTGGCCCGGCAATATCCGAGAACTGGAGCACCTCATCGAAGGGGCCATGAACAGCGCCGGGCATCACGATACCATCGGCATCCAGCACTTTACCTCCGCCTTCGAGACCCTGGATGTCTTAAGCGAAAACAACGCATCCGAAAAGTGGATGCCCACCGACGGCCACCTCACACCCGAGCCCTCACCCCATTACGATTCAAACCAAAGCCTTTCGACGCGCCAGATGGAAAGCGAACGTCACTCCATCACCCAAGCCCTCACACGCTCCATGGGAAATGTCTCCAAAGCCGCTAAGAGCCTCGGTATCTCCCGGCAGCTCCTCCACTACAAAATAAAAAAGCACCGGCTCAACCGCAAACAATTCACGGACATTCCCACTCTTTAGCCCCCATGCCTTCTCGGATCAAAGTGACCAAAAATAAGGCCTTCGGCGGCCAGGAGATAAATCCCCTGGACCCCAGATTTGTGACTGTGACGGACCAAAGGTCCGTCACAGTCATTATAAAAGCCTGTTTGGAAAGCCCGCCTCTGTGCACCGGAAAAAAGAGTGCGGGTGATACGCCGACAAATAACCGCATCTTAAAAATAAGGAATTCCCATGGAAATGCCTTATTTTCAGTGAAAAATTACTTTCATAAAAGAAAATAATTTTGACAAAATAGAAAAAATAGAAAAAATATTTTACCTTTCACAGCGTCGTATTCCCCTGCGCCTCCTACCCGTCTCGCATCCCCATCGGTGGAAATCACAGCACTCTCCACGCATTAACTCAGTAGAGTTACTGAAAAAACTTATATTGGCATACCCTTTGCTATTTTTGTTGATGACATAAACATTCAATATGTACCGGGCCACCTGGTCTCCAGAAAGGCCTTGGCACCATCATGATTAACCAAGGGGTTTTCATATGTCTCAGAGCGATCTTCAAAAAGAGCGTCCGTTTGACCCGGTCATTTTTTGGGTGTCCGCCTCCGTCACCCTCCTCTTCATCCTGTGGTCTATCCTCTTTCCCGAGAGTATGGACACAACCATCAATGCCGTCTTCAGCTGGACCACCCAGAAATGGGGATGGCTCTACCTGGTGACCGCCTTTCTATTGGTCGTGGGCTGTTTTGTTCTCATGGGGGGAAAATATGGACGATTGAAACTGGGTCTGCCTGGAGACACACCCGAATTTAGCAATTTTTCCTGGTTTGCCATGCTCTTCGGCTCGGCCATTGCGGCGGGTATCGTCTTCTGGGGCCCTGCGGAGCCGGCCTACCACTTCATGACGCCTCCGCCATACTTTGGTGGCGAGGCCCTGACCCCTGAAGCCGGGGCCAATGCCATGACCTACTCATTCTTCCATTGGGGGCTCTCCGCCTGGGCCATCTACGCCATGCTCACCGTGGCCCTGGCCCACGCCTGTTACACCAAAAAACTCCCTTTAAATTTTTCCAGCGCCTTCTACTATGCCATCGGAGACCGCATCTACGGCACCTGGGGAAAGGTCATCGACATCTTTGCCGTATTCGCCACCCTGGGCGGATTGGCCACCACCACGGGACTCGTGGCCCTGCAGCTCTCCAGCGGCCTGAAGTACCAATACGGCTTGGAGCTGGGCAGCGGCGCCATCTACATCATCATCGGCATCCTCACCGTCATCTTCACCATCGCCGTCTACACCGGAGTGGAAAAAGGGATCAAGATCATCGGAGACATCAACATGTGGGTCTTCGTTGCCGTCTGGTTCTTCATCCTCGTCTTCGGCCCCACCATCTTTCTTATCAACCTCACCACCAACGCCTTGGGCCAATACCTTCTCCACTTTCTCCCCATGAGCCTCTACACGGCTCCGGGAATCGATGGCAACTGGCTTGGCGGATGGACCGTCTTTTACTGGGCATGGTGGATGAGCTGGGCCCCCTTTGTATCGGTCTTCATCGCCCGTATCTCTAAGGGCCGAACTGTCCGTGAAACAGTGGCCGCCGTCCTCATCCTCCCCACCTTAGGCAACTTCCTCTGGTACGGCGTGGTGGGCGGATCCGGTATCAGCTTTGACGTCACCGCGATCCTTAAGGAACACGGAGTGGAGAGTGCCATCTTCGCCATCGCCCAGCATCTACCCCTAACGGGCATCCTATCCATCTTCCTCATCTTTCTCATCACCACCTTCTTCATCACCAGCGCCAACTCGGCCGCCCTCTCCCTGGCCTGTTTTGTCTCGGGCAAAGAGAATCCGAGCCGTAACCTGCGGGCCTTCTGGGGTCTGGCCCTGGGCGGTGTGGCCGCCGTCCTGGCCGGCACCGGAAAGCTGAAGGCGATCCAGACGGCCTCCATCGCCACCGCCTTTCCCATGATATTTCTCCTTCTCCTCTGCCTCTGGGGCACCTTCCGCGGACTGA
This sequence comes from Desulfobacteraceae bacterium, assembly GCA_013619155.1. Taxonomy (GTDB): domain Bacteria; phylum Desulfobacterota; class Desulfobacteria; order Desulfobacterales; family Desulfolunaceae; genus Desulfoluna. Next base: position 13,618 of record JABXKT010000057.1, read on the forward strand.
ACGCACATATCAAGGAGAATCCCCCCTCGTAAACCACGGGCATACGAACGGCGCCCCTTTTAAAAGATGCCGCTCCCCTTACCCGGTACGGCATACAGGCTGTAATCTAAGGAGACTATCGATGTACGACAGAATACAGGAACTCAATCAAAACGACTTTTCCCGCATCCATGAAAACGCCATGGACCTTCTAAAAAACACGGGTATCGTCTTCAATGACGATGAGGCCATCGAGATCTTCAAAAAAAATGGGGTCAAGGTAGAGGGCAAAACCGTCTTTCTCACCGAAGCCCAGGTTCGCAGCGCCCTTGAAAAGGCCCCCACCAAATTCACGGTAAAGGGTCGGAACCCGGCAAAGAGTGTCACCATCGGCGAGGATGATTTTGTCTTTGCCCCCGGATACGGGGCCCCTTACATCATCGATGGTCAGGGCGTTCAAAGGGAAGCGGTCATGGAGGATTACGACACCTTCTGCAAGCTGATCCACACCTCCAAATACCTCGACATGAACGGATGGATGATGGTGGAACCCTCGGACATGCCTCCATCCACCGTCCACATGGATATGATGCTCTCCAACTTTCTTCTCTGTGATAAGCCCTGCATGGGATCTCCCGTCTCCAGACAGGGGGCCCGAGATGGCTTGGAGATGGCCGCCATCGCCTTCGGCGGCAAAGAAAAAATCATGGACCAGCCCGTCTCGGTATCCCTCATCAACTCCCTGTCCCCCTTACAATTTTCCGATGAGATGGTGGGCTCCCTCATCGAGCTGGCCCGCCATGGCCAGGCCTGCATCATCGCCTCCCTCATCATGGCCGGTGCCTCAGGCCCTGTCACCTTGGGCGGCGTGGCCACCCTTCAGAATGCCGAAATCCTGGCCGGCATCACCCTCGCCCAGATGGTACGAGAGGGGGCTCCTGTGATCTACGGATCCACCTCCTCGGCCATGGACATGAAGACAGGCGCCCTCTCCATCGGGGCCCCGGCCCTGGCCAAAAATATCAATATCACCGCTCAGATGGCCCGATTCTACAAACTCCCCAGCCGAAGCGGCGGAGGCCTCACCGACGCCCTCTTCCCCGATGGACAGGCGGGAGTAGAATCCGCCCTGGCCCTCTCCACGGCGGCCCGTTCCGGCATCAACTTCATCCTCCACTCCTGCGGCATCCTGGGCTCCTATATCGCCATGAGTTTCGAAAAATTTCTTCTCGATGAAGAGCTCTGCGGCATGCTCCGTCAGATGCTGAAGCCTCTGGATTTCAGCGATGAGAGTATCGATGTGGAGATGATCAAGAAGGTTGGCATCGGCGGACAATACCTCACCAACCCCAAAACCTTTAAACTCTGCCGTACCGAATTCTTCCTCCCCGATCTCATGAGCCGCAGCAACTACGACGCCTGGAGTGTCGCCGGCAAGAAGAAGATTCATGAGGTGGCCGATGACAAGCTGAGTAAACGCCTGGCCACATACGAAAAACCGGATATCGATCCCACGATGGAGAAGGAGCTTACCGAATACGTCAATCGTCGTAAGAACGAGTAGAAAAAAGGCGCCGCAAAGATATCCCAGACCCCAAGAGCCCCTCGGGATAATTTTTGCGGTGCCCCATGAAAAAAAAAGGAGTGATTGATGAAAACACGAGGTATGGCCAAACGCATGGGACGTCATCTTGATATCACCGTTTTTTTAGGGTCCGCCGTACTCGTGCTCCCCTTTCTCCTCCTCGGGGCCACGGCGCCCACCCTGCTGAAAAACGTGAGCGATACGGCCCTTGGCTACCTCACCCAACACTGGAGCTGGCTCTACCTCTCCAGCGTCAACCTCTTCGTCGGCGCGGTCCTGGTCCTGGCGATCTCTCCCTATGGGAAGATTCGCCTGGGCTCGGACGATGAGAAACCGGAATACGGGTGGGTAAGCTGGTTTGCCATGCTCTTCTCGGCGGGTATGGGCATTGGCCTCGTCTTCTGGGCCATCGCCGAACCCCTTTTTCACTACGCCGCCCCCCCCAAAGGGGCGGGTTCCACGGCCGAGTCGGCACGCCTGGCCTTTCAGATATTCTGTCACCACTGGGGGATTCATGCCTGGGGGACCTATGTGGCGGTGGGCCTCCCCCTTGCCTACTTCCAGTTCCGGAAAGGCGTTCCGGCCACCGTCTCCCGTTGTCTCGCCTCCCTGGGGACGAAAAAAACAGAGCGCCCCGTCTCGTCTATCCTGACGGGGAAGTTATTGGACATGCTGGCCGTCTGGGCCACCGTCATGGGGGTTGTCACCTCCTTGGGGCTCGGAGCACTCCAGATAACCAGCGGACTCGAGCTATCCTGGGGCATCTCCGGCGGCATCGGTACCACGGCCATCGTCATTGGCACCATCACCGTGCTCTACATCACCTCTGCCCTAAGCGGAGTCAAACGGGGCATTCGCATCCTCTCCCTACTCAACGTCGTCCTCATGCTTCTCTTGCTTCTCTTCTTCATGGTAAACGGGCCCTTCATATTTATCGTAACCACCCTTAGAGACGCCTTCTACGATTACGCCACAGAAATTCTGCCCATGTCCGCCACCTTCAGCCTCTTTGAAAACCGGTCCTGGACGGAGAATTGGACCGTTTTATACTGGGCCTGGTGGATCGCATGGGCCCCCTTTGTGGGCGCCTTCATCGCCTCCATCTCCAGGGGACGCACCATCCGTGAGTTTGTCTTTGGCGTCATGTTTCTACCCGCCCTCTTCTCCATCCTCTTCTCCACGGCATTGGGAGGGACCGCCATCTGGCTGGAGCTGGTACACGGAGCAGACCTCATGAAGACGGTCAGTCAAAGTGTTGAAGCGGCGCTTTTTAAAACCTTAACGTATCTGCCCTTCCCCGGGTTTCTCTCCTTTCTGGCGAATCTTCTCATCGCCTCGTTTTTTATCACCTCGGCCGATTCGGCAACCCTTGTCATCAGCCGATTTTCCACCGGTGGCCTCGGAGGGGGCCCGGACACATCGGAAGGACGACTCCTCATTATTTTCTGGGGGGTACTCTTGGGGGGGCTTGCCATGGTCCTGATCTGGTCAGGCGGTCTCAAAGCCCTTCAAACGGCCTCCCTCATCGGCGCCTTCCCCTTTATATTTGTCATGGTTTTTCTTCTCATCGCCCTCATTCGAGCGTTGATACACGAGGGAAAACCCCATGCGTGATACCAAAACCAAGCTGTAAAGACACCCAATAATGGAGATGCATCATGTCCGACTTAAACACCATCACCCAGTCCCTTATTTCCGGCGATATCGATTCCCTCCTCGAGCAGGTCAAAGCCGCTCTTGAAAAAGGCATATCGGCCAGCGACATCTTGACCAAAGGCCTCATCACCGGCATGGATATCGTGGGCGAACGCATGGAGACAGGGGAGATGTTCATCCCCGAAGTCCTCATGTCGGCCCATACCATGGGAGAGGCGGTGAAGATCTTAAAGCCCCTTCTAGCCGAGGGAGAATCCGTCTCGGCCGGTTGCGTCATCATCGGCACCGTGAAAGGCGATCTTCATGATATTGGTAAGAACCTGGTGGCCATGATGATGCAGAGTGCCGGATTTGACGTCATCGACTTAGGGGTCGATGTGGATAGCGACACCTTCATGAAGGCCATCGAAGAGCATGCCCCTAAAATCGTCGGGCTCTCGGCCCTCTTGACCACCACCATGCCCATGATGCGTGAAACCATCGAGAAGATCACCCAGAGCGGCAAGCGCGACAGCTTGAAAATCATGGTGGGAGGTGCCCCGGTCAACAAAGAGTACGCCGATGAGATCGGTGCCGATGCCTACGCCTCAGATGCCGGTTCCGCCTGTAAACTGGCCAAAGCGATGCTGAAATAATCACTATTTTTAAATGATCAGACCGTTATTATAAGGAGACGCCATGTTTACCGTGATCGGAGAACGCATCAATACCACCCTTAAAAAAGTGCGGGCCGCCACCGCCGACCGCGATGCCGACTACATCAAAGATGATGTACAAAAACAGGAGGCGGCAGGAGCCACCTACATCGACGTCAACGCCGGAGCGCGCATCGGCCATGAAGAAGAAGACATGATATGGCTTCTCTCTGTCATTCAAGACACCACCCAGCTCCCCTTATGCCTCGACAGTCCAGACCCGGCCATCCTGGAGATGGCCTATGGCATGGTCAAACAAGCGCCCTTGATCAACTCCATCAGCCTGGAAAAAGATCGATTTGATCCCATGATCAAATACCTCAAGGGCAAGGAGTGTCGCGTCATCGCCCTCTGCATGGATGACTCCGGCATGCCCAAGAGCGTGGACGACATCTTCAACCGGGCAAAAACTCTGGTCACAGAACTTGAAAACATCGGATTCAAGCGCCATGACATCTTCATCGACCCCTTAATTCAGCCCATGAGCGTGGCCGCCGAAAACGGCACCATCGTCATGAATGCGGTGGAACGCATCATGACGGAACTCAAAGGGGTACACACCACCGGTGGACTCTCCAATATATCCTACGGCCTGCCCCAGCGAAAAATGGTCAACCGCGTCTTCCTGGCCATGATGATGGCACGGGGTTACGATTCGGCCATTATGGACCCCATGGACAGAGAGATAATGGCTGTTCTCAAGACGGCTGACATGATCAAGGGAAATGACAACTTCTGCATGAATTATATCAAGGGGGTACGCGCCGGCACCATCGTCGGCTAATCCCTTCCGATACGGCCATACCCCAGGGCCCATGCCACGCATGCGGCCCTTTCCTATAGGAGACGTTCTCTTTAACTCCTTAAAATAAAAGAGCTCCAAGCGCTTGCCCCATACCCACGGATTATGATAAAGCGTTTATAGACCTTAAAAAAAGAGCATACAAAGGCGTATGCCACATCACCGAAGGCAACGAAGCCCGCATGGAATCTCGACAAAGAGATCCCATGCGGGCTTTTTTTATTTGGCCGGTAGGCGCATGAATTCTCCGTCTAAGGATATCCATCACGCTGTGGAGTACTCATACCATGGAAAACCCAAGAGACATTTTCACCATAGATGCCCGTATCACGCCCCAAGAGATCTTGAATCTATCGGCCCCGAAGTGGCACACAATGCCGGATACCAAAGCTGTCATGAATAAAATGAGCGATGCGATTAATGACGCCATACAGCCCACGGCCCTTTTTAAGTGGTATGATCTACACGAGGTGAAACACCAGACCATCGAAGGGCAAAATCCCATCTCTGGAAGATCCATCGCCCTGACCACCGGAAATTTTTCCCCCTACTTCACCCAGGCCTCCCGGTTTATGACCGCCATCTATACCCTGGGGCCTCGTATCGATGCCCTTGTGCACGGGCTCGAGAAGAGGGGGAAGGCCAGGGAAGCCCACTTCGTCTACATGGGAGCCCTTGCGGCCCTTACACATACGGCCACCCACCTGACCCGTGTGGCGGAAAACCGAGCCCACGAGGAGGGCATCGGCGTCAGCCCCCCCTTAAGCCCTGGGTCCATTGAAGGGTGGGAGCTCTCAGGCCAGCAGGAGTTATGTGCCCTGTTTCCCCTCACAGACCTTGGGATCTCCCAGGGAGACGGCGGGCGACTCACCCCCATGAATACCCTCACCGTGGTCATCGCCATCGGCCCCGGTTTTCAGGCGTCCCGGGTCGGATCCCCCTGTTGCCTCTGCCGCATGGGGGGACGGTGCACCCTGGCCTGCACCAACCACACGGCAAGTGTCACCCCCCCTTAAAGGGAATAAGTGCCCGTAAAATTAAGGCCCCATAAAATAAAGAGTCGTAAAATAAGAAAACGTAAAATAAGGGCCCATAAAATTAGGACCATCCATCACTGGGCCCGTTTTTTTTACCCTGCACGCCCCCATAGGGATATGCTATAAAAAATGGGGCCCCTCGTTCATGCGTCACCTTATAAGGGGAAGATAAACAGTGCTTCAAACCCCCTTTAAATACCCCCTTTTTCCGAGGCAGGCAGGCATTCCCAGCCCGAAATCACCCGAAGGCCTTCGACACACTGGCTCTTCAAGAATGATCACCCCGAGAAGGCTTTTTTTTACCGCATCATGACCCAAAAGGGCCTTTTTTACAGTCAGCAAAATCGCTGACACACCAAGCACCCATCATGAAATTTTGCGAGGATAAATGCCAGACTCTCCCCCCATGCCCTTAGAAACGATCACGGCTCAGATGGTGGCCCTTGCCCTGGAGATGGGGCTCTCCGATGCCAAGGTCGTGGACGCCCGGGCCATTCAGGTAAATCCTGAACTGGTCAACTACTGCAGCCCACCGGCATGTCCAAACTACGGAACCTCCGGGCATTGCCCCCCTTACGGGCCTTCGTCCCGAGAATTTCAGCTCTCCCTCGACTGGTACGAAAAAGCCGTGGTATTCAAATTTGACGCACCGGTCTCTCTACTCATGAGCGATGAGCGACGGCCCCTCTCCCGTCGACTCCATGAAACGGCCGCCATCTTGGAGCAATTTGCAAAAAATAGAGGATGCATAATCACCATGGGCGTTGCCACAGGGGGGTGCAAGGCCCTCTTCTGCCAAGGCCATGATGACTGCCTAAAGCTTCAGGGCAAACTCTGCCGTCATCAAGGACTCGCCAAACCCTCCATGTCGGGGCTGGGGGTGGATTTTACCGCCCTATCCGAGCTGGCCGGATGGCCCTTAAACAGGGTCACAGCCGGAAGCCCCACCCACGAGGGGGAGATGGGGGCCCTGGCCGGCTTTGTCCTGGTCAGCAAAAAAGCGCCCCGGTGAGCCTTCTATGGTTAACGTGGGTTTAAAAACCGAACCTCCGTCGGCCAAGGAATTTTTGGCCTGGTTCAAATCAGGGTAACACTTCAAATCAAAAAGAAGCCTCCGGCGGCCAGGGAATAAATCCCCTGGACCCCAGGTTTGTGACGGTGACGGTTTGAACCAGGCCGAATTTTTTGCCTAAGCGGCTTTGCCGCCCCTGGACCCCAAGTGTGTGACCGTAACGGACCGATGGTCCCTTACGGTCACTATTAAATCCTATTTGGCAACCTTTTGTAAAAGGTTGGCTCCCGGCAGGGCCACCGGAGGCATCTTTAACCCAACTGCCTCCGGCGGCGAGGTGTGCCACCTCGAAAGCAGGTAGCATATGCGCTTCACCCCTCGTGCCTCGGGGCAAATCGCATCCGCCTTTGATTTTTCGCATCCTGGGATCCAGGGGATTATCCCCTGTTTTTTTTACCATGAGCCCCTTTACGACAATCCGTAGTTCTTAATTTTAAGGTGGAGGGTCTTGCGATTGATGCCGAGGCGCCTGGCCGTCTCGCTCTTATTACCGCCAGTCTCCTTCAGGGTGGCCAGGATCGCCTCTTTTTCGATCTCAGACAAGGGGCGACCGGTGATGGTGGAAGGGGTGGGCCCCGCCTCCAGAACCTCCTCCGAACTCATGAGTGTCAGGGGGAGCTCCCGCTCGGAGATATACTCCCCACACATGAGAATCACGGCACGCTCCAGGGTGTTTTCCAGTTCACGGACGTTGCCCGGCCATGGATATTTAATGAGACGGTCCATGGCCTCGGGGGTGATCCCTTTGACCACCTTTCGATTCTTCGTGGCGTATTTCCCCGCAAAGTGATGAACGAGAAGGGGCACATCCCCGTCTCGTCGCCTTAGGGCAGGGATGGTGAGGGAGACGACGTTGAGCCGGTAGTAGAGATCTTCCCGGAAGCGCCCCTCGGCCACCTCGACGGCCAGGTCCCGATGGGTGGCCGCAATAATACGGACATCCACGCTAATCATGGCCTCGCCCCCCACCCGCTGAAACTCCCGTTCCTGAATCACCCGAAGCAGCTTGGCCTGCATGGCCGGTGAGGTCTCGCCGATCTCGTCTAAGAAGAGGGTACTCCCATCGGCCTGCATGAAGAGCCCTTCACGCCGTCGATCCGCACCGGTAAAGGCCCCCCGCTCATGTCCGAAGAGTTCTGACTCCAGGAGGGTATCGGTTAAGGCCGCACAATTGACCACCACCATGGATTTTCGGTTTCGCGGACTCTTCCGGTGAACCAGGCGTGCCACGAGCTCCTTGCCGGTACCGCTCTCCCCGTTTAAAAGAACGGTCGCCTCGGACGGGGCGATCATGGCGAGCATCTCCCCTAAGGTTTTCATGGCAGGGCTCGTGCCAATAATCTCATCCAAGGCGGGCGTTCCCATGCCGGCCCGGAGCTTTTGATTCTCATCTTTGAGACCCGCATGCTCTACCGCACGGTCCAGGGTCATACGAAGCAGGTCGAAATCAAGGGGTTTCATGAGGTAGTCGTAGGCCCCAGATTTCAAAGCCGTCACCGCCGTCTCCACCGAGGAGTAGGCCGTCATAATTAGAATAGGAATGGCCGGGTTATAGGCCTTAATCTCTTTTAAGGCGGCGATGCCGTCCATCTCGGCCATGCGCACGTCCATGAGGATGGCATCCCAGGAGGCCTCCTGCACCCGCTCCACCGCCTGATGCCCGTCCTCAGCCAGTCCGGTATCATGGCCCCAGCTCTGTATTAGGGTCTTTAAGGTAATCCGATGCCCGTGGTCATCATCGACGATGAGCACCCGTATCTTTCTATTCATCACGCCTCTCTTTTCGGAATATTTCCAGGAAAAATCATCAAAAACTGGGTCCCCTCGCCGGGTTGGCTGGTCACATCGATGGTGGCACCATGGGCCTCCACAATCTTATGCACGATGGCCAGTCCCAGACCGGTACCATCGGCCTTGGTGGTATAATAGGGGTCAAAGATACTCTGAAGGGTGGCGGCATCCATACCGCATCCACTGTCCGATACCTTTAAGTGCAGCGCCCCCTGGCTGCGGGAGAGACTCACCGTCAGGATCCCTCCCGATCCCTTCATGGCCTGGAGGGCATTTAAGAAGAGGTTCAAAAGAGACTGGGTCAGGCGATCGGCATCCAGAAGGGCCACGAGGGGCTCCGTGGGTTTATCGACCCGAAAGGTGACCCCCAAGGAGTGGGCCTCGGCCTCCACGAGGCGTAAGGACCGTTCCACCAGCGCCCCCACATCATGCGTGGCCACCACCAGGCAGGTGGGTCCGGCAATGGTGAGGAGTTCCGTCACCGCCCGGTTCAGACGATCCACCTCATCAATCATCACCTCAGCGGCCTCCCGGGCATCGTGGGCGTCGTCAAAGAGACCCCGAAAATAGGTGGCGATGCCTTTAATGGAGCTTAAGGGGTTGCGGATCTCATGGGCCACGCCAGCCGCCATATCACCAATGGCTGCCAGGGTCTCCTTGTGCCTCAACTCTTTCTCCAGACGCTTCACCTCTCGTAAATCCCTTACGATCACCACGCGCCCCAGACACTCTCCCTCTTCATTGATAATAGATGAGGCACTGATACTCAAAGGGATCCTCGTATCATCTAAAAACCGGCAGTATCTCTCCTCCTCCTGAAGGGTCCCCCCCCCTTTGAGGGACTCATGAACGACCGCCATGAGATCCGGCAGGACGGCGGCGGCCTGGTCCCCCAGAACGCTTTCGGCAAAGAGCCCTGAAATCTCCTCTGCCGCCCCGTTCATGAGGGTTAGCGCTCCCATCCGATCCACCACCATGAGCCCCACGGGAAGAGAGGAGATCACCTCCTGGGCCATGGCACTGGTATCTCGGAGACTCTCCCGAGTCGATCGATAGCTCTGAAACCAGAAGATGGCCACGATACCCCCACAACCCAAAAGCAGGAGAAGGCCTGAAATCACCAGACCACTGCGAAGATCTCGACTTCGGGAGGTCTCATACGTTGTACGGTCCAGGGCCAGGACAATGAAAGGCTTTTGACTCTCATCGGGAAAGAGCCGACGCTCGACGGATTCCGTCTCATGCCCCCCCCCATG
>JABXKT010000237.1 GCA_013619155.1 Desulfobacteraceae bacterium
GTGGGGGTGAGGCGAGGGCGGCCCCATTGCCGGGCCTTGAGGAGCGGGGATCATCTGGACTTCTGGCGGGTGGAGCGCTTCGAGGAGGGGCAGCTCTTAAGGCTGATCTCTGAGATGAAGCTGCCGGGTAAGGCGTGGCTGGAGTTTGAGGTGAAGAGAAAAAATGGGGCCATCGAGATTCATCAGACGGCCATTTTCTACCCCTCGGGTCTCAAGGGACGGGTCTACTGGCTCTTCGTCCTGCCCTTTCACGCCCTGGTGTTTCAGGGGATGATTCGTAATATGGTGCGCTGGGCGGAAGGGGAGACGATATCTCCCTTGATCAAGAAACGCCTGCGTCGTCGCCTTCTGGGGCGCTTGAAACGGTAAGGGGTAGAGGTTCTCAAGGGGCTGTGGTATGAAGTGAGGGTTATCAGTCGAGGCCCTTCGGGGTGGGCTTGGTTGGTGATGGCCCCGATGTGTTGGTCCTTGATTTTATTGAAGGCCTCGTAAAAAAAGTCGATACACAAGAAAGAGCGGTGGAATACATTACTAGGATGCATGCAAGGGGCGATTGCGGCAGTGTGATGATGATGTGGGGTGCCTTTAAACGGCGCCGACTTTTTACGAAGGCACGTTCTTTTTTTTGCAGGATTGCCTTATGTTAATTACGGATATGCTGGCTGAGAATGCCTCTCTTTATGGTTATGAGACCTCACTGATCGAACGTGAGCCTGAAAAGAATCTGCGGCGGGAGATTAGCTGGTCCCAGTTTGATGGGTATGCCACAGAGATGGCGGCCCTGCTTCAGGACCTTGGGGTGGGGAAGGGGAGTCGGGTGGTGCAGCTCATGAGTAACTCTTTGGAGTGGCTGCCCATCTATTTTGGTATTCTTCGCACCGGCGCCTGGGTGGTGCCCCTGAACTTCCGCTTCGATGCCGAAAAGATCATTGTATGCACCGAAGTCTCCGAGGCCGAGGTGTTTATCTTCGGCGAGGAGTTTATCGGGCGGCTGGAAGAGGCGCGTGAATCCCTCTCCGGTACGGTGACACACTGGCTCTTCGATGGACCGGAGCGCCTCTGCCCCCACTGGGCCCGGCATCTCAAGAGCCTCATGGAAGAGATCCGAGACCCCTTTGCCGCGATACCCCAGACAAAAGAGGATACCGCCGCCCTCTACTTTACCTCGGGAACCACCGGCGTTCCCAAGGCCGTGCGCCTTACCCATGGCAACCTGGCCTTCGCCTGTGATGTGGAAAATGCCCATCACGGCCAGACCCACCAGGACAACTTTCTCTGTATTCCTCCCCTCTACCATACCGGTGCCAAGATGCACTGGTTTGGTAATTTCAAGGTGGGGGCCAAGACCGTCATCTTAAAAGGGGTGAAACCCGAGTATATCCTGCGGGTCGCCTCGGAAGAGCGGGCCACCATTATCTGGCTCCTCGTCCCCTGGGCCCACGATATCCTCATCGCCATCGAAAACGGGGATGTGGTCCTCACCGATTACAATCTCGACCCCTGGCGGCTCATGCATATCGGGGCCCAGCCCGTGCCGCCCTCCCTCATCGACGAGTGGAAGCGACTCTTTCCCCACCACGATTACGATACCAACTACGGCCTCACCGAGAGCTGTGGCCCCGGATGCATTCACCTGGGGGTGGAGAATGAACATAAGGTGGGGGCCATCGGCCTGCCCGGTCACGGATGGGAGGCCCAAGTAGTGGCGGCCAACATGAGCGTCCTTCCCGGTGGAGAGACCGGAGAGCTTATCGTCAAGGGGCCCGGGGTGATGAGCGAGTACTACAAGAACCCCGAAGAGACGGCCAAGTGTCTCGTGGACGGCTGGCTCCGCACCGGGGATATGGCCAGAAAGGACCATGACGGCTTTATCTGGCTTGTGGATCGCAAGAAAGATCTCATCATCTCCGGGGGGGAGAATATCTACCCCGTGGAGATCGAAAACCATATCATCACCCATCCCGATGTTCAGGATGTGGGGATCATCGGTTACCCCGACCATCGTCTGGGGGAGGTGGTGGCCGCCGTGGTGATGATTAAAGAGGGGCGCGTCATGACGCGGGAGGCCCTAGAGGCCTTCTGCGAGAACCTTCCCCGCTACAAACGTCCGAGGAAGATCTTCTTCGGCCAGGTGCCGAGAAACGCCACGGGAAAGATCGAAAAACCAAAGCTCCGGCGTAAATATATCCGCACCAACCGAGATTTCCGTAAATTGTACCAGTAAAACAGGGCCCGTCATGGTCAGGCTGGGCGTGAAAAGCGTCAGCCCTCTCCGGTTAAAGTGATCAGAAAAAGGGCCTTCTATGGTTAAAGTAACCAAGAAGCAAGCCTCCGGCGGCCAGGGACGGGGCCCCTGGACCCCAAGTGAGTGACCATGACGGGCCCTTGGCCCGTCATGGTCACTATTAAATCCTATTTGGCAACCTTTTGTAAAAGGTTGGCTCCCGGCAGGGCCACCGGAGGTACGCTTTCACTGCACGGCCTTCTATGGTCAAAGTGATCAGAAAAAGGGCCTCGGTTGGCCAGGAGATAAATTCCCTGGACCCCACGTGTGTGACCGTAACGGACCGCTGGTCCGTTACGGTCACTATAAAAACTTGTTTGGCCACCTTTTGTAAAAGGTTGGCCCCCGGCAGGGCCCCCGGAGGCACGCTTTCACTGCACGGCCTCCGGCAGGGCCAAGCGAGGCCCATCTTTCATCGTATTGCCTCTGGCGGCAGCACGGTTCATCATCTCCTTTCCAAACCATCCACAAGGCATAAAAATGTACCGACGACACTTTCGTTTAAAGGAGAGGCCCTTTCAACTGGTGCCGACCCCCTCCTATCTGTACCCCTCCCGGTGTCATCAGGAGGCCTTGGGGCACCTTACCTATGCCCTGGATAGTGGGGAGGGATTTGTGGAGGTCACCGGTGAGGTGGGGACGGGTAAGACCACCCTTTTGCGCACCTTTCTGGATGGGCTCGATGAGACGGTGGCGGTGGCCTGTATATTCAACCCCACCTTAAACGTCGTGGAGCTTCTTCAGTCTATCAACCGCGACTTTGGTATCGATGCGGCCTCCTCCAGCCGGTCGGATCTCACCGCCTCCCTTCACGCGTTTTTGATGGAGAACCGCCGGGCCAAGAGGCGGGCGCTTCTCGTCATTGATGAGGCCCAAAACCTCTCCATCGAGGTTCTGGAGGAGCTTCGCCTGCTCTCCAACCTGGAGACGACTCGTACGAAGTTACTTCAGACCGTTTTATGTGGCCAGCCGGAGCTGGGGGTGATGCTGGAGCGTTACGAGCTTCGGCAGCTCGCCCAGCGTATATCCCTTGCCTGTCGGTTGCGCCCCTTATCCCTTAAGGAGACCCATCGTTATATCGTTCATCGGGTGAACAGGGCCTATGGAGAGGGCGGGGGCGCCGAACTTTTTACTAAGGGGGCCAGACGGCTCATTCATCGCTTCGCTTCGGGCACGCCCCGGGTGATCAATATCTGCTGCGATCGTGCCCTCCTCTGCGCCTATGTGGCCGGTCAGGGTCAGGTGGGCCAGGGGGCGGTGAGGGCGGCGGTGGCCGAGTTATCCGATCGTCCCTATAT
>JABXKT010000058.1 GCA_013619155.1 Desulfobacteraceae bacterium
CCCCTGCCCTTCCCCCTTTCCATGGGGTCTTATTTAAATTTTCTATACAGTACACCCCCGTCATCAATACAATATCTTTGACGCCCCGCCCGTTTTTTGATTCCATCGATGCCGTACCCCGTAGGGGAACATAGCCATATCCAAACCAACCCATCCGTAAGGAGCTCCATGAGATACCTGAAGACAGCACTGATCCTTTTTTTTCTCTGCATCGCCACCTCGGCCATGGCCGCCGCCCCGTCTGGAACCCTCACCCTCACCATCACGCCCAAAATAAAAAACGACTCCCAGAATATAAAGCTATGGATCCCCTACCCCCTCTCCGATGCCTCCCAGACCATCTCCACGCTCACCGTACAGGGCAACCACGATACGGCGGGTATCTACCGTGATCCCGCCTCCACCGCCGTCTATCTCTATGCCACCTGGGAGACAGTGCCAGAAAAGCCCGTCCTCACCCTAAGCTTCCACCTCACCCAAACGGACCGTAGCCAGACGATTCACGAGCCGTCCGATGATCGCTACCCCATGGAGATGGCCAGGTACCTGGAGTCCACCCCGTATCTCCCCGCCGACGCCATGGAGATGCAGCGTATCGCTACCCAGGCCACCCAGGGCAAATCCGGCACCCTGGCCCGGGCCCGGGCCATCTATGACTGGGTGGTGAACAACACCTTCCGCGATCCCGTCGTTAAAGGCTGTGGCCTAGGAGACCCCTCCCGCACCTTGAATGCCTGCAAGGGCGGGGGAAAATGCGCCGATCTCAGCTCTGTCTTCGTCACCCTGGCACGGGCCGCCGGAATACCGGCCCGTGACGTCTACGGCCTTCGCCTCTCCACCCCCGCCGATGGGGATATCACCAGCGCCTTCCACTGCTGGGCCGAATTCTACCTCCCCGACACCGGATGGGTCATGGTGGATCCGGCCGATGTGCGAAAGATGATGCTGGTCCATCACCTGGACCTCGAAGAGGCCCAAGGGTGGCGTGAATTTTTCTGGGCTGGTGACGACCTCTTCCGTGTTGTCCTGGAAAAAGAGTCCCGGGGTGTCGTGCTCCAAGGGGCTCACCCCAATACCCCCCTCAACTATTTCATGTACCCCCAGGCCCAGGTAGACGGCAAAGCCCTCGACGCCTTCGATGCCAAAGCCTTCGCCTACCGCCTCACCTTCACGGCCGATAAAAAACAATAAAAGACGGCGTAAGGGATAAAAAAAGGGCGCATCTCCTTGGGAATATCCGAAGAGATGCGCCCAATAAAGGGGGAGTACTTGTTGCGGTAATCTAAAAAGTTTTTGCAGAGCTTTTCAAAAAGCGACCCGCCGGAGGCATATATTGTCTTTTCGGATGGACTCGCTTACCGCACGTGTGGCTATAAAAGGATGAAAATCAGGTTTAAAGATGCTTTCTATGGTCAAAATAACGACCCATGCCCTAAAGCTTCGAGGCCTGGATATGCATCCAGTCAAAATTGCGCGTCCGTCCCAGGCTCACCCACCCCTCCTCTTCCCATAACTGCCACCAGCGGTCGTAATCGGGCTTAGCAAAGGCCGCCCGGGTGCGCCCCCAGGGCAGCTTATTCCGTAAAGGATCGTAATCCACGGCAATGCCCCAGCTGTGCATGGAGGAAGTCGTCCCGCCCCGTTTTTTACGCACATTCAGACACCCACCCCACAGATCCAAGCGCAGCCTCTGAATCTCTTCGAGACCATAATGATCCAAAACGCGGTCCAGCACACGATACAGGCTATCATGCACCCTCTCATGGCAGGCAAATCCATGAATCATCGTATCTCTCTTCCAGGAGAGCCGGTGAGTATAGGGAAGGGTAATGCGGGTCTGATTTTCTCCCACCGCACCATAATATCGGACCAAGGCGCTCTCGGGCTGTTGATGGGGCCAGCCATTGGGGTTCTCATTGGAGACCTCTTCGGGACGTCACGTATCGGGCTCTCTCCCCTCGCCGAGAAGGCACCTCAAATGGTTAAAAGCGCACTCGGTCTGTGGCCCCCAGTACCCGTCCACGGGCCCCGCCTCGATACCCTTCTCTTCGGCCAGCCTCTGGATAAAGGCCACCGCCTTCCGGTGCCGCGACCAGGTGGCTGGAATCCCCGGGGCCCGGTTTAAGGCATCGCCTGTCCGCGCGCCGAGAATGCCATCTTCGGGCCCCGGATCATCACCCATGGCCGTCAATTGATGTTGAATGAATATCACCGCCTCTTTAATCATCGCTCCTCCTTCACAGGGCCATAAAAAAACCGAATTACCTCTTAGTCTCAACCATCACTATAATAATGCGTCTACACACCTTTTTTTCTGAAAACTAGTGCAGTTTGTCCCAAAGAAAGCCTCCGGCGGCCGGGGCTGTCGATTTAAGTGCCGGAGTAAGAATAAAAGATACAAAAAGCGATGCCTACGGCGGCGAGGGTGGCGAAGCCACGTGAGGCAAAAACACCTCGAAAGCGGGTGACCGCTGCGCTTTGCCCCGCTCCTCGGGACAAATCACAGCGCTATTCTTATGAAATTCGGATGCTTATTTTTTGCCAAAGCCCTAAGTAATTCGGGTGGGTAGGACCCGCCGTATCTCTAATTTTTGTAAACAGTGACGGCCATATATTTGGAGTGTAAACGTCTAAAATACACGTTTTTCCGATTAAATCGACACGCCCGGCCACGGGCTGGGCCCCTGGATCCCAGGTTTATGAATGTGACGGGCCTCTCGAGGAAATATAGGGCCGAATACGACGCCATACACTCTAAGGATGGGTGCTGAGAAGGCATAAAAAACCCAGGCCAGGGACGATCCTTGACCTGGTTAACGGTATCTCAACGAGGGGAGGCGGTCATGATTTTATCTCCCGTTTCCGCTCCTTATAAAGGGGCTGGCTGCAATCTACCGTCTCCGGATCGACAAGCCAGCGAAATTCGCCACGCTCTTCGGCCCTATTTAAAGAGTGGGTATAGCGCTGATATTTCTCCGGGGCACTCGCCACCAGGGGACCCCACTCCGCCTCGATGGAACAGGTGGGGCATATACTGGCACAGTGAAAACAGTAGATACACGGCTCTTGGATCCGGGGCGGATCACATCCCATATCGATGCCCCCCACCGGACATGCATCCTCACACTCACCACACTGAATACATGTCTCCAGGTTAATGGAGAGGGCGGGCATCCTCTCGGCTAGGGAGGCCGGAGTACACATAGCTGCCATATCCCGTGCCCACGCCTCTAAACCCTCCGATGGTCGGGTGATGCACCGGGTGTCGCCTTTCGCCACCGATTGAGCGCACCCGGCGATGGATCGGCCAAAATCGACGGCGGCCATTAGATCCGTATCATCGGGATGTCCCGAGGTTAGGGTATGCTTCGGGTAAAAGGGCACGGTGATATCTGCATAGGTATGGTGGGATCCGATAACGAGGGCCCCCTTTTTTTCAAGGGAGGCGGCCATGGAGAAAAGGGCCTGGCCCATGACCGCTCCGTGGGAGCAGAAGACAAACCAGGGCTGAGTGTTTAAAGGGGGCAAGCCTTCAATGAAATGAAGGACATGAAACGGCTCCTTAAAGTAAAACACCGGACACCCCAGGCCCACCACATCATAGCCGTTTAATAATTGGGTATCCACATCCTTCATATTCACCAGATCGCACTGCCCGGTGTGTTCAAAAATTCCATCTCGGATTCTTTCGGCGACTCTTCGTGTATTACCCGTCTGAGAAAAACAGATCACCAGGGTTTTCATACCTTTAAATCTCCTTTTTCTGCCACGCTTCCACTCGAAATAGCCATCATTTCCGGGCAGAGGCCAGGGCAGATAAAAAAAATTATGGACAGATTCCGGGGACGCGAAAAAAAAAGCCCCTTCATGATCCGAATATCCCGGATCAATAAAAAACCGGGGTCAATAAGGATTTAGAGCCCCCTCATGTGCCTTCAACGGTCGATAATCAGCTGGCCCCCGACACTCACATTCTCGGGATCGTTCTCCTTAATTACAACGACGATGAGCTCTCGCGGCAGACCGTGGGCCTTACTCACGGCATCGGTGACCTCCTTGACGAGTACTCTCTTCCTATCGATATCCTTAATGCGTGGTCCGTCAACGATAACAGTTGGCATCCATGGTCCCCTTTATGTATGTCTGGTTCGTGATTCGGGAAAAGGGCCTTTTTTCTCCCCTTCCATATACCGTAACACTCGGCCAAGCGCCATAAAGTAAGGCAATATGACGCCCAGGATAAGCACCTCTGTATCGATGAATTCTACTAATCTTACGGAGGCTTGGCACCGGCTATTTTGAATAGGCACGAGTGTACCCCGGTATGAGCCATGGAGTAAAGGGGGCACAATACAATCACCCGAATAAAAAAAGCCCCCCACCGGGAAAAGGTCTCTGTCATGTCCGTCACATAGTGGGACAGCACTTAAAAACCGCCAGATCACAAAAACCCGTTCATCTTTTCCAAAATTTTTAAAGGGCAAGCCGTCTAATGCAGTGCGGCTGATCACATGATAGACACATCTATCGCCTGAATCTGTCCAGAGCATACGAGGAGGGCGGCATGGCGCCTCCTCTTGGGTCTTCCATCGATTTTATTTGAAGAGAGGCTTAACGGTGGGTTTTTCTTTAAATAAAGGCGTGTTGAATACGCACACAAGGGCGTCACATCTCCATCGACGTCTCAAGCATAGAGAGCATGGCCCCTATTATTCAACACGACTAAGGCTGAAATTTCCGGATCCTAATTTAGGCTGCATTCGTTTGGTCTGGGCTTTCATAGCTTTGAATTATTAGAATTTTTGTTTCTGGAAAATGATGACATCTTTTCCCTCAAACACTGGCTCCGTCTGCCAATGCCGAGCCAGCCATACAAAGGTTTCCTTTGAATAAAAACATAGGTGTGTATCGTCGTTTTTGTAATGCCAATGGGCAAACATCTCCTGATCTATGACTATTTTTGTCATAATCCCCAGATACCCACCTGGTTTTATGCATCGCCACATTCTATTTAAACACTGTTTTGGACGTTGTAAGTGTTCTATCACTTCTGTTGCAGTGATAAAATCATAGTCGATCTCCAAAACAGATTCATCTGCGGCATAAAACGGATCGTAGATTGCCATGGGATGCCCAAGTTCCTCAAACATAAGAGAAAGTGTTGGTCCAGGGCCGCACCCAAAGTCTAATCCGCGACTGCCCAGGGTCAATCGATTAATCATGGGGATAAGCATCCGAGACAGGAATTTGCGATATCCTTTATCATACGGTGAGTTCTGATGAAGATCATATATGGACTTTTCTTCTTGGGCAGATAGAAATGCCTCAGGGTGAACAAACACCAATAGGCAGTTTGGGCATTGAAAATACCGTCGGCGTTTGTCTTGATGGTAAGCCTTTGCTGATGAACTGCACAATGGGCAGCATATAGTTTCCATACAAGTCATGGGTAGCTTTTTACAACACCGCTATTTCAGCCACGCGGCTTTTTGCGCCGGTTGAAATAGCATTATTATAATTTCCTTGTGGTTAAGGTGAAATCTTCATCTGATTGTTGAACGAATCCGCTATACGGCGAAAAAAGCCAAGGCCGTGTATACTCATATACTTGACCAACACCGATCAATTATAAAATAAGGAGTATACCATGAACCAAAAAGAAATAAATCGGTTTAACACACTTTACCAGCGCCATCAAAAAAACCTCACGCTTCAGGGAAATAGGGGCCAGGTTTTTCGTGTCAGTGGAGATATATCTCCCATTTCGATACCATTTCAATAAAAGATAGCCCCCCTTATTAAAGGCAAACCATCACACATTTCACGCGACAGCCCTTCGATTCACCTCAAAACAACCTAACCTAAGGGAAATGCCCCCTGAATAGGCGCAACTCAACTCATTTCCATCTTACCATTTCGTATAAATGCCGACATCACTGGAAGGGTCGGGCCTCCGTCAACCGCTTCATGGAGTATATACCATCGATTCCCGTCACCCGCTTGGGCACTCGCTCTCGACTCCCGAAAAACCGATTTTTAAACACCGCATAGGTCTCCGAGACAAAGGCCTTGGAGCCGATGATGCCAGAATCGGTGAAGTACCGCGTCCGAGACCTAAATCGCCTCATTCTATTCAGCTCGAAATCGTTAGAGATCTCTTCAGACAGGACCTTTTTTGAGATCTTGGCCTCTCCCCGTTTATCGATAGCTCCGGCGTGGTAAAGGGATGCCCGATACTGTTTTCAAGCTCTGATCATTCTCAACGCCAAATTCCGCCAGCCCGAACTATAGAGAGAGAAAACCGTCCCGATTATCAGCCTGGACATGATACCCGATAGAGCACCATCGGTAATCTTTAAAGACGCCTTACGATGCCTGCATGCACCGCGTTCAGATCGATATAGGCCAGGCAATGAATCACCGGACTCCCCTTATAGGCGATGACGCTCTTAAACCGCTCGCCCACAGAGTCCCCTTTCGTCCCATTTTTCGATTGTAATACAGGGAAAAGGTCTGCTTAATGTCCTTCACATAATGCGACAGACTGGAAAACCGCTCCCTGAAATGCGTCATCCGCCCTTCGGGAAATTCGGCCCCCTTAATTATAAAGGGAGATAAATCGCCGCCTAACCTCGTCATCGATAAGCATACCCCCCGGGCTCATCTCAATCAGCAGATGGAAATGGTTGTCCATAATAGAAAAACCCAACACATCCACGGCATAGATCATGGAAAATCATTTTATCACACACATCAATTCATCTTTTTCACGCTTTTTAAAGGGCAAGCCGTCCAGCGCAGTGCGGCTAAATGGATTGACATATGTTTGACATCAAACTATATATACCCGGTATCAACACATAAGGAGCTGGCAGTGAAGACAGACCACATCATCGCCCTGGTTTCAAAAACCAGGGAAAAATCGAACGCATTTATCATGACAAAGCTTAAAGAACTGGGCATCGAAGGGCTTGCTCCGTCCCACGGGGACATCCTTGTCAATCTATTCCGAAGCTCTCCCCTGCCCATGAAAGAGCTGGCAGAACGGATTGGACGTGACAAGTCCACGGTTACGGCCCTTATCAACAAGCTCATTAAGCTCGAATACGTGAAAAAACAAAGCGATCCGTCCGACAGCCGGGTCACGCTCATCGGCCTCACCAGTAAGGGGAAAGAGCTGAAACCGGACTTTGAATATGTCTCGGCCAAGCTCCTCTCCACAACCTTTAAGGGATTCTCGAACGACGAGAGAGAGCAGGCGGTGCGGCTCTTAGAACGAATACTCAACAATTTCTGATACGACCTCATGCCTACCCGGGATGCCTCTTTCCGGGTTTTTTTTGGGGCTTATAGTTTGATATCAAACTTTATACACCCAGAGATGGCCGAGCCACCCTGGCGCCCCTTAACTTTCACCATGGGAAAAAATGATGGACCGCAATAAAAAGAGATACCCAACCGATCGAGCAGTAAGGTGCACACCATGAATTTCGGCATGCTCTCCCTCATCCCGGTAGGCCTGACCCTGGCCCTGGTGTTCCTCTCCCGAAACGTGATCCTCGCCCTGCTCTCCGGGCTGGTGGCTGGAGGGTTCATCCTTGATCTCGGCCAGGGGACTCTCTTTTCAGGCATCGACTCCATCGCCTCTGTGTTTCAGAACGACTGGTCAGCCAAGTCGATTCTCTTCGCCCTACTCACCGGGGCATTTGTCCACGTGATCGAGGCCTCGGGCGGAGTGGCCGGGTTTGTAAGGCTCTTGGCGGAAAAAAAGGGCGGGGTGCGGAGCCTCATGGGGGCCGAAGCCCTGGCCTATGTTCTGGGGATGGCTCTGTTCATAGACGGCACAAGCTCCATTGTGATAAGCGGCGTCTCCACGAAGCCACTCTTCGACAAATACAAGGGGTCCCGAGAAAAACTGGCCTATATCCTCGACTCCACCTCCTCTCCCGTGGCCTTCCTCTCTCCCATCACCGCCGCCGGAGCCTTTCTCACGGCTCTCCTCGGCGTCCAGGTCTCCAACGGGGTGATCAGCGGAGACCCTTTCGGCTTTATTCTCAAGGCGGTGCCTTTCCAAATCTACTCCATCCTCTCCCTCATCATCGTCGGGATCACCGTATTCGGCCAGAGACAGATGACGTTTGCCTCGGCACCCCTGGCGCAAGACAATCGCTCCCTAGAAGAGCCGAAGCCATGTGGGGCGCAGCCCATGCCCATAGACATGCTGCTGCCCCTGGCCTTTCTTATCTTCAGCATCTTTGGCCTGCTCTATGCCTCTGGCGGCGGAGATATCCTGAAGGGGGACGGCTCGACGGCCATTTTTACCGGCATCGTTGTCACCCTGCTGGCCACGGGCCTCTTTTACCTGGCCCGTGGGATTGTGGACGCCCGAGGGTATATCGACTGGTGCCTCAAAGGAGTGGCAGCCTACCTGGAGATCGCCCTGATCCTCACCCTCTCTTTCGCCTTGAGCGACCTCTTGAACCGTCTGGGCACCGGGCTCTTCCTGGCGAGTATCGGGCAACACACCGAACCGGCCCTCGTACCGGTCATGGTCTTTGTCTCCGGCGCCCTCATCTCCTTTATGACGGGTACAAGCGGTGGAACCCTCTCCATCCTTGTTCCCATCACGATCCCCCTGGCGGCCGCCTTGGGGGTGAACATCCCCCTGGTCCTGGGCGCCGCGATCTCTGGTGCCGTCTTCGGCGATCACTGCTCCCCTATTTCCGATTCCACCATCCTGGCCGCCATGGTCGCGGAGGTGGAGGTCATGGACCATGTCCGGAGCCAAATGCCCTTTGCCCTATCTGGCGGCCTTATCAGTGCCCTGATCTTCATGGCCCTGGGGGCCGGGTTCGCGCATGCGCCCGGCTAAAATGCCTTCTATGGTTAAAGTCGGCGTGAAAAGCAGGCCAACCTATACGCTGATCCGCCTTTGATTCTGGATTAAATAGAAGTTACCTGACGATACCTGTTTACCAAGCCCGATCTTTCAAATCAGGCAAAAACTTGGATCTCATAAGGGCCACACTTTAAAAAAATGTGACAAACAAGACTCAAATTTATGAACCGGGATAAATTTAAAGCCAAAGGCGGCGACGATTAACCCCGGAATCCCCCGGCAGAGTAAGGTTGCCAACCCATACAATAAAAAATTTAAAACACGGAGTACACCCAAATGAAGATTGCAGACATTTATAAAAAATTTGATCAGATCGGCAGCCTTGTCTTTGCCACCATCGACAGGAATGTCCCTCAAACACGAATCGCCCATCTATTTGCCTGGGATGAAGAGGGACTATACTTCAGAACCATGACCACCAAAGCCTTCTACAAGCAGCTAAAAGAGACAGAAAAAGTCTCCATTTGCGGCATGTATCCCACAACCGCAATTCGCCACAACGATGAGGGGATGCCCTGTTTTACCCCTGGGTATACCATCCGTGCCACCGGTGACATCAAGGAGATCGCCCTCGAGAATCTAAAGACCAAGGCCACAGAAAATAAGATGTTCAGACTCGGGGTCATGGACATCGAAAAGTATCCAGCCATAACGACATTTTGCCTTCATCGGGCATGGGGAGAGGTGTTCGATTTTGATTTTGAAATGGAGCACCGCCCCCATAAATTACTGCGCACCCACTTTTGCTTTGGCGGTCAAAAGATCCCGTTTCAGGGCATGCGCATCACAAAGGGTTGCACTGGCTGCGGTGCGTGCATGGATAAATGTTCATTTAAGGCCATATACCAAAAAAACCATCGATTCGTGATCGATCATGCCAAATGCGATGTCTGCGGAGACTGCTACACCCTATGCCCGAACAGTGCAGTTGAAATCGTGATCCGGCACACCATGGATCCGGTGTAGATAGAGAGGTCCGATTTTCTTATCCGTTGAGACATCTCTCCCGTTATCGAAGGCAAACCATTTTCAAAAACCGGGTTCCCTCCGGGCCACCGGAGGCAAAAATACAGACTGAACGAGCCACCGTTTTTTTTCCACACTGTAACAGCGGCTACAGACCCTTAGGGCCCGGTGGGCGTATAAGCATGGATGTGCAAGGTAAATCGATGACTTAAATTATAAAAGATGATGTGTACAATGCAGAAACGAATTCTTGGAATATCCGGCAGCCCCATCAAAAAAAGCAACACGGATCGCCTCATTCAGGCGGTGCCCCAGAGCAGCGGCCTGGAGTCAGAATTTATAAAATAGGAAAATAGGGGCCAGGTTTTTCGTGTCAGTGGAGATATATTTCCCATTTCGATACCATTTCAATAAAAGATGGCCCCCTTATTGAGCACGTTTATCATCGGGTCAATGCAAACCCCTTTGTCAAACATCGCAGAAGGGGCCCCCCGGCAGGAGCGCCGGAGGCTCGTCTTGAGCACATTTTAAGCGCCCCCTTCCATCACAACATAAAAACGGGCTCCCCGGCCTTTTCCTGCCAACGACTCACCATTCACGACTCAATCCCATACTCCCGAATTTTCCGGTACAGAGTGGCCACCCCGATCCCCAGGGCCGTAGCGGCCGTGCGTTTGCCCTTGGTGTCGCTGCCATAGAGCGCCACCGCCTCTGCGATGACCCGCTTTTCCACCGCCTTGAGGGGAAGGACGGCGGTCTCCTTGATCGAAATCCCATCGGTGCAGGCCTCATGGAGATCCCGAATCCGAGGCGGCAGGAGGGAATCATCGATGATGCCGTCCGCCGGCATCATGTTGACCATAAACTCGATGATATTTTCAAACTCCCGCACATTACCCGGCCAGGCATAACTGCGGAGCCGATCCATGGTGGTCACTTCAATTTTCTTGAATCGCTTGCTGAAACGGCGGCTGTATTTTTCAAGAAAATAGTCGGCCAAAAGATCGATATCTTCGGGGCGATCGCATAAGGGGGGGATGTCCAAAGGGATGACGTTGAGGCGGTAGTAGAGGTCGCTTCTGAACATATTTTTAGTGATGAGCTCCGGCAAATCATCGTTGGTGGCGGCGACCACCCGGATGTCTACATCAATGGGCTTGTTGGCTCCCAGCCGCTCGACTTTACGTTCCTGGAGTACCCGCAGCAGCTTCACCTGAAGGTAAAGGGGCATGGAGCTAATCTCGTCGAGGAAGAGTACCCCTTTGTGTGCCAGCTCAAATTTTCCGATACGGCCCCCGGGACTTGCGCCGGTAAAGGCCCCCGAGGTGTACCCGAACAACTCGCTTTCAAGAAGAGTATCGGGAATCGCCCCGCAGTTGATGGCCACGAAGGGCTGCTCCCGGCGATCACTCTCATGATGAATGGCCCGGGCGAACAGCTCCTTTCCCGTGCCGCTTCTCCCACTGATCAGCACCGTGGAGGAGGAGGTGGTAATGGCCATCACCTGCTCTTTGAGCCGCCGGATGGCGGGGGACATCCCAAGGATGGCGTCGAGCCCCTCGCCGCCGGCAGAGGAGGTGAGGCTGGACACCTTTCGGGTAAAATCGATCTGGGTCTCGAAGAGCATCACCCGTGAAAACCTCGGATCGTCTTTTTTCAGATCCACCATCTGCCCCATAATCACCAGATGCTGCTCCCCGAAGTGGAGTTCGTACTCTTCGGCATCTCCCACGGTATTACCGGTGGGAATCAGCTGAACCGACACGGTATCACCGGGGTCTTCGATCCCCAGCTCTTTTCTGGCGTGGGCATTGGCGTAGGTCACGCTCCCCTCGGAACCAAAGACAAACATGCCCCCGGCGTGCACGTCCATCACCTGCCGCAGAACGTCAAGGGTCTGCGTGGTCTCGGTGATATGGTGATAATCCTCGGCCTTGGCGGAGATGAGGTCGGCCATCATGGAGAGGAACGCCCCGTAATTGTTCCTGTGCTTCAAGATGGTCCGCTTATCCTGTTCCGTGAAACAAATAATGCCGATAACCCCTATGGCCTGCCCGTCACGGAGAATCGGGGAACAGAGGGTGAGTTTCTCCTCACACCCCTGCCTGTTCTTGCAATTAAAACAGATGGGGTCGTTCTTCGGGTCGTCGATGCACACCGGCCGCCCGGTTTTCAGGGCGTGGCGGTAGACCTCTCCTTCATCCTCGATGCTCTTCCCATCCCCTTCTGAATACCGGCCCGTCCCGGCGATTCGTTTCAGATCCGCCCCCACCACCTCCACATCGATACCCACCACAACGGCAATGACATGGGCAAATTTCCTGATGGACTCTTCAATCGCATAAAGCATACCGGTCTTCCCTTCACAATTCGTCTATTATCATTTTGATAGTTCCCGCGTCATCCACAATTCGCCGAGAGGTATAGCACCAATGATCCATAATCAGAAGAGATATCAGAGAGTCTACCCTTTTCATCGCCTAAATCAACGCCTCCAGCCCATGATTATCATTTTGAAAATTATTATCAAAACGATAACACATTCGGACCTTAAAATGACACCGCACCCCGTTAAGACCCCTTAAAAAAATTGTATTTTCATTCTCTTATGTAAAAATTATCATTTTTGGCACATGAGTTGCTTTTTACTGTCTCCATGACAAAAAACAACATCAACGTTCAAACGTTGTATCAGGAGGAGTAAATGAAGAAAAAGATCGTCAGCTCACCGAAGGCCCCCAAAGCCATCGGGCCTTACTCACAGGCCGTCATCAAGGGAGATACCCTCTACGTCTCCGGCCAGCTCCCCGTGAACCCCGAGACAGGCACACTGGCCGAAGGCATCGAAAACCAGACGCGTCAGAGCCTGACCAATATCAAAGCCATTCTCGAAACCGCGGGGACCGACTTTTCCCGCGTCTGCCGCGTCGGGGTGTTCATGACCGACCTCGCCGATTTTTCTGCCATGAATGAAGTCTACGCCACATTCTTCGACGGAGACTACCCTGCCCGCTGCTGCGTACAGGTGGCCGCCCTCCCCATGGGAGCCGACGTTGAAATTGAAGTAACCGCCGATATTTAAGGATCTCTCATGACCACATCCATCCAGTTTATTGCAAACCCCGCGGCACGCGAGAGAGGAGACAAGGCGGACACCGCCTTCCTTTCGCCCGAAAAAGCCGCCGTGGTCCGCAATTATTTTAAGAGTTTTGCCGAATACACCCCCACTCCCCTGGTTGCCCTGCCGGGCCTTTCAAAAAAACTGGGTGTCTCTGGCGTTTACGTCAAGGACGAATCCAAGCGCATGGGCCTCAACGCCTTTAAAGTTCTGGGCTGCGGATTTGCCATCGCCAGCGTCATCGCCGAGCGCTTGGACATCGACATCTCCGAGCTGACGGCCGAGATCCTTCGCTCCGAGGAGACCAAGAAAAAGGTGGGAGAGATCACCTTTATCTCCGCCACCGACGGCAACCACGGACGGGGCGTGGCCTGGGCTGCCCGTCAGATGGGCCAGAAATCCGTCATCTACATGCCCAAGGGCTCCTCTTTGATCCGCCTTGAAAACATCCAGGCCGAAGGGGCCGAAGCCTCCATCACGGACATGAACTACGACGATGCCGTGCGCCTCGCCTGGAAGCAATCCCAGGAGAAAGGCTGGATCATGGTTCAGGATACGGCCTGGAAAGGCTACGAGGACATCCCCGCCTGGATCATGCAGGGGTACATGACCATGGCCTTTGAGGCCTTAGAACAGCTGGCCGCCATCAAGGAGAGCGCCCCCACCCACGTCTTCCTCCAGGCAGGCGTCGGCTCCTACGCCGGAGGGATCCAGGGCTTCTTGGCCACGGCCTTCGGAGAGAATCGCCCCATCACCACTGTCGTGGAACCCCACAAGGCCAACTGCATCTACAAATCCGCCGAAGCAGGGGATGGCAAGCCCCGATTCACCACCGGTGACATGGACACCCTCATGGCCGGCCTTGCCTGCGGAGAGCCCAACATCATCGGATGGGACATCTTAAGGGACTACGCCGATGGCTACATCTCCTGTCCCGACTGGGTCGCGGCCAATGGCATGCGTATCCTCGGCGCACCGATGCCAGGCGACCCTCAGGTAATTTCCGGCGAATCCGGTGCCGTCACCGCCGGACTGCTCCACCTGATCATGACACGCCCGGAACTGGCCCATATCCGGGAACAATTAAAAATTGATTCCGATTCGCGAGTGCTCCTGATAAGCACCGAAGGCGACACGGACCCCGATATTTATCGCGACATTACCTGGTTCGGTAACCACACCGAAAAGGAGAAGGAA
Organism: Desulfobacteraceae bacterium; assembly: GCA_013619155.1. Classification (GTDB taxonomy): domain Bacteria; phylum Desulfobacterota; class Desulfobacteria; order Desulfobacterales; family Desulfolunaceae; genus Desulfoluna. The sequence goes on from JABXKT010000058.1 coordinate 14,181, forward strand.
ACATGCTAAGTGAGATAAAAAAAGAAGAGCTTATCGGACTTTGCCGGGAGATGATCAGACAGCCCAGTATTTCGGGGGAAGAGGCCGGCGTTGCAGGAGTCCTGAAAGCGTTCATGGAAGGCAAGGGCTTCGATGAGGTATTCGTTGACCGGTACGGAAGCGTCACTGGCACCATCCGCGGCAACCGCCCCGGCAAAACGGTCCTATTAGACGGCCACATCGATACGGTCCCCGTGGATCCCGCCCGCTGGACCCAAGAGCCCTTCGGTGCCGAACTCATCGACGGAAAGATCTACGGCCGGGGCTCCTCCGACATGAAGGGTGCCGTGGCCGCCATGACCTGCGCCGCCTTGAGCGTGGCCGAAAAGACCGGCAGAGATTTCGAAGGCGAGATCCACGTGGTGGGTGCGGTACACGAAGAGTGCTTCGAAGGGGTGGCCTCCCGGGAGATCACCCAAAGGGTAAGCCCCGACTACGTCATCATCGGCGAGGCCTCCCAGCTTAACCTTAAAATCGCCCAGAGGGGCCGCGCGGAGATCGTCCTGGAGACCCAAGGCAAACCCGCTCATTCCGCCTCCCCAGAAGAGGGGATCAACGCCGTGCACAAGATGATGGCCCTCCTCGAAAAGGTGGAAGCCATCATCCCGCCGGAGCACCCGGTCCTCGGCAAGGGCACCAACGTCCTCACGGATATCAAGTCCGCCCCCTACCCCGGTGCCTCCGTGGTCCCCTCCTCCTGCCGCGTCACCTACGACCGGCGCCTCCTGGTGGGTGAGACCATCGAAAGCGTCCTGGCCCCCATCCACGATGCCGTGGCCGCCTGCACCGCCGCCGACCCTAAATTCTCCGCCACCGCTGGCTTGGCCACCGACCAGGCCGCCTGCTACACCGGCGAGACCATCTCTGCCGAACGATTCTTCCCCGCATGGCTTTACAAAGAGGACGAAGCGTTTATTCAAAAGTCCCTTACCGGGCTGAAAGCCGTGGGCATCGATGCAAAAATCTCCCACTACGCCTTCTGCACCAACGGGAGCCACTATGCCGGGGAAGCGGGCATCAAAACCCTCGGGTTCGGCCCCTCCTTAGAGACCCTGGCCCACACCGACGACGAGTACATCACCACCGACCAGCTTGAAAAAGCCATGGTCGGCTATGCTGCTATTATCGAAAGCCTGCTCAACGACTGATTCCCAAAAGGGGGAGGAGAGTATCATGAACAGCACGTTTTACATCATCATTGTATACATGGCAGGTATGGTGGGCATCGGGCTTTGGGTGGCCAAGCGAAAAATCAAGAAATCCAACGACTTCATGCTGGCGGGCCGGCAGCTGGGCCCCCTAATGGTGGCAGGCACCCTGGCCGCCGCAGAGATCGGCGGCGGCTCCACCCTGGGCGTGGCCTCCAAGGCTTATGGCGAGTGGGGCCTCTCCGCTGGCTGGTATGTGGTCTGCGCCGGCATCGGGATCTTCCTAGTCTCCTTTGTGGCCCCTTATTTAAGGAAATCCATGGCCACGACGGTTCCGGAGATCATCGGACGCCGCTACGGCAAAAGTTCCCACATTATCACCACCGTCCTCTCCATCTCGGCGCTATTTTTAGCCACCGCCGCCCAGGTAGTGGCCACCTCTTCGGTCATCCACGTGGTGACCGGGGCCGATATGAAGACCGTTGTCGTCATCGTCGGATGCGTGGTGACTGCCTATACCCTCATGGGGGGTCTGGTATCGGTGGCCTACACCGATATCGTTCACATCTTCTTCATCACCGTCGGCATGGCCATCGCCATGCCCATCATCTTGAAGAACGCAGGGGGCTGGAGCTTCCTCGTGGAAAACCTGCCTCCGGGCCAGCTGGGCCTGGCCAAGGTCGGCTGGAAAACCATCGCCGGCCTGATCCTCATGTACTTCATGACCTTCTCCACCGGTCAGGAAGCGGTCCAGCGCTACTTTGCCGCAAAAAACGCCAAGGTCGCCAAGATGGGGTCTTTCATCTGCTCCCTGCTCATGGCCTGCTACGGATTTATCCCGGCCATCATCGGCCTGGTCGCCCTGGCTCACTTCCCCAACATCTCCCCCAACAGCGCTCTGCCCACGGCAGCTCAGCACTTCGCCCCCACCATCATCGCAGGGCTCGTCCTGGCATCGGTGGTAGCCGCCACCATGTCCAGCGCCTCCGGCAACATGCTGGCCGTCTCCACCCTCTTTGCCAAGGACGTCTACCAGACCTACATCAACACCAACGCCGTCGACAAAGACCTGATGAACTGGAGTAAAAGGGCCATCGTCATCGTGGGGGCAAGCTCTATCGTCATTGCCTTGAACGACTACCCCATTATCTCCCTCCTGATCCTGGCCTTTACCATGCGAGCGGCAGGACCCTTTGCGGCCTTCGTCTTCGGCCTGGTCTATAAAAAAGCCACGGTGAATGCCGGGCTCTGGTCCATCATCCTCGGCTCTGTGGCCGCCATCGTCTGGAGACAGATAGGCGAGCCTTACGGCATCATGTCCATCCTCTTCGGATCCTTCATCAGCACCGTCGTCTTCTTTACCATCTCCAAAATCGAGATCGCCATGGGCAAACCCGCAGCCCCCCTGGCCATCACCGCAGAACACGAGGCCATGGCCGAGGAAGACGCCGCATAACGGCAAGCCTTCTATGGTCTACCTGGATCCAAGGTTTGTAACCATGACGGACCAAAGGCCCGTCATGGTCACTATAATTGGCTCCCGACAGGGCCAACCGAGGCAAACTTTCGCCGCATGGACTTCGGTGGGGCTTTTTATCAAACAAGCCCCATAAACGCTTTTCCGGATTCGACAGCCTCTCTTCCCCTTACAAAATAACGGGGACGACAGGCCCTTGTTCAACTAAAAACATATGACTTGCCAACAACGGTGGAGACGGCCAAAGACCTCTCTAAGGCCTGTTTATCAAACTTTTTAAAAAGTTTGGCCCCCGGCAGGGACGCCGGAAGCTCTTTTTTTTCAGTTACCACCAGTCACGGGAGACCTGAATTGAAACGTCTTATAAAAAACGGAACGATTATCGATGGAACAGGCGCCACTGCCTTTTCCGGTAGCCTGATCATGGAAGACGACCGGATTGTGGCCGTGACACCAGGGCCTACCCCGGCAGGTACCTTTGACGAGGAGATCGACGCCGAGGGCCAGATGGTTTGCCCCGGGTTCATCGACACCCACAGCCACTCGGACCTCCTCCTCTTCAAAGACCGCCTCGTGGAGGCCAAGACCCGCCAGGGGATCACGACAGAGATCCTGGGCCAGGACGGCATCTCCGCCGCCCCCCTCCCCGTGGAGTTCATCAGCCCCTGGCGCAAAAATCTGGCCGGCCTCGACGGAGACGTGGAAGACCTGGACTGGACCTTCAAAACCACAGACGGCTACCTGAAACTTTTAGAGGCCAACGGCTCCGCCCCCAACGAAGGGTACCTCATCCCCCACGGCAACGTCCGCATGGAGGGCATCGGCCTCGACAACAAGATCGGCACCGATGACGACCTCGCCCGCATGCAGGATATCCTGAGGCGGGACCTTGAAGCTGGAGGCATGGGCCTCTCCACCGGCCTCATCTACATGCCCTGCGCCTACAGCGACACCCGTGAGATGATAGCCCTTTGCAAGGTCTGCGCCGAGTTCGACCGCCCCTTGGTCATCCACCAGCGCAGCGAGGCCGACACCATCTTGGAGTCCATGGAAGAGGTCATCACCATGGGCCGGGAGTCCGGCGTCAAGATCCACTTCTCCCACTTCAAGGTGTGCGGCAAAAACAACGCCGACAAGTACGAAAAGGTGCTCGAACTCCTGGAAAAATGCAAATCCGAAGGGATCCGAGTCTCTTTCGACCAGTACCCCTATGTGGCGGGCAGCACCATGCTCGGCGTCATCCTCCCCCCTTGGGTTCATGACGGTGGTACCGACAAGCTCCTGGCACGCTTAGGGGATGCCGACCTTCGCACGAAGATGATCAAAGACATCGAGACGGGCATTCCGGGATGGGACAACTTCGTGGATTTTGCCGGCCTAGACGGAATCTTCGTCACCGACGTGAAGACCGACAAAAACAAAGACGCCATCGGAAAAAATCTCACCGAACTGGGAGAGCTGCGAGGCAAAAATCCCTATGAAGCCACCTTCGACCTCCTCCTGGCCGAAGAGAACGCCGTGGGCATGGTGGACTTCTACGGCCTGGAAGAGCACGTGGAAGGGTTCATGAAGCGCCCAGAGATGAACGTCTGCACCGATGGCCTCCTGGGCGGAAAACCCCACCCAAGGGTTTACGGCTCCTTTGCCCGGGTCCTCGGCCGCTACACCCGCGACAAGAAAACCCTCGCCCTCACCGAGGCCGTGCGTAAAATGACGGGCCGCCCCGCCGAGGTCTTCGCCATCGAAAAGCGGGGCCTCCTGAAACCCGGCCACTTTGCCGACATAACCCTCTTCAACCCCGAAACCATCTGCGACAAGGGAACCTTCACCGACCCATGCCAGCACCCCGACGGAATCTCCCACGTCCTGGTCAACGGCACCCCTGTGGTGACGAACGGCGAAACCACCGGCAAGGCCCCGGGACGCGTAATCCGGATGTAAATGAACAAGAGAAGACTATATGGGTCCCAGGATTAATCGTCTGGGACCCATACGGCATACGACTCCGGCTCACTATCAGAATTTAAAGGGGCCAGGTTTCTCATGTCAGTGGAGACAGGTCTCCCATTTCAATAAAAGAGCCCCCCCTTTACCAGAGGCAAACCATCACACATGTCACGCAACACCCCTTCGATTCACCTCAAAATGATCTGGCTTAAGGGGAAATACCCTATAAAAAGACGCACCCCACCACCCCAGTAAAATTCACCGGTATGGAATCGATCCGTTTTTACATCATAAACATCAAGGGGTCAGGCCTTCCGTCAACCGCTTCATGGAGTACATGCCATCGATCCCCTTCACCCGCTTGGGCACTCGCTCTCGGCTCGAAAAAAGACGGGCTTTAAACACCGCATATTCCCCGTTTATCCATGGATCCGGCGTGGTAAAGGAATGCTCGGTATTGTTTCAGCCTTTGATCATCGTCAACGCCAAATTCCGCCAGGCCGAAATCCAATGAGAGAAAACCGTCCCGGTTCCCAGTCTGCAGATGATACCCAATAGAACACCATCGGTAATCTTCGGGACGCCTAACGATGCCTGCACGCACCGCGTTAAGATCGATATAGGCCAGACAATTAATCACCGTACTCCCCTTCTCGACGATGACACTCTTAAACCGCTCGCCCCAGAGAGTCCCCTTTCGTCTCTTCTTCCGGTTGTAGTACCGGGAAAAAGTCTGCTTAATGTCCTTCACATAGTGGGACAAACTGGAAAATCGTTCCCTGAAATGCGTCATCTGCCCTTCGGGAAATTCGGCCCCCTTACTATAGAGGAGGGTAAATCGCCGTCGCACCTCGTCATCGACAAGCATATCCCCCGGGCTCATCTCAATCAGCAGATGGAAATGGTTATCCATAATCGAAAATCCCAGCACCTCCACGGCATAGACCATGGAAAACCGCTGGATCACACGCACCAGTTCATCTTTTTCACGTTTTTTAAAGGGCAGGCCGTCCAGCGCAGTGCGGCTAATC
>JABXKT010000004.1 GCA_013619155.1 Desulfobacteraceae bacterium
CGCCCCATGTGCTCCCCCATTCGCCCCGGCCTCCCTTGCCTGGCAAGGGGCCGAAACTCCCGCCATACCATAAGGACCGGGCCCCAGGTATCGCCCTCCAGGGGGGCCGTCTGCAGACCATCCTCCTGGAGTGTCCCAGGGGGTAGAGACCATATTTTCCCCACCCGTTCCCGAATACTATGCGCCAGAATACGCCCAGAAGGAGTGACAATGGCAATAAAACGGATATCAGGTTGACGGCCCGTCTCCTCCAGAAGGTGCTGAAGCTGGCTCCGCCCCCAGCGCATACGCAACATCCCCGCCCGGGTACCCGCCTCAATGGTGCGAAGAAGCGCCCCCCCCTTGACCAGAAGTAGCCGTTCGCTGCTCTTCACCTCCCGATGATAATTACGGATGGACAGAGACAGGACCACCAAAATAAGAATCACCACCGCCCCGGCGGCCATCCAGATTCCTGAACGGCTCATCATTGACGTTCTCTTTCGGGTCAGTTCCATGGTCATGCTCCTCGATCTCGATTAAAATGTCGGTATAACGATCCAGCGCCTCAAAAAAAGCGTCTATGGTCAAAATGGGCGTAAAAAGCCAAAGCCTCCGGCAGCCAGGGGATAAATCCCCTGGACCCCAGGTTCGTGAATGCGTTTTGACCCTCGTGCCTCGGCGGCATCCCATCCATCTTTATAAGATCGGGCAAACGTTTGGCCACGGAAGGCACTATGCAAATTTAACGCCATCGGCCCTTATCGATTCATATGGCCCCATTTCCAGGCGATGGGGTCACAGTCACTGCCATGGCCATATGGGGTATTTTTGGACACCCCCCAGCGGACGTCTGGCCAAGTGGGGTATTATACCACACTCGCCTCAACACCCACCACGGCGCCCTCCGCCCCAAATAGATACTTTTTCTATATTTTCAAGTGATTAAAAAATAATATTTCATCTTGGCACGCCTCTTGTATTATCTCTTTGGCAGCAATCAAACGGAAATAAAAATAAACGGACCGAAACTCTCTTGATGTAAAAAAAAGGAGCCCTACCATGAAAAAATTTATCTTGATCTTAATCGCCGTGGCCATCACCGGATTAACTGCCAACCATGCCCTTGCCGGACGCCTTCACCATGGCCCCATGGATGGGACCGGAAATGGCTCCATGCAGACCATGACCGATGAACAAATCCAGGCCCGCCAGACCTTCATGACAGAGACTGCCGACATTCGTCAGGCCCTGGCCGTGAAAAGAGGGGAGTACCGCGCCCTCATGGCTGGCGATAACCCCAGCCCCGAAAAAGCGGGTCTCCTTGCCGGCAACATCGCCGAGCTTAAGAACCAGCTTCGAGAAAAAGCCGCCGCAGCCGGAATTTCCTTCAGAGGCCATGGCATGGGTCACGGTGCCAAGGGCAAGATGGGGGGCATGGGCAACTGCAACTGGTAGCCCCTCTTTTTCCGGGCATGACCCAAGGGCGCCGGATCAACTGAGATCCGGAGCCCTTGGGTCGCCCACACCTTAGAGTATTAAAAACAAGGAGAGCCCCATGTGGCATTGCCGTTCACTGTTCGGACTTTCGGCCAGATGGGGTTTTCACCCCTGGGGAGGCGTTTTCCAGCTCCTCTTCTGGGCCGCTTTGATCATTTTCATTATTTGGGTCATCATGCGAATCACGCCCCAGACAACCCGCCCCACCACATCGGGTGCTGACGGGGCCATCGCCACTCTGGACCATCGCCTGGCCCGAGGAGAGATCTCCATAGAAGAGTACCATCAGACAAAACAGGTGCTGAGCAAGGGCTGATAAACGACGCCCAACACCTGCCCCGCCCCGATAGCCGACAAGCAATAAGGAAAGGCCCTTTTTCAAGGGCCTTTTTAGCGTAGCCTCCCTCCCCATTGAAATCATCTATACATCTCCAATGCGTCATCGACCTTAGCAATTGGACTCCCACACATCGCTGTGACATGATTTCCCGCCAAATAACAGATCCCATATCATCACCACTGGCAAGCCTCTCCATCTGTCAAGACGCATTCGGAAGAGGGCACCGTGACCGTCCCGTTAACAAGCGAGGAGAATCCGCCCCCGGGCATATCGCGGATAAATCTTTGATTTTTTACACATTACTGGCACTTTTTCTCTATCTGCGCCCCGTGGATCGTGGTCGAATTGAACTAAGGGCTGGGAGCCCCCTTGAATCCTGTGGAGTAAAGGAATCCGCGCCCAGCGATGCCCCGCGACTCTTCCTGCGGGTCTCTGGAGAGAGATCTCCCGGACTTTCGGCCAATCATTTTTTTATCTATCATGCCAAACACCCTGGCAAAAGACACCTTAAGGAGACGCACCATGCAACGTGGATACTGGATACTTATGGCCCTCATTCTCTCGGTCCTCCCCTTCTCCACCTTAAGCGCCCAGACACACACCTGGGACACCATCACATCCCTTGAAGGGGAACTCTCCATCGCCGGCGGAACGGCACACATCCCTGTGATGAAGACCCTGGCCACCGAAGTGATGAAACGTGCTCCCAAGGTACGCATCTCCATCTCCGGCGGGGGCTCTGGTCTTGGTATCAAACAGGTGGGAGAGGGCATCGTGGCCATCGGAAACTCCGGTAGAGCCCCTAAAAAAGAGGAGATCGCCCGCTACGGCCTTCGCCTTCACCGCTGGGCCGTGGATGGCGTGGCCGTGGCCGTACACCCCAAAAATCCGGTGGATGGACTCTCCTTTGCCCAAATCCAGGCCATCTATGCAGGCACCCTATCCAACTGGAGAGAGCTGGGCGGCCCCAACCGGGCCATCAACCTCTACACCCGAGACGCATCCAGCGGCACCCGCTCTGTCTTCTGGAAAAAGGCCCTGGCCAAAGGCCAGATTGCCCCCAAAGCCCTCTTCGTGAAATCCAACGGAGCCATGAAGAGTGCCATCTCCATGGACCCCTACGGCATCGGCTACCTCTCCGTCGGGCATCTGGACCCCTCGGTCAAGGGGGTGGTCATAGAAGGGGCCGCACCCACCCTTGAAAATATAAAAAACGGGGCCTACACCATCTCCCGGGGCCTCTACAGCAACACAAAAGGAGAGGCCTCAGGCCTTGCCCGCGCCTTCTTAGACCTCCTCTACACCCCGGAAGGCCAGGCAATCATCGCCGCCAAAGGATTTATTCCGGTAACGAGGTAAGCCTCCCCCCTTAAAAAAATTCGGCGATGCCTTCGACAGCTTCCCATTCTTTACGTTTACATATAAGGAAGGGGGGATAATTTGCCTAAGCGGCTTTTCCGCCCCTGACTGCCGGAGCATCGCCGAATCGATACCATCTCTTTCAATGCACCGAATTCTTACGCTCGAGAAGGCCTTATTTTTTACCTAAAAGTTGCAAGCGTCCTTTGGCCGGATATGCAAGGCACCGGACATGCAGCTGTCGTATTTTACCGCAATTGTCTGGTAACGCGGCAGGTCCGGCCAAAGGTCGTTCCCGAAGGGTGAGCCAATTTTTGCATTTTCGGCTGTCGTAACTTTAATGACCAGCAGAACACATAATAAACAGTTGTAATAGTAACGTTTTGACCATGACACAAAGCGGTAAATGCAACTTTTAGGTTTTATAAAAATGATGATGACATCACGCCGCAGGCGACATGAATGGATGGGGGAAGGTGCGGCTACGATGGCCGCCGGTATCACCTTCGGGGTCACCCTGGCCATCTTTGGATTCATGGGGTGGCTGGCCCTTCCCCTCCTGGAGGGAGAGACCCTCTCCACCCTCTTCACCTCGGTATGGAACCCCCAAGGGGGCCACTTCGGAATCCGTCCCATGATCTGGGGCACCCTGGCAGTGGCCCTGCCTGCGACCCTCATCGCCTTTCCCGTCAGCGTGGGGTTTGCCTGTGTGGCCACCCACCTGGCCCCGTCATGGGCGAGACGCCCCTTAAAGGGGATCGCCGGATTCATGACAGGAATTCCCACCGTGGTCTACGGATTTTCCGCCGTTTTTACTCTCGTGCCCCTGATTCGCAGGATGGCCGGACAGGGCTCAGGCTTCTCGATTCTTGGGGCGGCTATGGTCCTTGCCCTTCTCATCAGCCCCACCATGATCCTCATCCTCATCAATGCCTTTGAAACCACGCCCCAAATATGGTTAAGGGAGTTCGAGGCCATGGGGGCCACCCCGGAGGAGACGGTGTGGTACCTTATCTTCCCCGTAACCACCCCTGCCATGGTGAGCGCCTTCCTCCTGGGCCTGGGACGGGCCACCGGAGATACCCTCATCGCCTTGATGCTGGCGGGCAATGCCGTCCTCACCCCCACCAGTCCCCTGGAACCAGCCCGAACCCTCACCGCCCATATCGCCCTGGTCATGGCCGCCGACTTTGAGAGCCCCGAATTTCGATCCATCTTTGCCTGTGGCATCCTCCTGTACCTGATCATCTTCGGTCTCACCCTCATGGTGCGGTACCTAACGAGGAGACCCTGCCCATGAGCCTGTGGAAACGCCTTCTTATCCGATACGGATCCTTTTTCGTCACCCTTCTCCTCCTCTCCGGGCTCTTTTTCTTTCTGGGGCATATCGTCCTTAAGGGGGGGAACACCCTCTCCCCCGCCCTCCTCTTCGGAGAGGTCGCACCCATGGACGCCCTGCTGTTTAAAGAGCGGGTCTTCGAGGGGCTTTTCCCCGCCATCTGCGGCACCTTGTGCCTCGTCCTCCTCTCCGTGACCCTGGCCCTTCCGGCCGGTGTGCTCACCGGTATCTGGCTCAGCCATTTTGCCCGGGGCCGGGCAAAACGCACCCTCACCCTCTGTGTGGACACCCTGGCCGGTGTCCCCTCCATCGTGGTGGGGCTCTTCGGCTTCTCCTTTGCCATCCTCCTTCACACCCTCACCAAAGGACGCATCGGCCCCTGCCTTCTCATAGCGGCATTGACCCTGGCCGTGCTGGTCATGCCCGGTATCATCCGCACCACCGAGGTCGCCCTCTCCACCATCGACCGAGGAACCCGCCTGAGGGTCTCGGCCATGGGTGCCACACCGGTCCAGGCCATCTTTCACGTCTACCTACCCATGGCGGCCTCCGGGATCTTTCGGGGGGGAGTACTGGCCTTGGGGCGATGTGCAGAGGATACGGCCGCCATTATGCTCACCGGAGTGGTGGTGACCGCCGGCGTGCCCTATGCCCTCTTCGGACGATTCGAGGCCCTGCCCTTTGCCATCTTCACCATCGCCTCAGAGTACACCGGACCGGAGGAACTGGCCCGGGGCTACGGGGCCGCCCTGATTCTCCTCATTCTGTGCGGCGGACTCTTCGGCCTCTCGGCATGCATCGCCTGCCGTTTTCGATCCATCAAACGATAATCATCCATCGATAGCGTTCACATCCGGAGATATACACCCATGAAGATCACCTTTGACACGCTCACCTTTCGGTATGGAACCCACACCCTCCTAAAGGACATCTCCATGGAGGTCCCCCAAGGCGCCCTCACCGCCCTTACCGGCCCCTCCGGTGAGGGAAAGTCGAGCCTTCTCTCTGTCATCAATCATCTCTGGCAACCCGAAGATGGGGTCCGGATCACCGGATCGGCTGTGGCACAGTTTAAAGGGGGCGCCGTGGATCTTCTCTCTCCCCACCTGAACCTGCCTCTCCTGAGACAAAAAGTGGCCATGGTCTTTCAAAACCCCACCCCCTTGCCCTTCTCCATCTTTAAAAATGTCTCTTTGCCCCTCACCTTTGCCGGCATCCGGGATCAAAAAAAGATCCACCAACGCGTCGAAAGGGCCCTAACCCGAGCCGGACTCTGGGACGAGGTAAACCATCGGCTGAAGCACCCGGCCGCCACCCTTTCAGGCGGTCAGCAACAGCGCCTGGCCATGGCCCGGGCCCTGGTCACCAACCCGGAGATTCTTCTCCTTGACGAGCCCACCTCCTCGCTGGATGCCGAGAGCCGAAATGGCATCGAGGCCCAACTCCTCGAACTCAAAAAAAGCTGCACCCTCCTTCTTGTCTCCCACTCAGAAGATCAGGTAGACCGTCTGGCCGACCGCATCTACCGCCTCGACCAGGGTCACTTAGAGAGGCAAGGGTAAAAGAGGTCTCACTTTTCCACACCTCTTCCATAATACCCCGTTGGCTGCTATACTCCTGAAATATCTCTATCACATTGATTCCATGAATGATCAGAGTGATGACCTTGTCTATTTACCGGAATTCTTATCAACATTCCGGTACCTCTTATCACACCACCCCCAATCCAAATATTGAAGGAGTCGCCTGATGTTAGCCGTTGGTTTGCAAGGGAGTCCAAGAAAAGGAGGCAACAACAGCCATACCCTGGGGCTCTTTCTCGAGCGCCTCAAGTCGAAGGGATTTGAAACAATAACCCTCCCCGCCCCCCAACTGAAATTTGCCTTTTGTATCGGGTGCGGATCATGCGAAAAAACAGGTTGGTGCGTCTTTAACGATGATTACGCATTGAAAATAGCCCCCATACTCCGTCGGGCCGAAGTGATCGTCATGGCATCGCCCGTCTATTTTTACGGCCCATCCGCCCAGTTAAAAGCAGTCATGGACCGCGGCCAGATGTTCTGGTCCCGAAAATATCGTCTCAAACTCAGTGACCCCTTAAAAAAGAGACGCAGGGGATATATTCTATCATCGGCGGCCACCTCCGGAGACGATCTCTTCTCCTCATTTATTCTCAACTCACGTTACTTCTTCGATGCCATCGATGCCGCCTACTGCGGGGCCCTCACCTTTCGTCGGGCCGAGGGCAAAGGGGCCCTTGCGAGCCGAAGTGATACGGAAAAAAGAGTCTATACAGCGGCAGATGTGGCGGCGGCCCCCTTCCTACCCTGCAAGGGGCGCATCCTCTTTGTCTGTCGGGACGGTGCCATCAAAAGCCGGATGGCCTGGGCCATGGCCACGACCATCGCCCCTTCCAACCTATGGATCAGCCATGCCGGCACCGATCCCCAGGTACCCCTTAAGGCCCCGTGTGATAGTTGGATGGAGATCAGAAAAACAGATCTTCGCTATATTCCCGTCCATACACTCAACGAACGGCTGGAGACCTTCTCCCCAAACCTCATCGTCGACATGGACGGCTCCTTAAGCGATCACGCCACGGTACACGCCGACATCACATGGAACCTACCCGCTCTCCCCCCGGAAAATGACGATGAGACCAAGGCCCTGGCACGACAGGTAGAGGCCCGGGTAAAAAAACTAATTGCCTCCCTTAAGGGCAACGATCTGTCTCACAATAACCATGATACACCCTCCCGCATCGACACACCGTGATACAGATTCTTTACTCGCCATGAGTGAAAGAGGGTACCCTTCAAAGAGAGATAGATGAAGTCATTCCAAAGTCTTGAGTTCTTTTAAACCGTATTTGGCATGAAATATGCTCAAACTACCTCCCATCTCGCAACTTGAGGCCCGCAGGGGGCGAGATCCATACTCTTTACGAAGGAGCGCACCCTCACATTTAGGATGAAAGAAACAATGCAAAGATACCTGATCATCGGAAACGGCATCGCAGGGATGACCGCAGCAGAGACCATTCGAGAAAACGACCCCACCGGACACATCACCCTGGTCACGGATGAGGAGACCCCTTTTTATAATCGTATCCGCCTGTGTGATTGCATCTCCGGTGATCTCCCCCTCTCCGAACTCACCGGAGTCCCCCAGAACTGGCACGAGGCAAAAGGGATCACCCTAAAAGTGACCACCCCCATCACACGCCTTGACCCCTCCATGGGGATCGCCGTTACAGGGAAAGGAGAGCATCTCCCCTGGGATAAGGTACTCATTGCCACCGGAGGGAGTCCCCGCATCCCAGAGATTAAGGGAGTTGAAAAAAAAGGGGTGGTCACCCTAAGGACTCTGGCCGATGCCCGCACCATCCTTGCCAGCCCCTCGAAGGCCCAGGAGGTGGTCATCATCGGTGGGGGACTCCTCGGCCTGGAGGCAGGTCATGCCCTCACCAAACGGGGAAAAAGAGTCACCATCATCGAAAATGCGCATCGGATTCTCCCCCGCCAGCTTGACGCCCATGGGGCCGACCTACTCATGAAAAAAATAGAAGGCCGGGGTCTCCGCCTCCATACGGGTGTGGCGGTCACAGAGATTACCGGCAAGGCCCAGGCCACCGGCGTCGTTCTCACCTCGGGGACAACCATCCCCGCCGATATGATCCTCATCTCTGCGGGGATCCGGCCCAACACCCACCTGGCCGAGACAGCCGGGATCACCGCACCCCACGGAATCCCCGTCGATACGGCCATGGAGACGCCCCATCGTGGTATTTTTGCAGCCGGAGACTGCGCCGCCTTCAACGACACCATTCACGGCATCTGGGCCACGGGGATGGAACAGGGGCGCATTGCCGGGCTCAATATGAGCGGTCAATCCGCTCGATACCTTGAACCAAACATCTCCACCATACTAAAAGTCACGGGCATCAACCTGGCATCGGCCGGGGATGTGGATGCCAAGGGAGAACACGATTCGATCGTCCACACGGCAAAGGGGATCTATAAAAAAGCGGTGTTTCATGGGGATCGCCTCGCCGGCTGTCAGATGGTGGGAAATATGGACCAATTTAATGTGATACGGGAGTACATCCTGGCCCATCACCCTTTAAGCCCATCTCAACGCAGGGAGGTGGCCCGAATTATAGCCATAGAAGGGGCAGACGCGTCAAAAAAAGCCACCTCTGTCTGTACGGTATGTGGGTATCTCCATGAAGGGTCCCTTCCCTTAGAGAGATGTCCCCAATGCGGGGCCCCCCCTGAGACATTTGAAATAGTCGCCGAGGAGAAAGAGAGCAGCGCGTGGGTCTGCACGGTCTGTGGCTATACCTATAAAGGCGAAAATGCGCCAACGGTATGCCCCCAATGCAACGCCTCCCGGGAAAATTTTCAACGGCAAACAAAAAAAGAACCCAGATCTGGACAGATAATCATCCCGAGGGTAAAAAACAAAGAGATTCCCCTCGATATAAGGGAGCGTCTCTACGCCCAGTTTGCCGCTGAATGCACCGAAGTGGGCATCTGCCTTGCCATGGGCCGCCAAGCGGACCGTGAGGGGTACCCAGAAGTGGCCAATGCCCTTAAACGCATCGCCCTAGAAGAGGCGGACCATGCGGCAACATTTGCCGCACTTCTGGGAGGCACGATATGAAGAGAACAAACACCAATAAACGGCGGCTATGTAAAGCCCCTTAAGCCAAGACGAGGCAAGACATCGGTCACGCCTTTGACGTGGCCGGTAAGAGCCTATAGAACCAAGAGTGTCAAGACGCCTTAAAAAATGAAACCCACCAAACCAAATGAGGAAATCCAAATGAAAAAGTATGAATGCTCAATCTGTGGTTATGTGTACGATCCGGAAGAGGGCGACACCGAAAACGACATTAAGCCCGGCACCGCCTTTGAAGATCTTCCCGATGAGTGGCTCTGTCCGATCTGCGGCGTGGGAAAATCAGAGTTTGAAGAGGCATAATACGACTTAAGTTTTTAAGAAAGGGGCCCTTTTTTTAAACGAAGGGGGCCCCTTATAAGCGTAGAGGACACACCCAGCATCCATCGACAAACGGTCACTGAAAAATTTTCAGTCGCCTCTTTAAAAGACTCCAGCACGAAGGGAAGGCAAGCCATCATGAGACCACTTAAAATCGCCGAAGGCATCTACGATGTGGGTGTCAAGGATTGGAACATCAGGGATTTCCATGGGTACTCCACCTATATGGGCACCAGCTACAACGCGTTTCTTATCGTCGATGACGATAAGGTGGTGCTCATCGATACGGTCAAGGAGCCCTTTACCGATCAGCTCATGGAAAATATTCAAAAAGTCATCGATCCCAAAAAAATCGATTTTATTGTGAGCAATCATGCGGAGATGGATCACTCAGGGGCCCTTCCCAAGATTCTCCACCGCATCGGCGCCGATAAGCCAGTCTACTGCTCCAAAATGGGAGAAAGGGCCCTTTCTGCCCATTTCAACACCAAAAAAATCAATTATCAGGTGGTAAAACCGGGTACCGAAATGAAACTGGGCAAACGAACCCTCTCTTTCATCGAAGCCCGCATGCTCCATTGGCCGGACAGCATGTTCACCTATATAAAAGAGGATGGGATCCTCTTCTCCAGCGATGCCTTCGGACAACACTACGCATCCCATGAAAACTTCGATGACGAGATGGGCGAGGGCCTCTTCGAGCATGCAAAAAAATACTTTGCCAATATCCTCTTGCCTTTCGCACCCCGCATTTTAAAACTCTTGGAATCGGTAGAGGCCATGGACCTGACCCTCAATATGATCTGCCCGGACCACGGCATCCTATGGAGAAAACATCCCGAGAAAATCATCCAGCGCTACGGTGAATGGGCACGCCAGGAGACTCGGGAAAAGGCGATCGTCATCTATGACACCATGTGGAACTCCACAGAGAAGATGGCCAAAGAGATCGTGGATGGCATCAGCTACACAGGTGTCGAGGTGATTCCCATGAGCGTTCGCAACTGGCACCGAAGCGATGTGGTCACCGAACTCTTAGATGCCAAAGCCCTTGTGGTGGGCTCTCCCACCCTCAACAACGGAATTTTCCCCACCTTGTGCGATGTACTCTCCTACATCAAGGGGCTCAAACCCTGCGGCAAACTGGGGGCGGCTTTCGGATCCTACGGATGGAGTGGAGAGGCGGTGAAAATTCTCAACAAAGAGCTGGACATCATGGGCTTTGAACGTATCGATGATGGACTTCGCGCCCTCTATGTGCCCGATGAGAAGGCCCTCACAGAGGCCTACGGCTATGGAGTCCGCATCGGTAAAGCCATAAAGTCACAGGGATAAGCCGCCCTTGTGGACGGCTTCAGGCTATTTTTTTCCTGATTACCATCGTTTTACAGCCACAGGTGCGGTAAGCGAGTCCATCCGAAAACAAAATAGAGGCCTTCTAGGGTCAAAGCGATCCGAAAAAGGGCCTCCAGCGGCCAGGGAATAGAGCCCCTGGACCCCAGGTCTGTCACCATTACAATAAAAGTTTGTTTGGCACGCCCGACCTTTCAAATCAGGCAAAAGGTTGGCTCCCGGCAGGGCCAAGCGAGGCTAAACTTTCACCACACGGCCTTCTATGGTTAAAGTGGGCTTAAAAACTGAGCCTCCGGCGGCCAGGAGATAAATCCCCTGAACCCCACGTGTGTGACCGTAACGGACCGCTGGTCCGTTACGGTCACTATAAAAACTTGTTTGGCAACCTTTTGTAAAAGGTTGGCCCCCGGCAGGGCCACCGGAGGTAAACGTTCACTGCACGGCCTCCGGTGACTCTTTTTCTTAAAAAGCGCCGCAAAAACTTTTCGGTGACAGAGAACACGTGCCTGTCAGATGTTTTTTATACTGTGACTCTTCTTTCATAGAGGCATCACACCCTCACAGGAGACTGTATCCATGACCATATCACCCAAAGCCTTCGCCCTCGTCGCCTATCGTCAAGATCCCGGTTGCTTTGTCCACGTTCTCTTAAATGGGCTGGACCTTCATGAAAAAGGCCACACGGTAAAAATTATCATAGAGGGTGCTGCGACGACTCTTCTGGCTAAGATCGACAACCTCGCACCACCCTTGCCCGCGCTCTTTAAAAAAACCATGGACCAAGGACTCTTAGAGGGATACTGTCTGGCCTGTGCCACCCAATGGGGAACCCAGACAGAGGCCGAGGCCTCGGGACTTCTCCCCCTCTCCGATATGAAGGGCCACCCATCCATGGCCCAATACATCGATAAGGGATTTACTATAATCAATTTTTAAAGAGTCTCTATATTAAATATCGCGACCCTTTTCACCATGACACGCAGCAACACCTGCTTTCTAAGGAGCTCCCATGACACATATTAATATATCCGGCGCACGGGAGATCAAGCGCATCGTTCGCCCCCTCCTCCTGGAAGGCACCCACCACAACATTCAAGAAGAGATCCTCTCCCACCCCTTACGACGGATGGTGAGCCCCCTCATCGGACTCTTCTGCGATCGAGAAGAGACGGTCCGGTGGCGGGCGGTAACGGCTCTAGGGATGGTCACCCACGCCCTGGCCTCGGAAAATATAGAGGAGGCCCGGGTCGTCATGCGCCGCCTCATGTGGTCTTTAAACGATGAATCGGGAGGTATCGGCTGGGGTGCCCCGGAAGCCATGGGCGAAATTTCGGCCATGAATGAAAAACTGGCCGGGGAGTACCACCGCATCCTCTGCTCCTATATCAGCCTGGAAGGCAACTTTTTGGAGCACGAAATCCTTCAACGCGGCGCCCTCTGGGGGCTCTGCCGCTTAGCGGAAACCGACCCGGACAAAGTCACCGCCGCATCATCGGATGTACGCATCCACCTGGCCTCCACGGACCCCATCAAGCAGGGACTGGCCCTCCTCTTTGCCACACGCACAGGCGATCAAAAAGCCCGGCCCCAGGCCGAAGCCCTGGCATCATCTCCCCACCCCTTCACCCTCTACACGCACTGGCAGCTGACCACCACCACGGTGGGAGACCAGGCCCGGGCCCTCCTCCAGACACAGGCTATCTAAGACCACCTCGTATGGGTGGCTTTGGGCCCTGTCGCCCCCTCACCGCCGGAGAAACCAGAGTAAAGAGGCCTCCGGCCGGTCAGGCCCATACCTCTTTACTCGGCCACATCTGGATTTTCTCAGACCAAAGCATAAAGAGCCTTTCCTAACAAGATCCGCTTAAAAGGTGTTGCTTTCTATGCAATATTGATATAATTGTCTCGCTCAATTATGCCTTAAAAGCCGATTCACTCATATTCTCCACCCAATTAAAACCGGATAAACACCCCTTTATACTCTGATCTTAAGGCATCTCCCCCCACTCCGGCAGGCCTTTACCTACGGCAGAGGCCCGGAGAAAGAATATCGGCGCCATAGCCCTGATATCTAAACCAATCCATACAAAAAAAGGAAGTACACGACAATGACTCAAGCACAGACAAAATTTTTTAGCGGAGGCCTGAAAGGGGCTGAGGCGTTATTCGGAGAGCAGTCAGAAAAATACGGCATTCATGAAACCACCTTCGCCTTCGAAGGACAGAGCCTAACCCGAAAGATAAATGTGACCATCCTTTCGGAGGCGACCCTTAAAGAGGGGGACGTCAGCATGGAGATCGTCTCGGCGCGCATGGGCCGGCGTTATGCCCAAGTCGATCGAATCCGTAAGGTATTTCAGGTCATCTTCCATATGGTCAATAAGGGGTCCCAGGTACTGGCCATCGGCTGGATTCAAGATGACAACACGGTAAAGGGAGGCACCGGCTGGGCCGTGGAGTTGGGAAAATTCTTCAATCACCCCGTCAGCGTCTTCGACCAGGGGAAGAGCCAGTGGTACACGTGGACAGAGAATCGCTGGACGCTGGATACCCCCGTGATTACCGAGGCCAGCTTTTGCGGTACCGGAACCCGAAATCTCACCGATGAGGGCCGAGCCGCCATCGAGGACCTCTTCACCCGCTCCTTTGCATGATGCCCATCCCGTCCACGTCTCCTTGCACACCCTCCCGTGCAGGGAGACCCCCATCCCCAGGCCACGATCCGGCCCCATTTTTTTTAAAAAAATGCCTATTCCGCTCTAAAAAAAATGCCTCCGGCGGCAAGGTGTGCCACCTTGAAAGCAGGATGCAGATACGCTTCGCCCCTCGTGCCTCGGAGCAAATCACATCTGCTTTTGGCTTTAGGTTCACCCTGGCTTACATTTTAAGCGCTGTTTATCAAACCCAACTCATAAAATTGACAAAAGTTTGGCCCCCGGTAGGGCCAACCGAGGCATAATCTGAATAGTTACAAAAAAGTAACCCTTTAGATTACTGGAAAAATGCCTTTTATGGCTAAAGTGAACGTGAAAAGCCGGCGGCCAGGGGACTTTTTGCCTAAACGGCGTTACCTCCCCTATAGCTCAAACTTGCGAATGACAAGTGCCTTCAGCTCTTTACATTCATAGAAAGAAAATTTCTTACAGGCACGTTTTTGCGAAGCTTTTTTCAAAAAGCGACCCGCCGGAGGCATCGCTTTTTGTATGTTTTATTTTTACTCCGACCCTTACACGGCCACGGCACCACGGCCATCGTCGTGGACCAGCCGGGAGAGGGCCTCAGAGAAATGCCGCATATCCGCTTCGGTATGGGTGGCGGTGAGACTGACACGGATGATGGCCCGGCCCATGGGCACGGTGGGAAACCGGGCGGCAAAGGTAAAGTAGCCCGCATCGAAAAGCCGCTTCACGAGATCATGGGCGCGATCTTCGTTGCCGATTTGCACGGCAAGGATATGAGCCTCTCCGCATACGCTCAGACCCTCATCGGTGAGAAGCCGGGTGAGATAGCGACTCAGATGGGCGAGATGGGCCCTGGCATCATCGGCCTGGGCGACTTCGGCAAGGACCGCCATGGCCGTCACGGCGTGGGCTTCGGGAAGGGCCGTGGTATAGATGAGGGGAGAGGCGAAATTAAAGAGGTACTCCCGGTAGAGGGCGGGGAGCAGAACGAAGGCCCCGAAGAGCCCCATGGCCTTTCCAAAGGTCCCCAGAGCCACATCGGCAATGCCACGGGCAATCCCCCGACCGCCGGGACCCATAGCCCCATAGGCATGGGCCTCATCCACCACCGTTAAAAATCCGTACTCCTCTTTAAGATCTGCCAGGACGTCAAGGGGAGGCGTATCGCCATCCATACTGAAGAGGGACTCGGTCACCACCACCGGATTCCCCCGGACCCCTTCGAGCCGCTTGGTTAGATGGCCCATACTGTTGTGCCGAAACCCTTTAAAGGGGGCGGACCCCAACTGCATACCCTTGACGGTGCTGGCATGCACATGCTTGTCGAAGAGAAGCATCTCACCGGCACCAAAAAGCGTGGATAAAATAGCCATATTGGCCTGGTATCCGGACGGAAAAAAGATGGCCTCCTCATACCCGAAATAGTCGGCATAGGCGCGCTCTGCCTCACGAATCACCGAGGCGTTGCCCGATACGAGACGGGAGGAGGAGGAGGAGGTGCCGTAGCGCCCAAAGGCATCTGCCGCTTTTTTCGCGAGGACGAGCGAGTGCCCCAAGCCCATATAGTCGTTGGAGGCAAAATTTATCAGGGTTCGCCCCCCAACGGTCACCGTACGCCCATCATTTTCCGACACCTCCGGGGGGCACCGGTAAAGTCCTCGCTCTTTTTGAACGGCCAGTTTTTGCCTTAAACACGCATCAAACATGAAAAAATCTCCTGATAATAGGGCGCAAGGCGCAGGGCCTTAAAACGATCATCGAAGGGGGTGGTCCCGATAAGCAGAGAGGCAGTGATCTCCCTGCCCTCAAGGCTCGCACTCACCGTATAGGCCCAGGCATCACTGGCAGACCCCGTGAGACGTGCCACCATGGCCACCCGCACCCCCACCGGTGAGTCAAACAAGGGAAAGCGGGTCACCTTCATCAAAAACGCCTGGCGGGCAAACCCCGTGGTATAACGCACGTGATAGGCGGCACACTGGGCAAAGGCCTCCAAAAGATCATGGGACTCCCCGTTTAGTGCCACCGACTCGGCGAAGAGACAACCCTTCCGAACCTCTGTGATATGACCCAATTTTAAAAATGGAACCTCCGCCATACGCCTCACCCCTTCCACCTGCGCACCACCAGGGCGCTGTTTTGTCCCCCAAAACCGAAATTTTCCAGGAGGATCGTCGAGATTCCCGCGGCATCCCGGCCTCGGGTGACAAAATCATGATTTCCGTCCACAGGCTCTTTCAAATTGGGGTTGGAGGGCAAGACCCCCCGTTTCAAGGCGGCTAACATCACGGCCAGCTCCACGGCCCCACAGGCCGATGCGAGGTGCCCCAGCCACGCCTTCGGGGCCACCACAGCGGGACGGTGATGCCCAAAGAGACGCCCAAAGAGCGCAGACTCCATGGCGTCATTAAGCTGGGTGGCCGTTCCATGGGCCGAGACAGCGTCCACATCCGAAGGGAGCAGGAAGGCCTCATCCAGGGCCAGCCTCACCGCCTTCTCCGCCCAAACCCCCGAGGGATCCGGGGCCGTCATATTGTAACCATCAAGAGAGGAGCCAAACCCCACCACCTCGGCATAGATGTCGGCCCCCCGCTCCAGAGCATGATCCAGGGCCTCAAGGAGAAAAAAAGCGCCCCCCTCTCCAGGTAAAAATCCGCGTCTCCGGGCATCGAAGGGGGCAAAAAAAGAGGAGGGATCCCCCTCACTTCGATGCAGGGCCCGGGCCATATCATAGGCCAGCAGCCCGCCTCCATTAATACGGGAGTCCCCGCCTCCGGCCAGGGCGGTATCGAGATACCCATCCTTCACCTTGCGAAACGCCTCACCAAGGGCGGTCAAAGAGGCGGCGCAGGCGCTGCCACAGGTGTGATTTTCACCATGAATACCGGTGAGCCGAGAGATCGCCGATGCCGCCGTATTGGGGAGAAATTTTAACATCCAGAGGGCGGCAAGCCCCTCGGAAGAGATCTTACCCTCGCCGACTTCAGTAAACTCAGACCCCACATCGAAATTCGGCCCGCTGCCGCAAAAGAGACCGGTATCTTCCCGTTCTCGTTCAGAGAGCCCCGAGGCCTCCATGGCCATCACGGCCGATGCCACGGAGAATTGGGCCCCCCGATTGAGATACCGTCCCGCCTTAAACCGCCCGGTATAGGCCTTAAGATCAAACTCTTTCACCGGCGCCGCCCAGAGTCCCTCATCCCCCGTAAAGGTGAACCGAGGGGCCCCATCTTCCAATCTGTCTGCGATCTCTTCCGGAGTCGTCCCCAGAGAGGAGACCACCCCCATGGAGGTCACCACCACACGCCTGCGCATAAGCCCCCTCACCCATTTAAAAGTGTATCGTAACAATTCAGCCAGGCCTTATAGGGTTAAAGTAACCCGAAAAAGGGCCTCCGGCGGCGAGGTGAGCCACCTCGAGAGCAAGTGACCGCTGCGCTTTGCCCCTCATCCCTCGGGACAAATCACAGCGGTATTCTTGTAAAATTCAGATATTTATTTTCCTAATTACCATCCTTTTACAGCCACACGTACGGTAAACGAGTTCATATGAAAACAAAATATAAGCCTCCGGCGGCCAGGGACGGGCCTTTGGCCCGTCATGGCCACTATAAAAACCTGTTTGGCAACCTTTTGCAAAAGGTTGGCCCCCGGCAGGGCCATCGGAGGCTTTTTTAGAAAAAAGAATAAGGCGCCTACGCCGTTTCAGCGCGCCAGATGACGTAGTCAACCAGATCCTTCACCTTAAGGACGGGCCCCTTGGCCTCATCCAGGAGAATCTCAGCCACACGTTCCGGGGTAAGGTAGGGGTATTTTTCCAGGAGAGTCCCCTTCGCATCATTACCCGACCCACCGAGATGAAGCCGTAGATCTTTTAAAAAGGCCTCATCATCCGCCACATCGATATGAAAGTCGGCACTCAAGCTCACGGCCAGCTCCAGAAGGTCGATGGACTCCACATCCAGATCCCGGATGACGTACGTCTCGCTTTTGATATCTTCCGGGTCCACATCCAGAATATCGGCCAGTATGCCTTGGATCTTCTCAAAAACCGTCATCGTATCACTCCTTAAAAACATCATAATCACTATTTTCAGCACATAAAACAACTTGATCGCCATCCTTTTGCAGCCACGTTTGCGGTAAGCAAGCCCTTTTATCCAAAGCAGCGCCTCATTAGGGAATGCCTTACCGCGGCTCTTTTTTGAAAAAAAGCGCCGCAAAAACTTTTCGATGACAAAAAACACGTGCCTGTAAGACATTTTTTGTAAAGACTGTGACGGGCCAAAGGCCCGTCACAGTCACTAACCTGGGGTCCAGGGAATTTATTCCCTGGCCGCCGGAGGCCTTTTCATGCCCACTTTAACCATAGAAGGCTTTTTTTTGTGGCAAACTGAAATAGTTATCAAAAAAGGCGCATAAATGCATCATTTACAGGCCGTCATGCCGCCGTCCATGGTGAGGGTCGTGGCGTTGATGGACTGGGCGGCGTCTGAAAGCAAGAAGAGGAGGGTCTCGGCCACCTCTTCCGGGGTGACCCCTCGCCCCAGGGGCACTCTTTTTTTGATCCAGGCGCTGTTTTCGGCCATAAAATCCCGGGCGCGTCCTGCGGTCACGTAACCGGGCCTCAGGATGGCTGTGGTGATCCCCTTTCTCCCCATCTCGATGCCGATTCCCTGATAGAGGGCCTCACACGCCTTTTTAGAGGCGGCATAAAAGCCCTGCCCACCATTTTGAAGGGCGGCGGCGGTGGAGGAGACGTAGAGCATCCGACCGAAACGCCGGGCCATCATGCGACGGGCCGCCCACTTGATGAGGGCAGCTCTGCAGGTGACATTCTCATGAAAATAGCGCCCCACCGCATCTGAATCGACGGTGGCCACGAGGCTCTCTAAGTGCCCCTGGGAAAAATCCACCAGATAGTCGGGACCCCCGTCCGAAAAATACGCCTCTAAATCAGAAAACCCCGTTGACGACAGGGCCTCGGCCATATCGAAGAAACAGGGCGGCGCAGTGTCACTAGTGGACCCCGCATCGATACGGGCCTTTCCCGCCTCGGAGCGCATGGTAAGAACGGGCAAGAGACCGGCGGCCCGAAGCACAGGTGCCAAGACCCGGGCCATCTCACAACTCCCCCCCACAATCAGGACACGTTCTCCCTTAAAATGCATCAGAGAACCACCTCACCGGTCACCGCCGGCATCTCCCCGTGAAAAAGGGTGCACCGGGCCCGGCCCCCATCTAAGAGCACCCGCCACGCATAAGATCCCGGAGAGAGGAAGGTTCGAAACCTAAAATTTCTCACCTCGGACGGCGCGTAGCCCCTTTTGCGAAGCATGGTCACAAATGCGGCTACCGTAAGGCTGCCCGGCACCACCGGGTTTCCGGGAAAGTGCCCCTCATAAAGGGGATCGCTGCCGTCGAAGAGAAAGGTGCCCGACAGAGTCTGGGCCGTCATTACACCTCTCCCACGGTAAGCCCTGCCTCGGCGACCATCTTCAGGTCATCGTCTAAGGACCGCCCCTGGGTGGTGAGGTAGTTCCCCACCATGAGGCCGTCGGCACCGGCGGCAAAGAGCCGGGGCTGAAAATTTTTCAGGGTAATCTCCCGCCCGCCACAGAGGGTGATGCGTTTTTCAGGGGCGATGATGCGGAAAAGAGCCACACATTTTAAGGCATCGAGGGGAGAGAGCAGAGGACGATCTGCCATGCGGGTTCCGGCCACCGGGGTCAGAAAATTCAAAGGGATGGTATCGCCAGGAAGATCTTTAAGGGTAAGGGCCAGCTCGACGCGCTGCGCCCAGTCCTCCCCCATCCCCAGAATACCGCCCGAACAGACGCCAAAGCCAAGCTCTGCAGCTATCTGCACCGTTTCGATATCCTCATCATAGGTATGAGTGGTGCAGATGGCATCAAAGTGGCTACGTGCCGTCTCCAGATTGTGATGATACCGGCCCATACCGCTGGAGAGAAGGCGCTGCCCCCTTTTCGGATCCAGCATGCCAAGGGAACCGCAAATGGTAAGGTCCGTCTCTTTACGAAGACGCTCCACCACGCGGCACACCCGATCGATCTCTGCGTCATTCAAGCTATGGCCGCTGGTGACGATACCAAACCGGGTGGCCCCAGCTCGGGCCATGGTAAGGCCCCGATCAAAAAGAGTCGCCTCATCCATGAGGGGATAGATATCCACGCCGGTGTCATGGCTTGCCGACTGAGAACAAAACGCACAGTCCTGGGAGCACTTCCCCGACTTGGCGTTGACAATAGAACAGAGGAAGACCGTATCCCCCTGACGCTCTTGGCGCCGGATCTGGGCGGCTTCAAAGAGGAGAAAAAGAGCGTCGTTCCCCACCCCGGAAAGGGCCAGGGCTTCGGATTCACTCACCAAATACGAGGGATCGGAAATAAGATGCCGAATCAATTCATGGGTCTGCATGGCTGATACCTGTGCCTTTCAGGCGGCACTCTTTTTTTAAAGCACCGCAAAAAACGTTTCGGATGCCCATACGCTCTGTCCCGATGATACGAGACACATCGCATTGACCATCTGCGAAGGGTATTATCATCAAGGGCCCCCGTTCCAAAACCCGGATCGGCCCCAAAAAAATGGCCCCTTATGCTCACAAGAGATCATCCGGGCCCATCTCACCTAAAAGGCACTTTATACAGCCGCAGCGCACCTCCTGTCAACCTCGACACACCGCAGTGGTTGACAGGAAAAGCCGGCCTCCAGGGGCACACCTCGCCGCCGAAGACCGTGCAGTGAAAGCTTACCTCCGGTGGCCCTGCCGGGGGCCAACCTTTTGAAAAGGTTGCCAAACAGGTTTTATTGTCACGGTGACGGGCCTTTGGCCCGTCATGGTCACACACGTTGGGTCCAGGGTCTTCCCTGGCTGGGCGTGTAGATTTAATCGTAAAAATGCCTGTTTTAGCCATCTGCACTCTAAATATATTGCAGGCACTATTTACAAAATTTAGAGATACAGCGGATCGTCTCCGCCATAATATATTAGGAACCTGGCAAAAAACAAACATCCGAATTTCATAAGAATACCGCCGCGACTTGTCCCGAGGAACGAGGGGCAAAGCGCAGCGGTCACTTGCTTTCGAGGTGGCTCACCTCGCCGCCGGAGGCCCATCTCTTAGTCACTTTAGATAAGAGAACGCGGTGAGACGAAATGGTGGGATTTTCCCGATATGGGATCGACGAAGGAGAGCTCCTTGGCCAGAAGCTTCAAGGGATTTTCATAATCCGGCGGGGCCTCTTCCCAAAGGGTGGGATAGAGGCGATCGTTTAAGATAGGGGCACCGATGGAGCAGAGATGGAGGCGAATCTGATGCTTTTTTCCGGTGATGGGACGAATGCGATAGAGGGCACCCTGGCCGTGGGGTGCGATGCGTTCAATAAGAGACGTGGCATTGATAGGGCCGTCTACCGCCTTCATACGAAACCAGGGATCCCCCGCCCCCAGGCGATTCTCCACCCGAAAGGGACCGGCCTCAGCGGAGGAGAATGCCGAGAGCGCCTCATAGACCTTACTCACCTGACGATTCATAAAGAGCCCCTGGTAGAGCCCTCGGCTCCGCTTCTGCCGGGAGAAGAGAACCAGCCCCGCGGTTTCACGATCGATGCGGTTCACAGGGATGAGATCTGGAGCGTCAAACCGTATCTTTAAACGGGTTAAAAGGGTCTCATTCACAAATTTACCGGACGGGATCACCGGTAAAAAATGGGGCTTACAGGCCACGAGGATATGATCATCCTGATAGATCACCGCCTCCTTAAAAGGAATGGGTGCCTCCCAGGCCACCTCGCGAAAGTAGTGGATAACCATCATGGGAGAGACCCGGCTCTCCCGTGACAGCACGGCCCCTTCGGCATCGGTGACCAGCCCCTGCTCAAGGCGTTCCTCCCAGATATGAAGAGGAATCGAGGGGAAACGTCCCTCAAAAAAAAGGAGAACCGGTGTCCCGGGGGGCACCGCCTCCCCAACGGTCACCGTGGATGCAAAGGGACTTCGACTCATAGACTGGCCCCTTGTAAAACCCGCATGAGGGGACGTAAGCGCTCGGCCATGGCATCCGCCTCTTTTTCAATACAGCACATACGCCCGATGGATGCCACGGCGCGGATACCGGCCGCACGCTCCACCGCCTCCATGTTTTCGGCAATCATGACGGGGTCTGTCACCCCATCTTTATCCATAAAGATCACAAAGGGCTGGGTGATCCCTCGGGCGGCCAGAGCCTCTAAGGTGAGAAGGGTGTGGTTGATGGTCCCCAGACCCGCCCGGGCCGCCACGATATGGATAAAGTTCTCCTCCTCGGCAAAGAGGTCAATCACATGGAGCTGCTCGGTCACCGGCACCAAGGCGCCTCCCGCTCCCTCCACGACCAGAGGGCGCCCCAGGGCCCTCTTCTTCGCAATAAAAGCCTTAAAAAGAGCCGGATCGATCTTCTCACCGGCATCACGCGCCGCAAAATAAGGGGCTTTGGCCTCTTCAAAACAGTAGAGCACGGCATCGGCGGCCTCATCTTCGCCCCCGACGAGGGGCAAGATAAAGGACGGATCGCTATAGGGGTGGGAGGCGCGATGGCATCCCGTCTGGAAGGGTTTTAAATAAAGAGGATTCAAACCGTTGGCACGAAGGATTTTCATCACCAGAAGGGAGAGAACACTCTTTCCAATATCGGTGTCCGTTCCAGTGATACAGATATCTTTGACAAGGGCCATGGGGGCCTCCAAAATCATGGGTTTTTTTCTTAAGTGGGCATGCCGTTAAGGGGAGGCAACACGGGTTGTCTCGGCGTGTATGGCAACCCAGGGACCTCCCAGTGGTACTATGAACCACCCTTTATTTCAATTGGCGATCGTACCCCGCACCCTCGCCCTCCCCCGCACAATAAGGGCCCGGATCATATAAACCACCAGCCGGGGCACCACGCGCATCAGAAGATGAAAGAGACTCGAGGAGGGAGGCGTGTAGAGGGGGTTCTCCCCAAGGGAGAGGGCCCCTGTGGGACATGCGGAGATACAGGCGGCACAGCCGATACACCGAGCGGGATCGTAGTGGTGCGCACCATCCGCCATACCATGGGCCATCGTGTTACAGGGCTTTAGGCAACGGCCACAATGAATACAGGCCTTTGTATCGACCACAACCTTAAAACGTGGCTGGGCCATAAGGGCCATACCACCGTAATGATTGATAGTCTCCAAACCATGGCAACAGCAATCACAACAGGTGCAGATGGCATTGGGACTCTCATGGGAGACGTTGGCTGTGAGGAGCACAAGGTGTCTCGCCCACCGCTCTAAGATAATGGCACGCATCTCCTCTCTGGAGACGTGGTATCCGGTACCCCGGGGGACCACCCCTTCGGCAAAGGCACCGAAGAGAAGGCAACCATCTTCGACTCGGGCCCTCTTGCAGTGACCACCGGCAAAGGCGACGGATTGACGACACTGGCAGACGTTTAAGACGGCAAAGGTCTCATGGGCCGCCAGGAGCTTCTCCACCAGATTGGCATCGGCCACCCTCTGCTGGATCTCCACGTGCTCTTGAATGGGGATATTGCGAATCGCCGGGGCCTTGACCCAACCGATAAAATCTTTCACATACCCACGGCCAAAGAGGGCGGTAATGCGTCTCCCAAACCCCTTATGCGTTGACGTCTCCTCTCCGCCCATCAAAAAATATTCAAAGACCCCGGGAATCAAGGGCATAAGGGAGTACCCCGACGCCCCGCCATAGATCAGGCGCCTCTTGACGAGCCCCTGCAATAGAGGACGGGCCGCCTCGGGAGAGAGGCCCGCCATAGAGGCCACAAAGGGGAGTTTTCTGGGCAGATAAGAGGGCAGTCCCAAGGCCACCTGAGCCTCGGCAGGATTAAAGAGATGAGAGACCAGGGACTGTAAGGCATCGCCCATGGGCGGACCAATCAACCACACCGAACTGAAACGCACGGCCAATCGCTTCTGATATCGATCCAAGGGGGGATGTTCAAGGTGATGCATGAATAAAGGTCCTTTTTGCCCCTAAGAGTGCACCTTAAAAGTGCCCCAGGGCCGTCTTTGGCCACCCGTCCTTCGGTGCCCTGGTCTATATCTATGGTAAACCTGCCTATAACTATTCAGCGATGCCTTCTATGGCTAAATTGGGCAAAAAAAGCAAAGCCTCCGGCGGCCAGGAGATAAATCCCCTGGACCCCAGGTTTGTGACTGTGACGGACCGTTGGTCCGTCACAGTCACTATAAAAACTTGTTTGGTAACCCCGTCTTTATCAAATAAGGCAAAAGGTTGGCTCCCGGCAGGGCCGCCGGAGACATCTTTAACCTGGCTGCCTCCGGCGGCCAGGAAATACATTCTCTGGACCCCAGGATGCGAATGATCTCACCCCGCTCCTCAGCGGTGAGATCATTCGCAGAGATCGTTATAAATTTAACCAAGCCTGTTTATCAAACCATGCTTTATAAAAGCATGGCAAAGGCGGGGGCCCCGGCAGGGCCAAGCGAGGCGTAAGGGCTCAGACAAAAAACAGATGCACAAATTTAAAAAAATGCCGCTGTGATTTGACCCGAGGAGCGGGTTAAAGCGCTGCGGTAACCCGCTTTCAAGGTGGCTCACCTTGCCGCCGGAGGCATCGTTTTTTGTATCTTTTATTTTTGCGCAGACCCTAAAGCTAAATAGTGACACCCGCCTTAAATATACAAAGGAAATATCACACCAGCCGGTGCCCCCCTTTTTTAATCCATGGCGGCGCGCCGGTCCAGTATCTTGCGCTTCTCCTTCAGACGATTCTCCCGACGATACCGGGCCTCTTCGTTTCGTCTCGCATCGTCTGGCGTCTCGAAAACCAAGGGAGATAGCCGCTTTAGCTCGGCATGCTCATCATAAAGGGCCACGAAGGTGAGGTAGGCACTGGCCACATGTTTCCTCGTGCCGGTCAGAAGATCCTCCCCTTCCACCCGCACCCCAATCTCCATGGAGGTGTTTCCCACCATATTGAGTCGCGCCTTAAGAATCAGTAACTCACCGATGTACATGGGCGTGAAAAAATCCATGCGATCGATAGAGGCGGTGACGCAGACGGTACGTGCATACCGTACCGCCACGACCCCGGCGGCGTTGTCGATATATTTCATAATGGCGCCGCCATGCACATTGCCCGCAGGATTTGCATCCATGGGCAGCATCAGATGAGAGAGCACGGCCTGCCGTTCTACCAGAGGGGATTGCTGCATAATCACTCCTTGTGTGACGCGTCAAAATATGATGTATCATCACTATGTCACCCATACTTAAAAAGGTCGGGTGAATTTAAGATGAGGCCTCTAAAGGCCCTTAGCTTTATCGACTAGTATGTCCCTAAAAACACATCCGCCTTTACGATGACATGCCATCAAGAACAATGCGTAAGTATCTCTTTATTAAACCCGTCTTTATAAAATCAGGCAAACGTTTGGCCCCCCGGCAGATAGTGCGATGGGTATATCAAAAAACATCACCACCGGGCAAAAAAATCCGGTGCACGACACTAAAGGATTTTTTTCGTGATTCAACATAGTTTTATTCACATGCAAGGGGTGGGTAAGGCCACCGAAGAGGCGCTCTGGAAACGGGGCATCACCCACTGGAGCCGTTACGAAGAGGCCCACGCAAAAGGGGAGACACTTCCCAGAGCCGCGACAATACTGAACACCATCCGCACCTCACATACTCACTATCAAAGGGGAGATCTTCTCCACTTTCAGGCCCTCATCTCCGCCGGAGAAGCTTGGCGACTCTTCCCCGGATTTCAAGGGGTCACCTGCTATCTCGATATCGAGACCACGGGAGATGGCCCCGATTGCGACATCACCACCATCGCTCTGTATGATGGAAAAACAGTCCGTACATACGTCCATGGCGAGAATCTCACCGATTTTAAAGAGGATATCACCGCCTACACCACGGTGGTCACCTATAACGGGAAATCCTTTGATATTCCCGTCATCCGAAGAGTTTTGGGGATCCCCATGGAGATGGCCCATATCGATCTGCGCTACGTCTTAGGCAGCTTAGGGATTAAAGGGGGCTTAAAGCGATGCGAAGAGATCCTCGGCATCGGTCGGGACGGTCTCACCGGCGTGGACGGATACGCTGCTGTCATCATGTGGAATCGCTACAAAGAGACCCGCGATCGCCGTTACTTAGAGACCCTTCTTGCGTACAACGTGGCCGATACCATCAACATGGAGCCCCTCCTGATCGCGGCGTGCCGACTCAGACAGGAAGAGCTCCCCGAGGGCGTAACATTCCTAGCTCCCGAGGCAGGGGACCCTATAAACCATCACACTCCAGACCATAAAGTCATTGAAGAGATGCTATGCTTGCCTCGCTACCACCGAAGGAACACTTAATTAACCACTTAATTTATAAAGATATACCCTAAAAAATCTCACTATAAGGCAAGAGAAAAAAACCAAAAAGACGCCCAAGTAAAAAAAACATGGGTCACCCCCGTAACACTCTTGATTTTCATTAAAAATACCCATATAAAGAGTAACTGTTTTACACGTACACCCTGAAACATCAAGCTTTGGAAATATCTTGCGGGAGCATCAACATGGCACTTACGAAGACAAATATCGTGGATCACATTCAAGAAAGAATTGGGTATTCCAGAAAACGAAGCAGCGCCCTTGTGGAAAACCTCATTGAAATCATCAAACACACCATCGGGACAGGGGAAGATGTCCTGGTCAGTGGCTTCGGCAAGTTCTGCGTCAAGGAGAAAGGGGCCCGCAAAGGACGGAACCCAGCCACCGGAGACAATATGATGCTGGACCATCGAAAGGTCGTCACCTTCAAATGCTCATCGGTTCTTCGGGACAAAATAAATAGTAACGCCTGATCGTTACGCTGACGACTCGTTAGAAAAGCCCCTTTAAGGATGATAGAGACCTAAAGGGGTTTTTTTACACGTATCGCCCCACCTTTTAAGCGCATGCGGAGCATCCAGGAGCGGGGTAAATATCTTTGCACCCCACACTCCCTATCCACCGGCCCCCTTATATTTCGAATAGACGGGCCACCTCAAAGGTCAAGGAGCCGTCCCCCTCATGGACTATCAAGGGGGGAAGGGTCTGCAGGACCCCCGGCTCCCGCCCCAGACAGAGCAGGAGACGCTTAGGCGGCGCCCCAGAGCGGGAGTGCACCATGCGAAGCCTTAAGGGGTAGAGCCCTCGGCTGGAGGCGATCCGTATCACCTCCTCTAAGCGCTCGGCAGGATACACCATATAAAAAAAACCCGCATCCGAGAGATTAAGGCTGGCGGTCCGAAGCAGCTCGGGAAGCGAGAGGGCCACTTCGTGGCGGGCAATGGCCTTCTGATCTCCGGGGTTGAGTCGCCCCCGCCCCAAGGGGGTGTACGGAGGGTTACTCACCACCACATCAAAGCCCCCCCGCCTATAGGGGGCCATACACTCCCGCATATCGGCCCAGCAGATGGTGAGACGATGGGAGAGCCCATTTTCCATCCGATTCTTCTCGGCCAGACGGGCCAAATCATCCTGGAGCTCCACCCCCACGACCCCGGTTAAACCGGGGTGGCGGTACAAAAGAATCAGGGGCATAATACCGCACCCGCAGCCGAGATCCAGAAGGGAGGTCGCCCCGACCCCATCCACAAAATGGGCCAGGAGCACCGAATCGATGGAAAACCGATATCCCCGTCTCTCCTGAAATACTGTCATGGCGCCATCAAAAAAGGTGTCGCTGGTCCATTTTAAATCCACGCCGGTCACCGACCCTCCACATGCCCGATGGAGAACCGGATATCACGCAAGCGCTCCTCCCCCAAATTTTTATTGATCCGTGCAATGACCTCACCCTTCATCATGGAGAGATGATGAATCCAGACCGAGCTGTCCACGGTGATAAAAAGAAGGGCACCCTTAAAGGACTTGGGCCGGGTATGACGCGCCACCTCCTCCCCCACGGCCTCGGTCCACCCCTTCCAGAGGGTGAGAAGCTCAAGATCCACGCGCCCGGAGAGGGCGCCTATGTTTTTTGACAGAATATCGCCGATATGCAAGGCATCTTTTTTCTTTTCACGTATCTTCATAATGCAAAGATTCACCACACCTGCCCCTCGCTGTCAAGCTCTGCCACGAGGCTTCATATCATCATAGACGGGGTTTTCCATTTTGATCCTTGAAACTTTCCCCATATTTTATTAAATTTTAGCGTTGAGAATTTTGGCATCTGATGTACATTCTATAGGACGATTCTCCTCAAGCGTCCCATGTCATGGCACATCGTAACCGAGATTGAAAAATTTCAAGCCATGATCCCATCTTTAGAAAAGCACGACATCATCGACCCATCGGCATAAGCCCCATCACGAATTTAAAATCGCAAACCACAGGAATAATTATGAATTGGGACTGGGATAAACTCAGAGAGCAACAGGGCCAGAAAAAGCCCTTCGGAGGGGGCGGGGGCCCAGGCGGCGAAGGCCCGACCCCCCCACAATTGGACGACCTGATGAATCAGTTCAAGAATTTCAGGCTCCCAGGGGGTCTGATCATTATCGTTCTTTTCCTGCTATTTTTCGGTAAATCCATGATCTACACCATTGGCGTCGGTGAGGTGGGTATCATCCAGCAGTTCGGCAAATACTCCCGCCAGACCCTTCCTGGCCTGCACTTCAAGCTTCCCATCGGTGTCGAAAAACTCACCAAGGTCAACGTCGACATCATTCGAAAAGAGGAGTTCGGCTATACGGAGAATCAATACTCCGGACGAGGGGTTCAGTCCCCCCGTGACGATGTCGCCCTCATGCTCACCGGCGACTTAAACGTCGGCCTCGTGCCCTGGCTGGTTCAGTACCGCATCGATGACCCGGTAAAATACCTCTTTGAAGTGGAGGCCCCCGAAAATCTCCTCCGCGATATGGCCGAATCCTCCATGCGCCTTGTGGTGGGAGACCGCACCATCAACGAGGTGATCATCAAGCGAGATGAGATCGCCATGGCCGCCAAGGATATCCTCCAAAAAGAGCTCAATGAAGCCAAAATCGGGATCGTCGTCTCCACCATCGAGATGAAAAAGACCAACGTCCCCGGTCCGGTTCAGCCCTCTTTCAACGAGGTGAATAAGGCCCAGCAGGAAAAAGAGACCATGATCTACAAGGCAAGGGAAGCCTACAACACAGCCATCCCAGCCGCACGTGGTGAGGCAGAGCGAACCATCCGCGCCGCCGAAGGGTACTCCCTAGACCGTATCAACCGCGCCCAGGGTGATGCGTCCCGCTTCCTCGCCTTCTACGAAGAGTACAGCAAGGCCAAAGACGTCACCTCTCGTCGTATCTACCTTGAAAAAATGGGGGAAATCCTCCCCAAACTCGGCCGTAAATACATTGTCGACGAAAAACAGCAGAACCTGCTTCCCCTATTGAACATGGGACCGGGAAAGGGGGAAATCACCCGATGAAAACCACCGCATTTTCAACACTGATTCTCATCGTTGCCGCCCTGGCTATCTTGCTCTCATCGGCCTACACCGTGGATGAAACCGATCAGGTGGTCATCACCCGTTTCGGCAAGGTCATTGGCGAACCCACCACCGATGCCGGACTTCACTTCAAGATTCCCATGGTGGACCAGGTCAACCCCTTCCCCAAAAACCTCCAGGAGTGGGACGGTGAACGCGGAGAGATCCCCACCTTAAACAAAACCTATATCCTGGTCGACACCTTTGCCCGGTGGAGTGTGGTGGACCCAGTCCTCTTCTTCCAGACCTGCCGAGATATGCGCGGCGCCATGATCCGTATCGGCGATATCATCGATCCGGCGGTAAAAAATGCCATCGCATCCTATGACCTCATCGAGACGGTGAGAAACTCCGACCGCCTCGTCAACGTCAATGACCCCATCTTCGGTGTCACCGGCGATGCGGCCAAAGAGAACAAGACTATCAAGGCTGGACGCACGGTGATCACACGCCAGATCATGGGCAACGCCGGCGAAAAGCTCAAGAAATTCGGCATCGACCTGGTGGATGTAAAGCTCAAGCGCATCAACTACAGAGACGATGTACGGGGCTCCGTCTACGACCGCATGATCGCCGAACGGACCCAGATTGTGGAGAAGTTCCGATCCGAAGGCCGAGGGGAGGCCCAGAAAATCAAAGGGGAGATGGAAAAAGAGCTCAAGAAAATTCAGTCCATGGCGTACAAAACCGCCCAGATACTTAAAGGGACGGCCGATGCAAAGGTCACCCGTATCTATGCCGACGCCTACGGACGGGACCCTGAGTTCTACTCCTTTACCAAATCCTTGGAGATCTACGGCAAAGCCTTAGGCAAAGAGAGTACCCTCATCCTCTCCACCGACTCTGAGTTCCTGAAGTACCTGAAAAAGAGATAAGCCCCTCGTCAATAAAAAGGGTGAGGCGCGATCACTTTTGTGACCGCGCCTCACCCTTAAAAAAAAGAGATTGATATTTTAGGCACAAAAAAAGCACCTGAGCGTAAACGCCGGTGCTTTTTTTGTAACATCAAAATCGGGATAGAAACTCTATTTACCCTTGCGTCGCTGATGACGAGTACGGGCCAAAAGTTTTCTATGCTTGTGCTTGCGCATCTTCTTGCGCCTTTTTTTAATCACGCTACCCAACAGACCACCTCCGTTCATAGAGATATTTATGCAATCAGAATCACATTTAATGTGTTTTTGGCAACAACCGACGAAATAGCCGACGAAATCACCGACATCGATTCGGTACGCAGAAGAAAAGCTCTCCCACAGCGCTTGATCCTTGGGATATAACCCCAAGAAAGCACATCACTTCATTTACATTTTCGTCAACACATGGTGTTACTCAAAACAAGAAATTAACACCTTTACCCCCATCATGTCCACCATTTTTTCCAGGAGCCCATGCAACGACTTCATTTCAATGGCGATGAACTCCAGTTGGTGAGCCGTGCCGTCTCCGTCTCCGAGGATCTGGTCAGCGACCATTATAAAATATCGGAAAGCCAGTGGCTGAGAAATCGCTACGATGTCAAGACAGGGGTCCATCTCACCCCCCACGAGCACGCCCATCGGGGCGTCTTCGCCCATCTCATCTGTTATTCGGGAAGCCCGTCACCCAACGCCGGTGCCCCCAGAGAATTTGACCTCTACATGATTTGTCTCCAAGATCACACCATCTTACATGAGGTAGAGACCAACGATGAGGTCCTCCTCTACCCGTTCTTAATGTATCTTTTCGTTCATGAATTGATCCATATCGTCCGGTTCGGACGTTTTATCCAACGATTCTCCATGCCCATCGCCGAACGAGAGCATGAAGAAAATATCGTCCACAAACAAACCCGTAAGATCCTGGCCACAACGCACCTCACTGGGATCGAAAAAATTATCGTACAAAGATGGGCAATTCGTCATTGTAATCAATAATATCCAATTATTAAGCACCCCGAATTTTTTAGTAGGGCTTCTTGACAACCTTTGATTCCTGATTATCTTTCTTTCGATCAAACGATCAGACTTCTAAAGGCGGATACGTCTTTTCGGATCTGATTTTTTATAGAAGCGACGAGGAGGTATTACCATGCCGATTTATGAGTATGAATGCACCGAATGTGGTGAAGTGGAAGAAGCGGTCCAAAAAATGACTGACCCACCCCTGACTCAGTGCAAAAAATGCTCCGGAAAACTCTGTAAACTGATTTCCCACAGCTCCTTCCACCTCAAGGGTGGGGGATGGTATTCCGATGCCTATAGCAGTCCGGGGAACAGCGCCAAGACTTCCGACAACTCATAGCTGTCAGGACTTCGACAAAAGCATCACGCCCCATGTATGAACGGGGCGATGAGGCGAACACAGAATTTCCCTATCGATACAACCATTTTCTTCTTCAAATAAACATCATACACCATCTACGTGGATACAATGCAAAGGAGAACAGAAACCATGCACATCAGACCATTACAAGACCGAGTATTGGTAGAACGCCTGGAAGAGCAGACCACAACCCGAGGCGGCATCATCATTCCTGATACAGCCAAAGAGAAGCCTGCAGAGGGACGCATTGTGGCCATTGGCCAGGGCAAAACCAAAGAAGATGGTACGCTCATTCCCATGGAGCTCAAACTTGGTGACCGTGTCCTCTTCAGCAAGTACGCCGGGTCCGAAGTAAAATTAGACGGAAGTGAATATCTCATCATGGGCCAGGATGACATCCTCTGCGTTGTCGACGAAGCCTAAGCAAGACCCGTTTGTAATCCACGACCTGTACTGTAATTGATATTCCTACGACCTGAACTTAAATATCTCAAAATAAACGGAGGTTCGGTGAACCATGGCTAAACAGATTATTTACGATGCAAAAGCACGCGAGAAAATGCTCATCGGTGTTAAAACTCTTGCTGACGCAGTCGTCGTTACCTTAGGTCCCAAGGGCCGCAATGTTGTCATCGACAAATCTTGGGGCTCCCCCACAGTCACCAAAGATGGTGTCACCGTAGCCAAAGAGATCGAACTGGAAGACAGGTTCGAAAACATGGGCGCTCAGATGGTCAAGGAAGTCTCCTCCAAGACCAGTGATACCGCCGGTGATGGTACCACCACAGCCACCGTACTCGCCCGTGCCATCTACGAAGAGGGACAGCGTCTCGTCGTGGCCGGTAACAACCCCATGAGCATCAAGCGCGGCATCGATAAAGCCATTGAGGTCGTTGTTAAAGAGCTTGTTAAAATCTCCAAGCCCACCAAAGACCAGAACGAGATTGCCCAGGTTGGCACCATCTCTGCCAACAGCGATACCACCATCGGCAACATCATCGCCGAAGCTATGAACAAAGTCGGCAAAGAGGGTGTGATCACTGTAGAAGAAGCCAAGTCCATGGACACTACCCTGGACGTGGTTGAAGGGATGCAGTTCGATCGAGGCTACCTCTCTCCCTATTTCGTCACCGAAACCGAGAAGATGGTCTGCGCCCTGACCGATCCCTTCATCCTCCTCTGCGAGAAGAAGGTCTCCAGCATGAAAGACCTTCTCCCCATCCTCGAGCAGGTTGCCAAAACCGGCAAGCCCCTTCTCATCATCGCAGAAGATGTAGACGGCGAAGCCCTGGCCACCCTCGTGGTCAACAAACTCCGCGGCACCTTAAACGTCTCAGCCGTCAAGGCGCCTGGTTTCGGCGATCGCCGCAAGGCCATGCTCGAAGACATCGCTGTTCTTACCGGTGGCCAGGTTATCTCCGAAGATATGGGCGTGAAGCTTGATAGCATCACCTTAGAAGATCTCGGTAAAGCCAAGAGCGTCACCATCGACAAAGACAACAGCACCATCGTTGACGGCGCCGGATCCCGCACAGCCCTCGAAGCCCGCGTGAAGATGATTCGCGCCCAGGCTGATGAGTCTACCAGCGAATACGATCGTGAAAAACTCCAGGAGCGTCTGGCCAAGCTCATCGGTGGCGTTGCCGTCATCAGTGTGGGTGCAGCCACCGAAACTGAGATGAAAGAGAAGAAAGCCCGCGTGGAAGATGCACTCAACGCCACACGTGCCGCAGTCGAAGAGGGTATCGTCCCCGGCGGTGGTGTAGCTCTCGTTCGCTGCATCGATGCGCTCTCCAAGATGAAGGTAAAAGCCGAAGAGAAGATGGGTGTTAAGGTCATCATGCGCGCCATCGAAGAGCCCCTTCGCATGATCTCCAACAACGCCGGCGTAGAAGGCTCCGTAGTTCTTGAGAAAGTGAAGAACAGCGAAGGTTCCTTCGGATACAACGCAGCCACAGACACTTACGAAGACCTGCTCGAAGCTGGCGTTATCGATCCCACCAAGGTGGTTCGTCTTGCCCTTCAGAACGCAGCCTCCGTTGCCTCTGTCATGATCACTACCGAAGCCATGATTGCAGACCTTCCTTCCAAGGATGAGCCTGCCATGCCTGCCGGTGGCGGCATGGGCGGCATGGGTGGCATGGGCGGCATGGGCGGCATGATGTAAGCTCGTTTTTCAGTCCGGGCACCCGTAAAGGGTGCTTTCTCTGAAAAGCCCTGTTATAAAAGCTCCCTTTGTGATTTTCACAAGGGGGGCTTTTCTTTTTTTCTACACAAGAGTTTCACCCTGCAGCGCTCCCATTTCCCCCCTTGACACCTGCAAAGGCCTTGTATAGATTAACGTGGCAACAGCGGCCCAAAGGCTGTTACGCCTCTTTTCACACCGCCACCTGTCCAACACGGAGAAGGCACATATGGCCCACGAAACCTTAGGTATCTTCCAGATGATCAGTGGCGCAGGCCCAGTGGTCAAACTGGTTCTTTTAACCCTCCTCTTTTTCTCCATCACCTCCTGGACCATCATCATCTTAAAATTCAGGAGTATCGGAAGGGCCCACAAGGAGTCCCTCATCTTTGTGGAGACATTCTGGAAGAGTAAAAACCTCTCCGATGCCTACTCTCTATCGAAAGAGCTCACCTTAAGTTGCACCGGCACGGTCTTTCGCACCGCGTACAGTGAGCTTAAAAAACTCTCCAGCGCAGGGGTTGGCGTCACCGGTGAGAATGGAACGAGCATGGGGGGCAGCGGCATCGATAACATCCGACGCACCTTAAGGCGATCCACCTCCCAGGAGGTCACCCGCCTCATGCAGCTCACCCCCTTTCTCGCCACAGCGGGAAGCACGGCCCCTTTTATCGGCCTCTTCGGCACCGTCTGGGGGATCATGAACTCCTTTCAAGGCATCGCCTACAAGGGGTCGGCAAGCCTAGCCGTCGTCGCGCCCGGTATTGCCGAGGCCCTCATCGCCACCGCCATGGGACTTGTGGTGGCCATCCCCTCGGTTATCGCCTACAACTACTTTTCCCAGCGAATCCGAATTATTGAGGTAGAGCTCAACAACTTTTCCGCCGACTTCCTGAATATCATCGAACGTGATATCCTTCGCAAAGGAAACGGAAAATGATCTCTGGAGGAAACGACAAGGGACTGATGAGCGAAATCAACGTCACTCCCTTCGTGGACGTGATGCTGGTACTTCTCATCGTCTTCATGGTGGCCGCCCCCAT
The DNA here is from genome assembly GCA_013619155.1 of Desulfobacteraceae bacterium. GTDB lineage: Bacteria > Desulfobacterota > Desulfobacteria > Desulfobacterales > Desulfolunaceae > Desulfoluna. Next base: position 34,626 of record JABXKT010000004.1, read on the forward strand.
GATGACGCAAGGGGTGGATGTCTCCCTTCCGGAGGCCGCCTCGGACTCCCTCTCCATGGATGAAGAGGAACCCTTTTATATCACCTTAAAGAGTGGGGGAGAGATCTTCATCAACGATTTCCCCGTGGACGAAGACAGGCTCCGACCCAAACTATCCGCCCTCTTAAAAGAGCGACCCGGAACCCGGGTCTTCCTACGGGCCGACCGAGCCATACGCTATGGGACCGTAATACGGGTGATGGCTGAGATCAAAAGCGCTGGTGTGGAAAAATTAGGCATGGTGACAGAACCCCTTGAAACCAAGTAATGACCAGCCCACGTCCGGCAAAAAAAAATACCCCATGGCCCATGCGCTCAAACAGGCTCTGACCAGCGGTGATGAGAACCGTTTCTTAACCATTGCTGTGTTCATCTCACTTGTAGGGCATGCCCTGATGTTCATCATCTCTCATCTCCTCACCACCAGTGGCCACACCCTCCATGAAACGCCACGCTCCATCGATGTGGACCTGGTGCAGATAGAGATGCCCCAGACCCCACCGGTAAAAAAACCGGCACCGCCCAAAAAGCCGTCACTCCCCCGTGTAGCGCCTCCGGCAAAGCAGGCGAATCATAAAAAAAGTACCAAGAGAGTCCAGCAACCTGCGCCCAAACGGATCACCGGAAAAAAGGCCACAAAAAGCCACCAGAAGGTGGTCACACCCGATACACTGGTGAAGAGTGCGCTCCAAAAAATAGCCCAGGAGACGACTCGGCCCGAGCCCCTCGCCGATCGAATCAGCCGCCTCAAACAAGAGGTGGCCAATCAAAAAAGGGAGGTCTCGGGTGGGACCCAAAAGGGTGCTGCACCCCATGCACCCACACCGGGAGAGATCTCCATCAAGGAGCGGTACTACCGAACCATCGAGGTGATCATCCGCAAAAACTGGGCCTTCCCCTCACAACTCGCCAGAAATAACGAACGCCTTAAGACCCAAGTCATGTTCACCGTCATGCCCAATGGGTCGGTACCAGAAGCCTGGGTCTCCCAACGATCCGGTACGGCCAATTTCGACCGTTCAGCCCTTAGAGCTGTCCACAAATCCACCCCCCTCCCCCCCTATCCGGCAGGGATAAACGAGAAGAAGATGCCCTTTGTGATCAACTTTGACATCAGCGATCTTTTGTAGGTAGCCATGCACACACACCCCAAAGCGATTGTACGATCTCTTGTCCTCCTGGTTCTCTTTGTCTTCATCTTCTCCCCGGTGCAGGCCGAAGAGCGAATCCAGCTAAGGGTGACCAACCCCTTCGAGAATAAAACCCCCGTGGCCGTCCCCGCCTTTGCCATACGGGGCACATCCCCCACCGAAAAGGCCCTGGGCCAGAAGGCGATCACCCTGCTTCAAGAGACCTTACGCTTTACCGGTTATTTCCGTATGGTCGATCCCGAGGCCTTCTTAGAAGAGCCCGCCAAGACGGGAATTAGCGAAAAAGAGATCCACTTCGACCGATGGCGCTCCACCGGTGCCGAGCTCCTCATCACCGGAAGCATGACCATCAGTGGCCAATCCATCATCGGAGATTTCTATCTCTACGATATCTACCGCCAGAAGAGCCTTTTCGGTGTACGCTTCCGCGGTGCAGGGGACCCGTCCACAACCCTTCGGCCCCTCATCTTAAAACTCGCCGATAAAATTATGGTCACCTACTCCGGGAAACATGGCTATTTCAACAGTAAAATCGCCTTTGCCTCCACGGGAACCACCGGAATCAAGGAGATCTGGACCTGCACCTTTGATGGCGACGAGCCCACCCAGGTCACACGCAACGCAGCCATCACCCTCACCCCGTCCTGGTCCCCCGATGCGTCAAAAATCGCCTACACCTCCTATGCCAATGAAAAACCCGACATCTACATCCAAAAGGCCCGCCCCGGTGCCCGGCGTGAGCTTGTGACGGCACAGGGCACAACAAACATCACACCCACCTGGCTTCCGGATGGAAAAAACATGGCGGCATCGCTCACAATCAACGGAGATCAAGCCATTTATCTGTTGACCGAAAAGGGCAAAATACGTAAAAGATTAACAAGAAAGTGGAGTAAATGGGGGATTGATGTGTCACCGGTGTTCTCCCCGTCAGGAGACAGAATGGCCTTTGTTTCGAAGCGTTCTGGCACCCCCCAGATTTATGTCAAACATCTGAAAAGTGAACGTATTGAACGCCTCACCTTCGATGGGAGATACAATACGAGCCCCACCTGGTCACCCACCGGTGACCGGATCGCATATGCCGGCTTCCAAGAGGGACGCTTTGACATCTACGTCATGGATGCTCAAGGAGGCCGACCCATGCAGCTCACCCGAGACACCGGAGACAATGAAACCCCGTCTTGGTCGCCCGATGGCAGCCTGCTTGTGTTTTCATCCAACCGAAGAGGCACATCATCCATCTATATTATGAATGCCTACGGCACAGATCAGCGACAACTCATGTCACTGCCCGGTGAACAGACCGCCCCTGTGTGGTCGCCCAATTTAACCCGATAAAACTTGTTTATTAAGGAGAAATGATGGGAAAAATCTGGAGAGGAAGGTTGACGCTGGTTACCGTACTGCTCGCCATGCTCGTTGCCACATCGTGCGCCAAGAAGACAGTCGAGGTACCCCCCGCCCCTGTGACTGAAGCCGAAGAGATCATAGCCGAAGAGATCTCTATGGATACATCCGCCGCAGAAGAGGCGGCGGCCATCGCCGAAGAAGAGCTGATAATGAAGAAGGAGGAGACGGCCCGCGTCGAAGCCCGCATGGCCTTTGAGATGACCGATATCGACTTCGACTATGACAGCTCTGCCGTACAGAGCTCTGAGATTGCCAATCTGGAGATGAAAGCCGCATGGCTCAAAGCAAACCCGGAGGTGAGCATCACCATTGAGGGTCACTGCGACAATCGCGGAACCACCGATTACAACCTCGCCCTGGGCGACCGTCGGGCCGGACGTGTAAAAGCCTTTCTCGAAAGCTTAGGGATCGATGCAAACCGCATGGTCACCGTCAGCTATGGGGAAGAGCGTCCCCTGGATCCGGCCGCCAACGAGGCCGCCTGGAACCGAAACCGGCGGGCCCACTTCGTGATCCGCTAGCCTTTACCGCGCATCATTAAAATCATGCATGACCGAAGGGTGCCGTAAGGCACCCTTCGGTCTTTTTGTACATGCGATAAGAGATATTACACGCAATCAAGGGATTTAAAAGAGGGCCGTCTCCATTTCACGGGCTTTCACACGTAAAATTCTCGGAGGGGCGCCCTTTTTAAGGGGGTGGCCGACCTAAGACCATGGCCCCTTATGAATCGTTACCATTTTCCCACCTTAATTATCTTGAACACCAGGAGAAATCTGCCATGAAGCTCAAGGCCGTCGCCTGCCTGCTGGTGGGCCTGTCCATCTCCGGCTGTGCCCTCCAAAAAGATTATGTGGCCCTTCAAGGTCGACTCACCACCCTCGAAGAGGGGCTGAACAAAAACCGCTCTCTCTCTGAAGGGGTCGAGGAGAAGATCACCAGTAAAAATATACGGGTCACAAACCGCATGGAGAGTCTCGATGAAGAGCTACGAACCATCCGTGGAAACATCGAAGAGGCCGTGCACACCAACAAGGAGCTGGCAACGGACAACAAAACGCTTGTCCAATCCTTAGAAGCCTTGGACAAACGCCTTAAGGCCCTCTCCAAAAAAGTCACCCGCCTTGAGTCCTTTATCGGCTATGAGCCATCGGACCCGTCCGCCCTTAAAAAAAAGAGCCCGGCCACCCAAGCACCCACCCCAGTCACGGCCCAGAATCTCTACAAAACGGCCAAAGCGGCCTTTGACGTGGGAGATATGGAATCGGCCCGAAGCGGATTTTCCACTGTGGTGGAAAAATTTCCCGCATCCAACAGCGCAGATAACGCCCAGTTCTGGATTGGAGAGATCTATTATCGGGAGAAATGGTATCAAAAAGCGATTCTTGAGTACCAAAAAGTCATCGAAAACTATCCCAGCGGTAACAAGGTCCCGGCGGCTTACCTGAAACAGGGACTCGCCTTTGAAGCCTTAGGGGAGATAGAGAATGCCCACCTCATTTTAGGAGAACTCCTTCGAAAGCATCCCGAAGCCTCCGAGTCCACCATCGCTCGAAAAAAACTGGGGCAATAGGTGTGGCGATTCGCATATAAAAAATAGGCCGCCCATGGTCAAAGTGACCAAAAAAAGAGCCTCCGGCGGCCAGGAGATAAATCCCCTGGACCCTATATTTGTAACGGGGACGGACCAAAGGTCCGTCCCCATTACAGTAAAAGTTTGTTTGGCAAGCCCGATCTTTTAAATCAGGCAAAAGGTTGGCTCCCGGCAGGCTATAGGCCTCCGGCAGCAAGGTGAGCCACCTTGAAAGCGGGTAGCGTATGTAATTTGGTTTTATGCCTAAGTAAATTTATACAAGCTGCTTACCAATCGTTTCAAAAGATGGGCCCCGGGCAGGGCCTTCTATGGTCAAAGCGACCCCAAAAAGGGCCTCCGGCGGCCAGGAGATAAATCCCCTGGACCCCAGATTTGTGATTGTGACGGACCTTTGGTCCGTCACAATCACTATAAAATCCTGTTTGGCAACCTTTTGTAAAAGGTTGGCCCCCGGCAGGGCCAACCGAGGCTAAACGTTCGCCGCATGGCCTCGCTTGATGAGGGGTGGCGAAACCACGTGAGGCAAAACTGCCCACAAAGATATATAGGTTTGAAATATGATCACTGTCATGGGGATCGACCCCGGCCTGGCCGAAACAGGCATCGGTGTGGTCAGCGGTAAATCCCTCTCCGTTTCCGACTACTCCTTCGGCCACATCCACACCTCAAAAGAGCTCTCCACCCCGGCCCGACTCCACCAGATCCACAGCCGAATTAGTGAGGCCATCGCCATAAAAAAACCCGATGCCCTCGTGGTGGAGGCGGTCTTCTCCCTGGAGCGCTACCCCAAATCGGGTATCCTCCTGGGCAAGGTGGTGGGAGTCATCCTCCTGGCCGGATACACCGCCGGTATCCCCACCATGGAGGTACCGGTACGGGAGGCAAAAAAGATCCTCTCCGGTAATGGCAATGCCAGCAAAGCCCAGTTGGAACGATCTGTACGCGATTTTTTAAAGCACCGGGAACCCATACGCCCCGATCACGCCTCCGATGCCTTGGCCCTGGCCCTCATCGGACTCTTCCGTCACAAACAGCGTCACCCATAAAAAAGGCCCCCCACTATGATCGGATACCTGCAAGGACGACTCCTGAAAAAAGAGGAGGAGAAACTCCTCCTTCTTGTCGGGGGCATCGGTTATGAAATTCTTCTCCCCGCCTCGGTGATGGCCTCCATCGCCTCATGCGAAACCGGCGAAGAACTCTCCTTTTCCATCTATTACCATCAGACCGAACGGCAACCGAAGCCCACCCTCATCGGATTTCACACCGAAGCGGAGAAGGATTTTTTTCAGCTCTTCATCTCCGTGGAGGATATCGGCCCCATGAAGGCGGTAAAGGCCATGGGGCTTCCCATCGAAGAGATTTCGGCAGCCATCGAGGGCAACGATTTAAAGAGCCTCATGAAACTTCCCGGCATCGGCAAACGCACCGCCCAGAAGATCATCGCCACCTTAGAGGGGAAGACGACCCGGTTCGCCTTAGACGACATCTCTCCGGCCGGCACACCACCCCTGCCCCAGGAGGCCTTCGCAGACCAGGTCATCGATGTCCTCACCCACCAGCTGGGCCACAAGAGCAGCGATGCAAAGGCCCTGGTCGCCGAGGCCATGGCACGCAACACAGCCATCGATAGCCCCGAAACCCTCCTCGATGAGGTGTACCGGAAGCCCGCCTAAACAGTGCCACCCCCCGCTCCCACTGAAGGGGTTGCATCCCCCCATACGAGCATGTATCATCTCGATGGCAGTCACATATCCCCAGGCCATGGTTCCGACATTCATCCACCGATGTTAAGCGGTTTCCATGGCCGGAAACACTCTTCACCCCCTTTTTTGGTTCGGGAGTTTTCGATATTCCATGAGCGACGACCTCTTCTCCTTTTCATCAACCACCGCCCCTGAATCCTCTGACCACGAGGCCCCTCCCGAGGAGGAGGAGGAGAAACTCTTCTCCTTAAGGCCCCACTCCTTTGCCGACTATGTCGGCCAGAAAGAGACCGTCGAGACCCTTCAGATCGCCATTGAAGCGGCGAAAAAACGAGACGAACCCATCGAACATGTGATCTTCCACGGCCCTCCGGGTCTTGGCAAGACCACCCTGGCCCATATCATCGCCACGGAGATGGGGGGAGAGCTCACCATCACCTCGGGGCCAGCCCTGGAGAAGGGGGGAGATCTGGTGGGTCTTCTCACCAACCTTCAAAAAGGGGACATCCTATTTATCGATGAGATTCATCGCATCCCCAAGGCGGTAGAGGAGTTTCTCTACCCGGCCATGGAAGATTTCTCCATCGATATCGTCTTTGACAAAGGGGTCCACGCACGGAGTCACCGATTTCGCCTCAACCGTTTCATCCTCATCGGTGCCACCACCCGCGTCGGGCTCCTCTCGGCCCCTTTACGGGACCGCTTCGGCATGTTCCGAACCTTGGATTTTTACGACACCCCCGATTTAAAGCGCATCGCCCGGCGTTCGGCAGCCCTTCTCAACACCCCCCTGACCCCTGAAGGAGCCCAGTCACTGGCCATGCGCTCTCGGGGCACCCCCCGGATCTTAAACCGTCTCATCAAAAGGGTCCGGGATTACGCCGAAGTACGCGCCGACGGAATCCTCACCGATGAGGTGGTGGAACGTGCCCTGGCCTTGGAAGGGGTGGACTGCCTTGGCCTCACCCGCCTGGACCAGGCCTTCTTAAAAACCATCATCGATTATTATCATGGTGGCCCCGTGGGTATCGATGCCATCGCCGCAACCCTCCAGGAGGAGACCGATACCCTGATGGATGTGGTGGAGCCCTACCTCTTAAAGATTGGCTTCCTCATCCGCACCTCCTCGGGACGAAAGGTCTCCCAGGAGGCGTATCACCACCTGGGCTATCCCACCTGAAAAGCGGCCCCTTCTACTCCACAGCCTCAAAGGTCGCCACCACCCGTCCGAAATCATCCTTTCGCCCGTCAAAATGGGCGAAGGTCAGATCGCTAAAGGGGAGATCAAAGGCCTGACGAAGGGCTTCAAAGAGGGCCAGATAGTTAGAGGCGATGCGTCCGCAGCGCGAGAGTCCAAGAAAAAGGCAGACATCTTCAATGGGGGCCCTCTCCCCTTCGATCTCCATAAAATCCCCAAAGGGAAGGGTATCGAGACAGATCTCACACCCCTTGAAGAGAAAAGTCTCCCGCCACTTCTCATAGGTCTGGACGGCTTCAAAGCCTAAGGCCCGTAAGATGCGGTCCATGGTCTCAAAATCACTCACCTCCACCTCCAGCTCCCGATGAATCTTAAACCCCTCTATACCGGAATCGGGATGGGGGGACTTATGGGTGAGGCGGATTTTTTTATCTTTCCTCAGTCGGAGCAGACATCGTTCTTGCGTAATGGCGCCATCTGCATTATCATAGCGCACATTAGTTTCAAAAGAACGTCCGAGGTCTTCGGCCCCCGCCAGAAGCAAACGCTGCCTGATAGCGTCGGTATCCGTCAACCGATACTTCACTTCCACCTCGATGTTTTTCATGTTTTTAAAATCTCCTCTTTATTTTATCATCGTTTCTATGGTATCACGTCCCCGGCAAGCCTTTACCACGTGTGCCCAAAAACTAAGAATCCACTTGACTATTCTGGTGAATTCAATTATTTAATTCCAGTTATTTGTAAGAAAACCGACCGGGAGTATACAACATTGAAAAAATATACCTATAGCGCAAAGAAATCAGACAATCCACAGAAATGGTGCGTCGTCGATGCCAAGGATCAGGTGCTTGGCCGACTCGCTTCCGTTATCGCGGCACGTATTCGTGGTAAGCACAATCCCATGTACACCCCGCATGTTGACACCGGAGATTGGGTCATTATCATCAACGCTGATAAGATCAAGCTCACCGGCAACAAGCTCAAAAACAAGACATACTATCGTCACAGCGGGTATGTCGGTGGTATCACCGCTATCACAGCCGGCAAACTTCTTGAGAAGCGTCCCGAGGATCTCCTCCGTTTCGCCATTAAGGGCATGCTGCCTAAAAATCGACTGGGTCGTGAACTGAACAAGAAGCTTTTCGTATACGCAGGGGAAGAGCATCCCCATGCGTCCCAGAAGCCTGAGACCCTGGCAGTTTAAAACCCACAACAGCGAAACCAGAAGAGATTAGAGGATATTCATGGAAAAAGAAAACGTATTTTACGCCACCGGCAAACGGAAAAACGGCATCGCTCGCACTTGGCTCACCCCAGGAAGCGGTACCATCACTGTGAATGATAAGCCTGTGGAAGAGGTGTTCCCCAACCCCACAGCACGCCTTCTCCTTGCATCCCCCCTAGCCCTGATCGAGGCCCTCGACGCCTACGACATCAAAGTAAAGGTTAAGGGCGGCGGTATCATGGGACAGGCTGGTGCCATCCGTCACGGCATCACCAAGGCTCTCCTCCTTGCCGACCCCGAACTTCGCGACACTCTGAAGCGCGCCGGTTTCATCACCCGCGACTCCAGAATCAAAGAGCGTAAGAAATACGGCCAGAAAGGCGCCCGAGCACGTTTCCAGTTCTCCAAGCGCTAAGCTTTCCGAACCGGCTTTATACGAAAAGAGGAGACAAAATTAATTGTCTCCTCTTTTTTTATGCCCTTTTTTTATATACGTTCACGCCACCCCACCTGTGTAATCCTCTCTTTCCCCATATCTCCTCGACGCATTCTATAAAAGAATCTGATCACCTCTTATTCTCAGCCCCCACCACAATAGCGCGCCTGCATCCTTTCTTGAGATAACCGTCTCTGTTTACTTAAAAAGACCCGTAAACCCAAGAAAATCACCGTGGAACCCCGTTTTGAGAATACTCAAGAGGCAAAAGTGCATTCGTGAGCGTGGGTTCCAAGGGCAGAACCCATGGCCGCCTCACGCCCCCTTTGACCAGGGAAGGCATCACTTTTTATCTGTTTTATTTTTGTCCTGGCCCTCACTAAGGTGGATACGTTTTACGTGTCCAGTGAACTCGCTTACTACACGTGTGACTGAAAAAAAAGGGGCCGCCACCTAGAAAAGATCGGCATCACCATGGGGCAAGGGCCAAAGACCGCCCCCCTTTTTTTCACCCAGGATCTTTTTTAGGGCAACCTGTACTTACCCTTACTGTAGCTCCATGATGCCCACTGGGCATGGGCCAGCGCCTTCTCCTCGAGAAGAGGATCCAGGGCCTCCTCCATGAGCTGAATCCCATCATAGCGGAACTGACGATGTACCTTCCCCGGCTGCAGCACCACCACATGCTCCCCTTCCATATACGCCTGATTTTTATAGAACTGCATCACGGCACGGCCGACAAGCCCCTCAGGCATATTCAAGAGATCCCTGCCAATCATGGGCGTCTTACCTGACACCCCGATGAGGGAGAGAAGGGTGGGTGGCAAATCGGCTTGGCTGGCCAGGGCCCCATAGACAGAAGGCGTCACCCCCGGTCCAATAATGAGGGCGGGAATCCGGAAGCGCTCGATGGGTACCAGGCTATTTCCGTAGACCCGGGAGTTATGATCCGCCACCACGAGGAAAAGGGTACGGTCCCAATACCGACTCGCCTTGGCCATCTCAAAAAAACGACCCAGGGCATAGTCGGCATATTTCACGGCGTTGTTCACCGTGGCTTTGGGTGCTTCATAGAGATCGATGGCCCCATCCGGAAACTCGAAAGGGGAGTGGTTGCTGGAGCTAAAGACCAGGGTAAATGAGGGGGTCTCCCCATCGGCGGAGAGCACCTCATGGGCCTTGGTAAAGAGATCCTCATCCGAGACACCCCAGGAGCCCTTGAAACGATAGGTCTTATAATCTTTCTCCTCAATCACCTCGTCGAAACCATTGCCCAGGAAAAAACTCTTCATATTATCGAAGTTGGCAGTCCCCCCGTAGACAAATCGCGTCTTATACCCCTTGGTCTTTAAAAAAGAGGCGAGGGAGAAAAAATTGGTCTGGGACTTCCCCAGCTTCACCACACTGCGACCCGGGGTGGGGAAAAAGCCCGTGGTCACCGCCTCTATGCCACGCACAGAGCGGGTCCCTGTGGCATAGAGGCGGTCAAAGAAGAGCCCCTCTTCGGCCAGGGCATCCAGATGAGGCGTCAGGGGGAGCCCCCCCATCCGCCCCACAAACTCGGCGCCCAGACTCTCCTCCAGTAGAATCACTAGGTTGAGGGGTTCCGTCCTCTCAAGGCCGGTGGTAAGCTCATGGGCCGTCGGGATGGCCTCATCCCCGAAATCTCCCACATTCCCAGTGGCACTCTCCCGTACAAGCTGAAGCATGCGAGAGACGGGCATCTTTCCGTAAATATCGGAGGCATCGGTCTCATAACTCATGCCATAGATGGCGTAAAAAAGAGCATAGCCCGAAGAGAGGCTGAGGCTGTTGAGAAGATGGTCCGTACTGAAGGCCACCGTACTGGGATTGGCCGGACGATGCCCCAGGGAAGAGCGCGCCCCAGCCACCACAAGAAGGGCCACCAGTGGCGTCACGAGGAGGCGGGAGAGGAGCCCCCAGGAGGAGCGGGAACGGCACATCTCGGGATAGATACGACGCACAAAAAAGAGAATGCCCCCGAGGGCAACGAACCCAAAGAGGAGTTCGGCCTTATAACCGGTCACCAGCATGGTGACAATCTCTTTGGGGTACCCCAGATACTCCACGAAGAGACGATTTGGCCGCGTATCATATTCAGAAATAAAAAAAGGGGTGGCCGCCTCCATGAAGAAGAGAAAGCAAAGGCTCGCCGACAGCCAGACGGACGAGAAAAAACGCCACAGGGCATGGGTCCTTACAAACCCGTTTAAAAAAGGGGCCAACACCACGGGAAGGGCCACCAGATAAGAGATCATCACGAGGTCCATCCGAAGCCCCGATACCAGGATACGAAGGGCAACGCCCGCCGTCCCCACACGCTCCCACTGCCAGAGTACCAGCCCCAATCGGCACACTGTCAGCATCAAGGCGGCATGAATCACAAACCCCCACACCGCCCTCCATGGATCTCCTTTTAAAAACATGCCCCCTTTCGAAAGAGGTGAATTCCCACACGTACCGACCGCCCCACTCTCCACGCACGTCTCCATCATAATAACAACCCAAAGCCTTAAATACTTTCCATTACACCCCTCGGTCTACGTCCGACAGAAGGGACAAGACGCCACCCCTTGACTCACCATAACGACTAAAAAAGGGGTGGGAATCCTTACATTGATAAAACCATCCAGGAGTCCCCACTGCCTATGTTGAAAAATAAGGCAGGGGCGGCGCTCATAAAAAGCACAGCTCACCAAGGCCACACATCCCGAACTGGCTTTATACACGCTATATTCAAATGGTTCACAGAATTTAGCATACCCGTCCCATCCCAGCAAGCCAAAGAGAAGCACCGCCCAAAAGAGGCGCTATATACAAGGTATAAAGGGGGGGATAATTATCGCATTTTTGCCTAAATTTCGCATCAAAGCCAATGCGATAGAGGCCTTTTCTCTCTTAAAAAAGATGCGGGGTCCACCCTCCCATCACCAGGGGAGCTGAACGGGGTAGAGTTCATGGATCAATTCCCGATACGCAGTAGAGCCCTCATAATAGAATCGAGACAGGACCACCAGGCGCATCCCCGCAGCCACCATGGCGTGAATCGTCTCATCGGAAGAGGCCCCTCGCCTCTCAAGCACATCACGCTCCAGCGTCAAGCGTTTTTTAAGGGCGATCTTTAATATGGAATCGGGAAGCCGCTGCCACACCGAATAATCGCGGTTAAACCCCTCCATATCCTCTTTAAGAAGGAACTCTCCCTGCCCCTCCAAATGGGCAATCTCCTGGTTCAGAAATGGCTGCAATCGTCTCATCGCTACTCCTAAAAGGGTTTCATCCCATCGACCCTTTAAAAAAATTAGTGACTATGGAGAAAATTATACACGGAACACATCTCAATAAAGAGACCGCCACATCACCGACCTGAGTACCTCACAGATACCCGGACAAGGAGACCAAAGGGGCCACACGACCCGCATCCAAGTAAAGGGGACCAAAAAAATAGGGACAAAAAAAGGCCGGGGACACGAAAAGGACTCGATGAATGGCATTAAAAACGAGCGTAGGAAGGTAAAAATACATGAAATATTTAAAGATTATACGCTATGTCCTCCTCCCTTTCAAGGTACCCAATCCCAAGATATCGTGATTTTCATTTTATAAAAAAACGGCCCCAAATACCCGGAGGCTGTCTCTCCTGTACCGACAAGACACCTCTGTTCCATGGCGTTTTTTGTGAGACATATATTATATGCCCGCCTCCCACCGACCATGAGACAAAAGACCGATCGATTTTTCCAGCTGATATAAACATCCTATAAAACGCCGGCCCCTATCCAGCCCCTCCTTTTTTCAACATATGACCTGAAATATCCCCTTCCTTTAAATCTGGCACGTATTTTGAATTATTAGCCATGTAAAGGTCCCGCCCGAAAAATAAGGGCACCCCCGTTTTTTTAAAGTTCCCTATTGTAATGAACAGACGCAGGAGAGAGAATGTGAAAACATGTGACCATAATATAAAAACAACCCTCGAGCTGGTTGAATACATGATCAAACTTGCAGAAAGAGGGGATATCGACCGGGAAGACAGTGGCTGTGGTATTCTTTACGGCATATTACGAGATGCCGCCTACAAGATTAAGCAGGTCGCCGAGGTGGAACGTGAAGCCCATATCCGAAAAGGATGGTGGGAGGAGAGGCCTTAGAATCCACTCCCCACACCTTTTTCATCCCCCCCTTTTCTCTCGGTGGGAACCACAGGTAAAGATACGCTTCACTGGAAAAATCGCATGCCCTCGCATGGATATACCCATCCATAGTGTCTGGTGATCACGGTATATCCAGCCCCCTCTCCATGAGATCCCCATATCTCTGCCAGGGGAGGACGGGCATTTATATGGCCAAGGACAGAACAATGACTATAGAAAAAAGCATTCGTGCCATCGCCGGAACCTTCATACTCCTAAGCCTTGCCCTGGGATACCTCCAAAGCCCATGGTGGCACCTATTCACGGCATTTGTGGGTATCAATTTACTTCAATCCGCCATCACAGGATTCTGCCCCATGGAGATTCTCCTGACAAAGCTCGGTCTCAAAAAAGGGGGCGCATAGACCCCTTGCCCGGTGTGGAAGTGCTCTCGCCGGCACCGGGCCAGTCGTCGACGTCCCTCCCCTAAAGTGATCGTAACGAATAATATTTCCCCCACCGATTAAGGAGCCTGGGTGCCCATGAACCGACGCACCACCTCGCATCTGCCCCCTCTTGTGATGATGATAACGGCACTCATCCTACTTTCGGCCTTCACACCCCCGGCCACTGCGGCCCGACTCACCCTGCCCGGGGCGGTGGAGGCTGCCCTCAAAAAAAGTCCAGATATCCAATCGGCCCGGGAAGCCATCTCCCTGGCCACCAGTCAGATCGATACAGCCCGCGCCATCTGGTGGCCAAAAATCGCCATCTATGCCGAGGCACTACGGGCCGATGCCCCATCCCTGGCCCTTTTTAAAACCATCGATCAGCGCCTCCTGGAACCCGGTACCGATTTCAACAATCCCGGCATTATCGACAATATTGAAGGGGGCCTTACCGCAGAGATCTTTTTATACAATGCGGGCCGAAACCATTTAAAGTTAGCGGCCGCCCACTCCACCCTCGAGGTCACTAAGGCCCGGCAGCGCAAGACTCAACACCGACTCACCGCCCAGGTGATTGATATCTGGTACGACATCCTCTCATCCCGAAAGTTCATCCATATCGCCGAAGAGTCCTTGCAAACCGTCACCGCCCAGTTAGCGTCCACGACCATACGCTACAAAGGGGGCAGCGTCCTGAGATCCGACCTTCTCTCCCTTAAGGTACGCCTTGCCGAGGCTGAGGAGCAGCTCCTGGCCAGCAAAAACCGGCTCTCCCTCTCGAAGGCGGCCCTCTTCACCCTCCTGGGAGAAGACCCCGATACGACCGACCCCTTGAGCCCTGAAGACCCCTTTCCGGGAGGCACCCCGCCCCCGTACCCCGAAGGGCTTGCCCATGCCCTCTCCCACCGATGTGAAATCGAGGAGAGCCGGGCCCTCATCGCCCATGCCGACACGGGAATTCACACCGCCCAAAGCGGGCACCGCCCCATCGTCACCTTAGGTGGGCGCGTCTACGCCAATGATAACAGCCTCGATCATCAGATAAAACGGGCCAACTGGTCCATGGCCCTGCGTATGGATCTGCCCCTCTTCTCCGGCTTCTCCGTGGATGCCGAGACCCGTGCGGCCCGGGCTCATAAGCGCACCACCGAAGCGCTTCGTCAAAAAATTCGCCTCCAGATCCGATGGGAGGTTAAAAACGCCTACCTTCGCCATGACGAGGCGATCAAGCGGGTACACGTCGCCCAAAAAGCCGTCGCCCTCGGCGAAGAGTCCCTCTCCCTCGTGAAAAAACAGGTCGAGGGAGGCTCGGCCACCGTCACCCGGTACCTGGAGGCAGAGTTGGATAGAAACAGCGCCCGCATCCGGGAGACGAGTGCCTACTACGAGATGAAAAAGTCCCTGGCCGCTATTTTTCGGACCACGGCCACCTCCGACAATGGACCCGGCACCCTCTTTGCCCTCTGCCCCCCACCCATCCGACACCGGGAGAACTAAATCATCATGAGAGCCCTCCGCCTTACCATAATCAGCCTCATGGCCGCCCTCATCCTCACCGCATGCGGCGATGAGATCGGCCCGGCCACACCGGTGACCCCTCCCCCTGGGACCCCAAGCCCTGACACACAGATCACGACCCAACTCACCCCCGTGATCCAAACCCATCAGGCCGTGGGCACCATCCGACCGGAAACCGAGACTCGTATCGAAGCCCAGGTCACGGCCCAGATCCGTGAAATAACGGTAAGCTCGGGCACCGCGGTGACCAAAGGGGAGCTCCTCATCCGCCTCGACGACCGGCAATTCGTCTCCAAGCTCCACCAGGCACGAGAGGGAGAACACGCCGCCGTGGCCGCTAAAAAACAAGCGGTACAGGGCCTTCTGGCCGCCAGGGCCCGATTCGACCAGGCAAAATCGGCCTTTAAACGCATCCAAAAATACCATGACGAAGGGGCCGCCACCGATCAGCAACGGGAAGAGGCCAGGGCCCGATACCTCACCGCCCAGGCCGATGTCAGCCGGGCCGAACAAGCCCTGGCCGCCGCGGAAAGCGGCATCCGTAATGCCAGCGAAGTTGTGAAAGAGGCCACCATCGCCCTGGGCTACACCGAACTGAAAGCGCCGGAAAGCGGGGAGGTGCTGAAGAAGATGGCCGAACCCGGAGACCTCGCCCTCCCCGGCAAACCCCTCATGATCCTTCGCACCAGCCGCCGGCTGATATTGGAAGCCTATGTCCGGGAGGGGCTCATCGGCACCATTCATCCCGGAGAGACCCTTCACGTGGAGTTAAAATCCCTGGGCCAGACCCTACCCGCCCACATCAAAGAGATCGTCCCCTACGCCGATCCCCAGACCCGCACCTTCCTCGTCAAGGCCACCCTCCCCTTTGTGGAGGGTCTCTATCCGGGCATGTACGGAAAACTGCTCATCCCCTTGACCACCCTAAACGTCATCACCCTACCCACCCAAGCCATCCAGCACGTCGGCCAGCTGGAGTTGGTATGGGTCAAGGAGGGAGAGACGTGGCAGCGCCGCTACATACGTACCGGCAATCTTAAGGGGGACACGGTGGAGATCCTCTCCGGTCTGAAGCCCGGAGAGACCGTGGGGTACTAAAAAAACCGTCTATGGAAAAATGCCTCCGGCAGCCAGGGGATGATCCCCTGGACCCCAGGATGCGAATGATCTCACCCCGATTCTCGGGGTGAGATCATTCGCGGAGATTTTTATACATTTAATCGTCACTATTCATCCAACTGGGAAAAATAGGCCTTCGGCAGCTATGGCATTTTTTGACGAAGTGGCTTCGCTACCCTCGCCTCGAAAGTTTGTTTGGCAACCTTTTGTAAAAGGTTGGCTCCCGGCAGGGCTACCGGAGGCAAACTTTAACCGCATGACCTTCTATGGTTAAAGTGACCAGAAAAAGGGCCTCCGGCGGCCAGGAGATAAATCCCCTGGACCCCAGATTTGTAACGGGGACGGACCAAAGGTCCGTCCCCGTTACAGTAAAAGTTTGTTTGGCAACCTTTTATAAAAGGTTGGCTCCCGGCAGGGCCGCCGGAGGCTATACTTTAACCGCATGACCTCCGACGGCCAGGAAATACACTCCCTGGACCCCAGATTTGTGACCATGACGGGCCTTTAGCCCGTCATGGTCACGATAAAAATCTATATGGGAACCTTTTCAGTAGGACCAACCGGGGCAGATTTAACCCCGCTGCCTTCTATGGTCAAAGTAACCAAGAAACAGGCTGGCGGATTTCATAAGAATACCGCTGTGATTTGTCCCGAGGAACGAGGGGCAAAGCGCAGCGGTCACTTGCTTTCGAGGTGGCTCACCTCGCTGCCGGAGGCTTTTTTGGATCTAAACAGTTATCTTTGGATGATTTAATATTTAAGGTGCAATGACGATGAGTGATATGGAAACGATAAATGGCGGTATCATCATGGGGGTGGTGAGGCGATGTATCACCTCCCGACTCTCCATCATCATGGTCGTGGCCGCCCTCCTTCTCGGCATGGCAGCTATCCTCATCACCCCCCGGGAGGAGGAGCCCCAGATCGTCGTCCCCATGGCCGATATCTTCGTTCGGGCGCCCGGAGCCACGGCCGAAGAGGTGGAGCAGCTCCTGGCCACCCCTTTAGAACGACTTCTCTGGCAGATCGATGGGGTGGAGCACGTCTACTCCATTGCCAGGCGGGAGATGGCCGTAGTCACCGTTCGCTTTTTTGTGGGCGAGAACCGGGAAGCCTCCCTTGTCAAACTCTACAATAAGATCCATATGAATATCGATCAGGTCGCCCCCCTCATCCACGGGTGGGTGGTCAAGCCCGTGGAGATCGATGATGTCCCCATCGTCAACATCGCCCTCTACTCCAAAGACCACGACGATTTTCAGCTAAGACGGGTGGGAGAGGAGCTGCTGGCACGGCTTGCCGAGGTGAAAAATGTCTCGGGCACCCACCTCGTGGGGGGGCGACGTCGGGAGGTGAGGGTAGAGCTCCTCCCCGAACGTATGACAGGGCTGGGGATCTCCCTTCTCGAGGTGAGTCGCGCCCTGGCCGCCAGCGATGCATCCATCACCGCCGGAGAGTTCAGCCGGGGAGACATCGCCTACACAGTCACCAGCTCCTCTTTCCTCAAAAATATCGACGAGGTCAAGGGCGTCGTGGTGGGGGTGACAAAGGGACGCCCGGTCTATCTAAGGGATGTGGCCACCATACTGGATGGCCCCGAGGAGCCTCTCACTTACACCCGCTTAGGGTTCTCCTGGCATGCCATCGCATCGCGGGGCCTTAAAGGGGGGGATGCCTCCATGCCCGCCGTCACCCTGGCCATCGCCAAGAAGAGGGGGACCAACGCCGTCACCGTCTCCCAGGACGTCTTAAAACGCCTGAAGTCCCTGGAGAAGCGCCTCTTACCCCAGGGCATGCACACCGAAGTGATGCGAAATCAGGGCCAGACCGCCCAGGAGAAGGTCAATGGCCTCTTGAGCTCCCTGGCCTTTGCCATCGTCTCGGTGGTCATCCTTCTCATGATCGCCCTGGGGTGGCGAGAAGCCCTGGTGGTGGCCGTGGCTGTGCCCATCAGCTTCTCTTTGGCCCTCTTTGTCAACCACCTCTTCGGCTACACCATCAACCGGGTCACCCTCTTTGCCCTCATCCTCTCCTTGGGGCTCGTGGTGGATGACCCCATCACCAACGTGGAGAACATCCAGCGCCATATGGCCACCGGCACACGAAATGCCATGGACGCGGCCCTCTTTGCCGTAAAAGAAGTCCTCTCACCGGTCATCATGAGCACCCTCTCCATCATCATCTGCTTTACCCCCCTCTTCTTTATCACCGGCATGATGGGCCCTTACATGGCCCCCATGGCCATCAACGTGCCCTTAACGGTCACCTTCTCCACCTTGTGCGCCCTCACCGTCGTGCCGTGGATGACCTACCTCCTCCTGAAAGGCGGAAAGGGCACCATAAAAAAAGGGATCGAAACCAGGGGGAAAAAACCCGATACCCTCATTATCCGAGGCTACAAAGGGGTGGTAGGCTTCTTTCTCGCCGCCTCTAAGAGGCGTAAAGCCCTGGCCATAAGCGTCATACTCCTCTTTATCGGCTCCGCCCTCCTGGCCGTCATGGGCCTCGTCCCCTTAAAGCTCTTGCCCTTTGACAATAAAAACGAGTTTCAGCTGATCTTAGATATGCCCCAGGGCACCACCTTAGAGACCACCGATGCCGTAGTCAGGCGCTTTGAGGCCTATCTGAAAAGAGTCCCCGAAGTCACCAGTATCGCCTCTACGACTGGCACCGCCTCCCCCATGGATTTTAACGGCATGGTCCGTCACCACTATCTGAGACAGGGGAGTCACCTGGCCGATATCCGTGTGAACCTGGCCCCCAAGGCCCAGCGCACCATGCAGAGCCATGCCATCGTCCTTCGGCTTCGTAGGGACTTAGAAGCCATGGCCATGACCTGGGGAGCCGCCCTTAAAATTGTGGAGGTCCCCCCGGGCCCCCCTGTGCTCTCTACCATCGTGGCCGAAATCTACGGCACCCCGGAGACCCCCTATGCGGCCCTTATAGAGGCCGCAGACCGAGTGAGCGATGCCATGGCCGATGAGGCCTTTGTCACCGATATCGACACCACCGCCGAGGCCCCCCACGCTCGTGTGGAGGTGGCGGTGGACCGCGAGAAGGCGGCCCTCCACGGCGTGGCCACCCAGACCATCATCGAGACCCTGGCGGCCGCATCGAAAGGCATCCTGGCCGCTCAACTCCACACCAAAGGAGAGCGCACCCCCTTAAACATCCGGGTCACCCTGCCCGTGGCTCAACGCTCGGGCATCACCACCCTGGGGAATATTCCGGTAAAAGCGGCCGATGGCAGCATGGTCCCCTTAGCGGAGATCACCACCCTCCATGCCGTGGATGAGGATCAGCCCATCTATCACAAAAATCTCAAGCGGGTGGTCTTTGTCACCGCCGAGATGGCGGGACGCGCACCGGCGGAGGCGATCCTCTCCCTTCAATCCACGCTAAAAAATACCGCTTTCGCTCGAGGTATCGACATCGAATGGGCCGGCGAAGGGGAGTGGCAGATCACCCTGCGCGTCTTCAGAGACATGGGTATCGCCTTTGCCGCGGCCCTTGTCGGCATCTACATCCTTTTGATCATCCAGTCCGGCTCCTTCTCCATGCCCGCCCTCATCATGATGGCCATTCCCCTAACCATCTTAGGCATCATGCCCGGCTTCTTTATCTTAAACCTTCTCTCCGGTCCACCGATCGGGGGCCACCCCAACCCCGTCTTCTTCACCGCCACCAGCATGATCGGCATGATCGCCCTAGGGGGCATCGTCATCCGAAATTCCCTGGTCCTCATCGAATTCATCCAGGATGCCACAAAAGCGGGCATGGACCTTGCCGATGCCGTCCTCGAAAGTGGGGCCAAACGCCTGAGACCCATTATTTTAACGGCCTTAACCACCGCCATCGGCGCCATTCCCATCACCTTCGACCCCGTCTTCTCAGGACTCGCCTGGGCCCTTATCTTCGGCCTCTTCGCCTCCACCCTCTTCACCCTGGTCATCATCCCCGTCACCTATTTTGCCATGGTATCCGACGAAAAGGGGTAGAGACGCCGGAGCCTCCCATAAAAAGGGCCACTATTTCAGCTTCGGACTCCGGCGTCCCTGCCGGGGGCCGAAACTTCTGAAAAGTTGAATAAACAAATTGTGGTTGAGATCATTTGCCGTTTAGGGTCCAGGGGGTTACCCCTGGCACCGGCGGCATTTTTTCATACAATTCAACCCAAGGGTGTCTTTTTTTTGCACTGAGTCGTTACAAAAAAAAGAAAAGGGGACCCGTCCCCGTCCTAGGGTACAAACAGGTTGCCACGGCATCACCATCCCCCCCCCACTTTCCCCTTCGCACCACCTCATTCACGCCCCTCCCAGGTCCCGAAAACACCCATAAAAACCATCATAAACACCGGCTCTACGTGTCAAAAGGAAAACATCACCATGGTAGTCATCCATGGCATGGTTTATGATCTATTTCATAATGTGGAAATAATATTTTATTTTTTCATATTATGTTGACACCCAAAAATGATTATGCAACTTATATTCATCATCATGATGAGTAAAAATTTTCGACTACCTCTATCTAAAAGTTCGAAGAGGACTCATCACATGTAAAGAGAGGACAAGATCCTTACACAAATATCCTCTCTGGAGAATATATAAAAAAAAGTAATACGTAGATATATCACTTAATTTTTATCTATTTTTTTTAAGAAATTCCTACATAACGAGCTTGAATATAAAGATTAGTATTTACCAAGAATGATCTTTTAAATATATACACCAAATTATTGCGAATTGACTAAACTCTCCGACCAAGAAACAGTTTAGTCAACCATTTAAACGGCCAGTAGCTGTTATGATGACGCAAACGCGTAAATATTTTGCTGCCCTGCCCGGGCAACAATTAAGGCATATACTCTGTATATGGAGAAATTGGGAGACCCAATATCCCAAGCAATATGCCCCCATCAACAATGCGTATAGGAGGAGGTAGTATGTTACGTAAGTCTTTTATTGTTGCTCTTACATTTCTTACCCTGGCTGTATTCGGTACCCCAGGGGCTCAAGCCACCCAGACCCTTAAACTTGGCTATGGTGATCCCCCAGAGTCTGACCAGGGGGTCTATGCCCGTCGCTTCAAAAAGGTGGTAGAGGGACTCTCAAAGGGGGAGATAAAGGTCCAACTCTTCGGAGGCGGTGCCCTGGGCACCGAGACCGAGATGCTTCAGACCACACGAAAGGGGACCCTGGATATGTCCCTGGTCTTCAGTGGTAACGCCGTTCCCTTCGTCAGAGAGTTGGGAACCCTCACCATGCCCTACCTCATTAAAAACGAATACGATGCCGTCAAAGTCACCACCGGCGACCTCGGTGCCATGTGGAATGAAACCTGTATTAAGAAGGGTGGATTTCGAATTGTTGGCTGGGTCTACTCCAACTTTCGCCACCTCACCAATGATATCCGCCCCATCACCTCCATCAAGGATATCAAAGGTCTCAAGATCCGAATCCCCCAAAACAAGATCCATATGGCCACCTACCGTGCATGGAGCGCCAACCCTGTGCCCATCTCATGGCCTGAGACCTTCACCGCTCTTCAGCAGGGCGTCGTGGATGGCCAGGATAACCCCTATATCGTCATGAACACCTCAAAATTCCAGGAAGTTCAGAAGTACTGTACCGAAGTTCATCATCAGTACGCCCTTCAGTTCCTGGCCGTGGGTGAAAAAAGCTGGAAAAAATACGACCAGAAAACCCAGGAGATCCTCACCCGGGCCGGTATCGAAGCCCAGCAGTACAACCTCCTCTTCCAGCTGAAAGAGGCGGCCAGTGCCAAGCAGGCCATGGTAGACGCCGGCGTACAGATGGATAACCTCACCGACGAAGATGAGTGGATCCGCCTGGCCAAAGAGAAAGTATGGCCCGAATTCTACGACTATATCGGCGGAAAAGAGCTGATCGATAGAGTCCAAGAGACACTTCAAGCCAAATAAACCTGGCTGCAGCAAGGATGCCACTTTCCGGTTAGCCACCCTGATCAGAAAGTGGCGTCCTTACCGACCATAGCTAAAAAAAAACGTTTCAATGATAGACGAATGGGGTCAGCCATGGTGATACCCCGTGCGGTTTCAAAAAAGAGGGTGACCTCATCCGTGTTTCGTTGAAGAAAAAAGGACAAACAAAGGGTTCCACGGTGTACACGGCCTTAGCACGATGTATCGAATAGGGCCGGCGAGCCCCTTACGAGCCCGCATCATCATAATTAAATCCATACACATGAGATCCCTTTCCGGGATGTAAGGAGTCATTCATGAATCATAAAGAACGTGCACTCACTGCCCTGAACCACGAAGAGCCGGACCGAGTTCCCATTGACCTGGGAGGTCGCAACACCACCTTGATGCTCAACGGCTATGAGGCCTTCAAGAAGAAGCACGGGAAAGAGGATCTGCCCACCGATATCATGTCTAAGGTCTGGCAGACTGCCTTCATCGATGAGGGATTTCTCCAGATGTACCACGCCGATTTTCGTCATGTCCGCCCCCGTAATATCGCGGTATTGGACAACGAAAACGCCTCAGAATTCACCGAAGATGGTTGCGAAATTTTTACGGATCAGTGGGGCGTCAAGAGAAAAGTAGACGGCGAATACGCCACCATCCATGAGTACAACATGAAGACCCCCACCATGGAAGCCTTGGCCGAATACCCCTGGCCCCATGCCGCTACTGACTTCGACTTCAGCACCGTCGGTGCCGAGGCGAAGAAACTCCACGATGAAGGAGAGTATGCGGTCGTGGGATGCATGGGAAGTCCCGGAAACCTCTTCGAGCAGTGCTGGTGCATGCGGGGAATGCCCGAATTTTTCATGGATATGATGATGAGAAAAGATTTCGCCCACGCCCTGCTGCGAAAAGTGTGCGATCACAGAAAAGAGAACGCACGTCTCTTTCTCCAGGAGGCCGGAGATTACATCGACGTGATTCAATGCGCCGATGACCTGGGCATGCAGAACTCACCCTTCATGTCGCCTGCCATGTACAAGGAGTTCATCAAGCCCTACCAGCAGGAGCTCTTCAGCTATATCAAGAGCATGACCAAGGCCAAACTCTACTACCACAGCTGCGGGGCCATCACCACCTTATTGGACGATCTCGTGGAGGCGGGTATCGATATCCTGAACCCCATCCAGGTATCGGCCACCGGCATGGAGACCGATCAGCTGAAAAAACGATTCGGAGACAAACTCAGCTTCTGGGGGGGCATCGATACCTTCCACGTCCTCCCCACGGGCAGTGTTGACGACGTCCGTAAGGAAGTGGCCACGCGTATTCGCGATATGGCCCCCGGCGGAGGCTATATCCTGGGCTCCGTCCACAACATGCAGTCTGACATTCCCCCGGAAAATGTCATTGCCATGCTGGAGTCCGCCGTAGAGCTGGGTCAATACCCCATCGTCTGCTAATCCGTTTTTTTAAATTCCACGGACCCGGATAAAAAAAAGCCCCCCTCATATCGAGGGGGGCTTTTTTTATCACGTATCTTTGCTATTTAATGCCGTGGATAAGAATCACATGTTAGGAGAGATTGCGCTTCAGATAGGCAACCAGCTCCTCTCGCTTGGCATCCCACTCCCGTCCAATCAGGGCATCCACAGCCAGGGCCCCCACCACCTCTCCCTCGTATTTCAAGGGATAGGAGACCCCCAACCCACCCTGTACCAGTAAAGACTCGGCATACCCATACCCCAGGGTTCGGGAGATATCCACATAATCGATAAGGGCCTTCCTATCCACCAGAAGGCTATCTTTCAAGCGATCATCATTGCGGTCGAGAATACCGTTCACCTCCACCGGATCGAGAGACGCCAATATACCTAAGCAGGGAGATCCGAACCCGAGGGGGGCTTTCTCTCCCGGACGACACGCGGCCAGCTGAATCACATTGGTGCCCTGGTAGATTCCCACACACTTGCAATCATCACCCATCCGGACAAACAAGGAGGTGGTGTAGCCAAAGAGGCGAGCCACATTACCGGCACGGGTTCCATAATTTGTCCGAATATAGTGCCCCATGGAGAGCCCTGAATAAATCATACTATCCGGCCCAACGATGTAGGTTTTCTTCTTTATATCGAAGGATAGAAATCCGCTATCGACGAGAACCGACAAGAGCCTGTGAGCCGTGGAGGTAGTAATCTCAATCGCCTCACTCACCTCTTTAAGGGTCGTAGGGGACTCCCCCCGCTGAATAATCATCTTTAATATATTAAGAGTTCGATAAACACTTTGTGCGCCTTGAATCATAAAATCCAACCTGTGTGGGTTTGCCAATCATTCATTTTGTTCCGCCATCCCGGCCATCACTACTCTCCTGAATTCATGCTGAATTCACAAGGTGTGATACAGATGCCCGAAAAAAATTGCAAGAAAAATTCCGGGGAACGGGGAGACGACTCCGCCCTATACATCCCATAATGTGGTATAGAATATATATAATTCCATATTATATTGACACCAACACCCCCCTATGGCATGATCCCCAAAAAAAAGAGATCGGCATCCTATAGATGACCCGGAGGCCCTCTTCATCATACCCCGGCCACCACCGACCAAAAGGGGTTGACCGACTTTCCACGTGTCTGTTTGATTATTTTTAAGGAGAGAATAAAATGTCTGTTGAGAGTATTTTTCAGGCCGTTATCGAGCTCAACCCTGCCAAAGTGGTTGAAGATGTCACCGCAGAGATTGCTGCCGGGACCGCCATCAATGAGATCCTCAACCAGGGCCTCATTCGTGCCATGGACGTCGTGGGTGAACGTTTTTCGGCAGGAGAGACATTTGTTCCGGAGATGCTCATGTCGGCCCATACCATGAAGGCCGGAGTGGAGGTGCTGAAGCCCTATCTGACCGGTGATGACGTGAAAAAGGTGGGAACCATCGTGATTGGAACGGTACACGGCGACCTGCATGATATCGGGAAAAACCTGGTATGCATCATGCTTGAAGGGGCCGGGTTCAATGTGGTGGATCTGGGTGTCGACGTCTTAAAGGAGACCTTTATCGAGGCGGCTAAGGAGCACAATGCCGATATCATCGGCCTCTCCACCCTTCTGACCACCACCATGTGCGTGGTCGAAGAGACCGTAGAAGCCATCAATGCCGCCGGCCTGCGAGATTCTGTGAAGATACTCGTCGGAGGCGCCCCCTTAAACCAAGACTTTGCCGATAAAATTGGTGTCGACGCCTTCGCCGCCGATGCCGGATCTGCAGGAAAGGTGGCCCGAGAACTGATGCTTCAGTAAAACGCCATCGTTCCCCTCTCTTTAGCGAATCTCTTCTCTTCCAGGAGGGATTCGCCCTTATCAGCGCATCTCTTCTCTTCCAGGAGGGAGTCGCCCCTATCAGCACATCTCTTCTCTTCCAGGAGAGAGTCGCCCCTATCAGCGCATCTCTTCCCTTCCAGGAGGGAGTCGAGTCGCCCTTATCAGCGCATCTCTTCCCTTCCAGGAGGGAGTCGCCCCTATCAGCGCATCCCCCCCACTCTTCGCATACGGCCCCGGCAACAGGGGCGATACCTATCAATAATACGAGTAAGCGACCCTTTTCGTCCCTCAGCGGCGGCCCTGGGTATCGATGGAGGCCGAATATAGATGTCGACCACGAGGCTTCATACGAAAACGAGAGTGAAGGACCGATGGCAAGCCGTCTCCCCCAGAAGAGACTATCCCTTACTATCAGGCGTCTCCCCACCACTCTTGGCATACTGCCCCTTCAACAGGGGACGATACCTGTCAACAATACGGGCAAGGGCCCCTTTTCTCCCTTCAGCAAGGGAGGCGGCCCTGGGGGTATCGATCTTGGTGGGATCCACGGGCCTGCCACGGAGCTTCATACGAAAACAGAGATGGGGACCGGTGGCAAGGCCCGTAGAGCCCACATATCCGATGAGGTCTCCCTGCGCCACCCTATTTCCGGTGCGCATGCCCTTGGCAAAACGGGACATATGCAGATAACCGCTCTCGTACCCGTTACTGTGGGTAATGAGGATATGGTTACCCGAGCTGTTATTGGTGGCCACCCGCTTCAAGATCCCACTACCGATGGCATAGATAGGCGTCCCTGTGGCGGCCGCATAATCCACCCCGTAGTGGGGTTTGTAACGCTTTTGAATGGGGTGATAGCGCCGCAGGGAGAAGCCGGAAGAGATACGGGTAAAGGCCACCGGGGTTTTCAAAAAGGCGTGGCGTAGATTTTTACCTTCCCGCGAATAGTATTGATCCGTGCCATCCCCCGCCTCCATGAGATACGCCTCATGGGTATCACCACGATTCACAAACTCTGCCGCCAGGATCTTCCCATACCCCTTAAACACCTTCTCGATATACCGCTTCTCCACAAGCACCGAAAAAGAGTCGCCCACCCGAAGGTCCCGGATAAAATCAATCTCCCAGCCAAAGAGGTTGCCGATGCGCACGGCAAGGCTTGGCCCCTCACCGATCTCGGCCATGGCCCCATACAAGGAGGTGCGGATCTCACCCTTAATCTGCACCATTGTCACATCATAGACGATGGGCTTAATGGCCGCTGTATAGGAGTCCCCATCCGGGAGGACCTCCAGATAACTCTCCGCATCGATCATGTACTCAAAACGGCTGAACTGATCTTCGAGGGTGGCGACCCGATACGGCTTTCCCACACGAATCTTTGTTAAATCATAGACCGGCTTGCAGGCCCCGGCAAAGGCATGAACCTCTGCGGGAGAGAGCCATTTTTTCAGGAGAAAGGCCACCGTATTGCCCGGGATCACCTTCCCTTTAAAGAGGGACTCTTTCGGGGGCAGGGGCACAGGGGCAGCAG
>JABXKT010000059.1 GCA_013619155.1 Desulfobacteraceae bacterium
TGGATCGAACTCGTCGGTTCAGGTACCGGACGCGTTACTTCACCGATTCCGGCATCATCGGCTCTAAGGCCTTCGTGATGGCGACGTACGAGGTATTTAAAGATCGGTTTTTTTCGAGCCGGGAGCGGGTTCCCAAGCGGGTGAAGGGTCTCGATGGCATCTATTCCATGAAGCGGTTGAGGGAAGGCCCGACTCCTTGATCCTTATGATCTAAAAACGGATCTATTCGATACCGGTGGATTTTACTGGGGTGGTGGGGTGCGCCTTTTTATAGAGTATTATCCATAAATCCAGATATTTTTTGGTGAAGATCTGGAGAGATTGGTGGCCTTTGTCATGGTTTATTTTCCGTGAAAGGGGGATCTCTTTATTTGGTCGGGGGCAGCTGTGGGGTTGACATGAGAACCTGGCCCCTATTTATCCGGCGTCCAGGGGATAAATTCCCTGGACGCCGGAGGCATGCTTTTTGTTTTTAGGAAATCTTGAATCGTCCCACGAGCGTGCCGAGTTGGTCAGCCATGACGCGCATCTCTTCGGCGCTGGTATGGAGGGTGCCGCCGATGCGGGTGACCCCGTCGGCCGAGCTGCTAACCTCGATAATGTCCCTGCCGATACCTTCGGCCATGGCGGTGCATCCGGCGGCGTTTTCACTTACCTCCTGAATTCCCTGGGAGGCCTGGTTGACGTTTTGGGCGATCTCGCTGGTGGCGGCGGACTGTTCTTCCACGGCACCGGCGATGGTGGCCACAATGTCGTGTACTTCGGTGATGACGGTGGAGATCTCCTTCATGCCCGAGGCCGATGCCGATGCCCTAGTCTGGACACTGGCGACAATTTTTTTAATGCCCAGGGTCTCTTCGGCGGTTTGGCGGGCCAGCTCTTTGATCTCTTGAGCCACAACAGCGAACCCTTTGCCGGCTTCTCCGGCGCGGGCGGCTTCGATGGTGGCGTTTAGGGCCAGGAGGTTGGTCTGTTTAGAAATTTCGGTGATGCTCTCCGTCACCTTGCTGATCTCCTGGGCTGCTTCCTGAAGGGCTTCCATATCCAGCGAGGTGCCATGGGTGCGCTCCAGTGCGGTGGCGGAGATGCTTCGGGCTGTTTCTGTATTTTTGGAGATCTCATTGATGGTGGCGGACATCTCTTCCGTGGCTGTGGCCACCATGGCAATGTTGGCCGAGGACTGCTCGATGGCAGCGGCCACCCCGTTTAAGCTGTCGGTCATGTCGCGGGTGGACTGGTCCACGTGAGAGGCACGGGATGATGCGTTGTCCGCACTTTGTGTCAGCTCATCGGACATGGTGAGAAGGCTCGTGGACGAGTCGTTCACCGAGGAGACACCCGAGGCCACATCCCGGATGAGGTATAGGAGTTTTTCCATAAAGAGGTTAAATCCCGAGGAGAGATCCCCGATCTCGTCGGTGGAGTGCACCTGGAGGCGTTTGGTGAGGTCTCCCTCACCTTCCGCGATGTCGTTCATCATGACGGCGTTCTCTTTGATGCGGCCCACGATTGAGGTGGCGATGGCCCATGCAACAGCCGCAAAAAGGAGAAAGGAGATGACCCCGATGGTGATGTTGGTGATCAGAATGCTGTTCGCATTTTCCATCACCTTGTCAATGGGGATGTTGACGAGGAAGGACCAGGGGAGGCCGGTGTCGCCTATTTGAATGGGGATAAAGAGTCGTTCGATCGCCATATCGAATTTTTTTGAGTGTCCGGTAAAGCTGTAAGGTTGGCCCGCCTTGATGGCCGATAGAGCCATAAGCCACTCACCCTTGTTTCCTATGGCGTCTCCGATACGGGTTTTGTCGACATGGGCAGCATAGGTGCCGTTGTTGGCGATGATGGCGGCGTAACCCGTCCCGTAGGGCTTGATGGTGGTCAGTAGCTCGGCGAGGGAGTTGAGCTCGATATCAAGACCTACAACCCCGATGGATTTCCCTTGATATTTTACGGGGGTCTCCAGGCTGGTTAAGGTGATATCTTTTCCGTGAACTCTGTAGGTGCTAGGGGGGGTGATATACTCTTTTCCTGACCCCAAAGGAATTGTATAGAAGGCATTATTTTTTGTGTTTGAGATGTCAGAAAGCGTGCTGACCGTCAGGGGCGAATTGAGGCGGTATATATAGGGGATGAACCGGCCGAAGTCATCGTGAAGGGGCATCCCTTTATATTCGGCATCCCGACCGTCCAGGGCATTGGGCTCAAAGGCGGCCCAGATCCCTGCCAAGGCGGGGTCATTTTCAATGACACCCTTAAGGAGGCTTCCCAGGGCCTCTCGATCAGGGAGTTGTCCCTGCTTTTTCATGCCCATCAGGGCATAGGCCACGGCACGTGATGTGTCCATGGGTTTTTCCAGGATGGATTCCACTTCGTTGGCGTAGCGGTGGGCCATCTCAGATCCTTTATCCAAGGCTTCCTTTTTTACCATCTGACGTGTCGTGATCGTCATGACGGAAATAGAGACGGTAAAGGTGACGAAAGCCATAAGGGAGATGGCGAGGACGATCTTTCCCCTTAACTTGAGTTTGTTGAACATTATGGATCTCCTTGGATCAGTGTTCATGCATTTAATAGAGCCATGATGCCATGTTCCGACATTGTGGAAGAGGTGGCTAAAAATCCCTGAAACGGTCGGGAGACCTTTTGGACAGAGCTTTATAGCGAAGTTTTCGATAGTCACAAAAAGAACGTGCCTGCATTAAGGTTGATTCTTTATCTGTGATACCGATTCGTTCGTGTCATATCTGATAAGTTATTTGTCAACGGCTTGTCTATATTTCTATCGGCGAGTTTGTGATTATTTATTAGAAATAAAATAAATTTGCAGATAGGAATAGTCGCCCCTCTGTTTCTTGACGCTTGTTCGATGGTCCCTTGTATTCCTGTCTGGACAGTTTGGCCGGGTGATGACGGCTTTGTGTGTGGGTGGTGGTGGTGGGCAAGTCGGCTTATGGTGGTGGGATCGCCATGGGGCATCTGATAAAGTAAACCAATGAGAGATGCCTTATCGAAAATAGGGGCGGACTACATATTAATCCGGAATCTTAATAGATGAACCAACAGGTGAAAGAGATGTTAAATTTATCGGAGTGATAGTGCCCTTCGATATTCACGCATTTAACCGACGGGTTTATGTCGTAGCCAGCCCTTGGAAATTACTTAAAACTATAAAAAAAAGATGAGGATGTGATGGACAAGACAAGCCGAATTGGGTAGTGGCTTATTTTTCGTGAAAGGGCGATCTCTTTATTTGGCATGGGGCCGCTGTGGGATTGACATGATAAATTTGGCCCCTTTAACTGGCCTTTAAGAAAGAGCCTCCGGCGGCAAGGTGTACCACCTTGAACGTAGATCAACGGATGCGTTCTGCCCCTCGTTCCTCGTGTCAAATCACACCCGCTTTTAAGATGACAATGAATCAATAATAATTTTTAAGATCTGTCTGTTAAACTTTTCAAAAGTTTAGCCCCCGGAAGGGCCACCGGAGGCATTGTTGTAATACGACACGAGAAACCTGGCCCCTTTTTTCTTTACTGGCCTTTAAGAAAGAGTCTCCGGCGGCAAGGTGTACCACCTTGAACGTAGATCAACGGATGCGTTCTGCCCCTCGTTCCTCGTGTCAAATCACACCCGCCTTTAAGATGAAAATGAATCAAGAATAATTTTTAAGAGCTGTTTGTTAAACGTTTTAAAAGTTTAGCCCCCGGCAGGGCCACCGGAGGCATTGCTGTAATACGACATCAGAAACCTGGCCCCTTAGGTTCTTAGGTTCGGCTGGCCCTTCGGGGAGGGGCAGACCCACATATCTGACAAAATCTACCTGCCTTTTGAAGGCAGAGTCTAAGGTGTCGGTCTGCCCTCCTATTTACGACCCCTGTCGTCCCCCGGCGGCGAGGCGCTGGGCCAGACGAGCCATCTCCAACTCGCCTTCGGCCATCTTCGATAGGCTCTTGGCGTTGAGGAGGGCGCTCTCCGCCTCGAGGACCTCGGCGCTTGTGCCCTTTCCGATTTCGTATTTGAGTCGTTCGATGCGAAGTACTCGGGTGGCGAGGGCCACGGTCTTGAGTGAGGCGTCAATTTTTACGCGTGCACTGGTGACGCTGGCCTGGGCCGTGGTGCGTTCCTGGTGGACGGCCAGTCGTTTGGCCTGGAGGGTGGCCTGGGCCATCTGAAGTGCTGCCCGGGCCGTGGCCAGCTGGCCTCTTCTTAGGCCATGATCGAGGATGGGGAGGGTGATCTGGATACCGCCTGTGAGATCGTTTTTCCATGGATCGTTGTCGATGCGTCCCGTGGCGGTTTGAGGATCCTGGGCACCATAAACGCCTCCAGAGACAAAGAGGGTCACGCGGGGCATAGAGTCCTGCTTTGAGGCCAGGATCCTCTCTTCTTGGGATTCAACGATCTGCTCTTGGGCCCTGATGTCCCATCGATCCCTGGGGTCTGCATTGATAGGGGGTTGGTTCGCAGAGGCGCTGCCGACGAGGCGGGGTAAGGCATCACCCTTTCCCATGAGCCGTGCCAGGGTGGCTCGGGAGATCTGGATGCGTCTCTCGAGTTCGGCCAGCCGGGTCTCCACCTCGGCGAGACGGATATCGATTTTTAGGGCGTCTACATCCGGGGCCCGCCCCTCATGGATCTGTAGGCGGATCGATGAGGCAAAGGCCTCTAAGCTCACCTTCGTCGCCGAGGTGGCCTCCAGTAAATCGGTGAGGGTCATCGTCTCGATAAATTGCCAGGAGACCTCGAAGATAATCTCCTGCTCCCGCCTCTGGGCGAGGGATTCACCGGCCGCCTGCAGGGTGTGGGCCGAGCGCAGCCGGGCGGCGGTTTTTCCGAAATCGGTCATCAGCCAGCGGGCGGAGAGCACGCCCTGGTAGCGCATATGGGCAAAGCCTTGGTCTGAGGCGGTGAGTCCGGGCACCTGGATCTGCCTTTTTTCGGACCACATCCCCTGTCCCGAAAGGTCCAGGTGGAGGCCGCGTATCGCCTCGGTCTCCATGACGCTCCCCTCTCGTAAGGCAATCTCGCCCCGGGCTTTTTCCAAGTCTGGGTTGTGTTTTAAGGCGATACGAATGGCCTCCTCCATGCTTAAGGAGAGAACCTGGCCCCTTTCGCTTTCGATGGGAACCTGGCCCCCTTCGGCCCGCCCCATGGTGGGGGAGAGGAGGAGGGCGGCACAGAGGAGGGTGGTGGTTCCCGCGAGGCCCGCCTTTTTTCTTCCGGGCCATCGCGCCGCCAGCCACTCTCTCAGGGAGTCGAGGAGGGAGTAGATCACCGGCACGGCAATCAGGGTAACAATGGTGCCCACGAGGAGGCCCGAGGCCGCGGCGATGCCTAAGGGGCTCATGCGCTCGAGGCCAACGGCCATCTCGAAGATTAGGGGGGAGAAACCCACGATGGTGGATATCGCCGTGATGAGGATGGGCCGCAAGCGTAATTGCACCGACTGCACGATGGCCGCATCTTTTCCCAGCCCCTGCCCCCTCGCCGCGATGATGAAGTCCAGCATCAAGATGGCGTTGTTGACGATGGTGCCCCCTAAGAGAATGAACCCCATGAGGGCCGGCATGCAAAAGGGTTTGTCGAAGAGGAGAAGCCCCCATACGCCTCCCGCCGCGGCCAGGGGAATGGAGAGGAGGATCGTTATTGGGTGGGCGATGGATTTAAACATGGCCAAGAGTAAGATAAAGAGAAGGGCCAGGCCGATGCCTAAGGCCCGTCCCAGATTCTTCTGGGTCTCTCCCATATCCCGGGTGGTGCCGGCCATGGTCAGCGCGTACCCTTTGGGTAGGGATAGTTTTGCCAGTCGTTTTTTTGCCGCCATGGTGACCTGGGCGATGGTGATCCCAGAATTTCCCGCCGTGATATCCAGGGTGGTGCGCTGGTTCTCCCGGGTGATGAAGGGTTGGGTCCGCCGGTTTTTAATCGTGGCCAGATTGCCCAGCCTCACCGGACCGGAGCGAGTGGGGATGGTAATCGCCTCCAGTTGGCCGAGATCGTTTACCTGATCGGCCTTGAACCTCACCCGAATGGGGATGTCGGAAAATCCGGTGAGCCGCATGGGGGTGGCGGAGACCCCCTGCACCGCCATGCGCAGGACCGTGGCCACCTCGGCAGGAGAGGTCCCGTAAAATTCGGCCAGCTGGGGATCCACCGTGACGATCTCTTCGGTTTTATCGACGTACCACGCCCTCTGCAGGTCGATCATCCCCGGGGTGCCCCGAAGAAGGGCTATCGCCTCATCGGCCACACGGCTTAAGACGAGGGGGTCGGGGCCCGAGAGGATGGCGTTGAAGGCCGCCTTGGTTGTGGATACCGGTGTGGCGCCATACTCTGAGACCCGTACGCTGCGCACCCCGGGGAGGGCGGAGAGTGCCTTACGCCATGTGGCCTCGATCTCCCAGATGGTTTCGCTACGCTCCGTGCGTGGGGTGAGCCGTGCCGTGATCTTCCCCGACTGGGACGTGGCCCCGCCGCCGCCAAAGCTTATGGCGCCGGGTTCGGAACCCACCACCGAGGAGAGGGTCTCCACGGCGGGGTTTTGATTCAGAACGGCCTCGATGCGGGTCAGGATCTCATTTGTCTCTTTCGGCGTGGCCGATGACTCCGTATTAAACTGGATGGATACGATGCCGGTATCCATGGGGGGCATCTGTTCGCCACCCAAGAGGGGTTTGACCCCCCGCAGGCTGAAGACCATGAAGAGGAGAAGGCCACATGCGGTTATCCCGCGATGTTTGAGGGCCAGGGTGACGAGGCGGACGTAGCCGCCGGTGAGGAGGGTGAGGAGACGGTCCACAGGGGCCAGGAGGCGTCTGGTCCGGTTGGCTCCTGGGGCGGGGCCCTTTAAAAATGACGCCGCCAGGATAGGGATTACGGTGAGGGAGATGATGAGGGAGGCCACCAGTGTGGCGACAATAATGATGTTCAAGGGGCGCATGATCTGGCCGGTGTATCCGGGGGTGAAGATCACCGGTATGAGAACAGCCACCGTGGTGAGCATGCCGGCGGTGATGGGCAGAGCCACCTGGCCGGCGCCGGCCACCGCCGCTTCCGACGCATTTTTGTATCCGCTCTCCCGGTGATGGCGGTGGATGTTTTCCAGGACCACCACCGATGCGTCCACGACCATGCCCACGGAGATGATGAGGGCCGAGAGGGTGACCATGTTCAAGGTGTAGGGGCTGATCCAGAGCACCACCAGGGCGGCGAGAAAGGAGAGTGGTATGGCGACGCTGACAACGGCGGCGGCCTGGAGGTCGGCGAGGAAGAGGAAGATTAAGAAGATGGTGAAGATCACCGCCTGCCAGAGGGAGGACCGCATGCCCCGGACGTTGAGATCGATGAGGGGCTGCTGGTCCTCGGTGATCTCAAAACGGATATCGGGATAGAGGGCTTTGATGCGGGGTAGGGCCTCCTTGATCTCTGTAAGGGTCGTCACCGTCGCCCCTTTTTCCGGCCGCAATACGTTGATCGCCACGGCCTCCATGCCATTGCCGTGATAGCGACTTCGGGGGTCTGCCTCTCCGGCCGTGACCGTGGCCAGATCCTTTAAGAGGAGCTGGCGATGGGGCTCCATACCAATGGGCATAGCCGCCAGGGCCTGCAGTCCGGTTAGCTCTCCCGATACCTTGAGCAGGTACTCCTTACCGGCTCCGTAGACGATGCCCCCGGGAGCGGCCACGTTCTGTCTCGCCAGGGCCGTGATTACATCGGTGACACCCATCTCGTGGGTGGCCAGGGCGTCGCGGTCCACCCGGATCTCAATCTCCGGATCGTGGCCGCCAAATACCTGGATATCTCCCACCCCGGGTATGGCCATGAGTCTATCCCGGAGGTCATTTTCCGCCAATAGCCGGATATCTGTTAGGCCCTTGAGGCTGTTGGGGGCAGGGCGAAGGGCCAGGGTGAGCAAGGGGCGGGTGGCATCGGTGATGCGGTAGAGCAGGGGCTCTTTGGCTTGGGAGGGCAGGGTCCCTTTTACCCGGGCCACGGCACTCTGCACATCGATGACCGCCTCGCCCATGGGTTTATCGAATAAGAACTCGGCCGTGATGGCGGAGACCTCATCGCGGGAGACGGAGGTGATCTGCTTCAGCCCGGCGATGCTTCCCAGCTCCTTTTCGATGGTGCGGGTGATCTTATCCGCGATATCTTTTGCCGATGCGCCCGGTGAGACGGTGATGATGGCCACCTGGGGGGGCACGGTTTCCGGGAAGAGATCGGTGGGGACCACCCGATAGGCGATGGAGCCTAGGGTAATCACCATCAGGACGAGGGCCAGGACAATGTAGGGGTATTTTAAGGAGAGTTGCGTGAGCTTCATGGGCGCACCTCCACCGGTTCTCCGGCGGCCAGGCGGTTCCATCCCAGGTAGGTGCTCTGGATCACCGCCGCCCCCTCATTCACTCCCCTAACGGCCACCACTCCCGAGCCTCGGCCCAGAATGGTCACGGGCAGCGCCTTCGTCATTTTGTCTTGAACGATAAATATGGCATCCCCTCCTGTGGGTATGGGAATGAGGCTCTCCTCGGGGAGGAGGATCTCGTCTTTAAAGGTCTGCAGGACGAGCTTCACGGAGAGGGTACCCCCCGCCGACACCCCCTTGCCCCCGTGGGTATCACACTCCACGGTCAGGGTGCGGTCACGGTTCAGGGCCGGGTGGATACGGGAGACGGAGAGGCCTCTTACGTGGGGGCTCGCCACAACGCCCATTCCCCGTCGAATCTGTGATTTTCCCTTTTGGGGCACGTCGAAACAGACCTTAAATTGGCTGTGATCCTCGATGGTCAGAAGGGGCCTATTCGGGCTCGCCATATCCCCGATATCGGCCAGACGCTCGGAGACCACCCCATCGAAGGGGGCGAGAATCTCGGTGTAGGCGAGGCGGGTTTGGGCCTCTTCTAAGTCCCGTTTCCGAAGGTGGATGAGGGCATCAGAGGCGGCCACGGTTTTTTTCATGGCCTCCCACCGGCCTTGGATCTCATTGAGTCTATCCGAGGATGTCTCGGCGATCACCCGGGCGATGGCCCCCTCCTGGACCAGGCGCCGGTCCCGCTCCAGTTCCCGTTTTCTGAACTCATACGTTTTTTTAAGGGATTGCGCCGTGGCCCGGGCCGCATCGGCCTGCATCCGGCTCTGTACGACTCCCGCTTCCCGTCCCCTGACCTTCGCCTGCAGCTCCGTGGCGTCCAGGCGGGCCACGACCTGCCCTTGGGAGACGCGGTCTCCTTCACGGACGGCAATATCCGTCACCCGGGATGTGATCTGGGCGCTCATGCTGGCAGAGCGCCAGGGGAGGATACGTGCCAGGTAGCTCCGTGTGATGGAGAGATCACCCCTTTGGGCCACGGCGATACGAACCATGGTGGCCGGGGTGGGTTTCATACCTGCTGCGGCGATGCGCATCTTCTTGTGACGGACGAGAAGGAGGCCCCCTCCGATTAAAAGGGCGACCATGACGATGGCGATCCGTTTTTTCATTGAACACCCCCTAAGTTCCCACGTATCTTGTGGAGAATCGTTTTGACGGCATCGATCTCTTCTGGGCTGAGTCCGATGTAGGCCTTTCGGGTGATCTCCCGTGCGTGGTTGGAGACCTCCTCCCAGGTTCCCATCGCCTTGGGTGTGGGGGCGATGCGCTTGATTCTCCGGTCATCGGGATCGGAGATGCGCTCGGCCCAACCGTCCCTGGCCAGGCGATCCACCAGGCGCACCGTGGAGGCCGAGGTGATGGACAGTAGCTCCGCCAGATCTTTTTGAGGCATGGCCCCCAGGGCGATGAGGTGGGCCAGGGCCATGAACTGCACCCGGCTGATGCCGGTACCGGTGAGGCGTTTTTCCAGGGCCCCGGTGAAGGCTTTGAAGGTGAGGTTGCAATGAAAACCGAGACTCTCGAGTGGGCTGAAATGTGTCATGGGGCTCCCCTGTTGTTTTATTAGTTGGCTAACTATTAGCATGCTAACTAAATCGACACAAGGAGTTCCCGGCCCGACGGGGGCGTTTGCTTAAGGACGAGATGACCCGAAGGAGGGGTATGGAATCCATGAATATGATAGGTGGACTCGGCAACATCGTGGTGGCCATTTTGATCATCGGTATCAGTGTGCCTCTGGTGATGCGTAAAATACCGATGAACCATATCTATGGTATTCGATTCAAAAAATCATTCGAATCGGACGAGCATTGGTTTAAAATTAACCATTATGGGGGCACGCAGCTCATCCTCTGGTCGATGCCTCTTTTAGTGATTGGGCTTTTAACACTTCTTTTTCCCGTGAGAGACGGGGGGATCTTCACCACCCTTATAGCATGTGCCCCTCTTATTCTTCTGGTGCCGGCGTATATGAGCTATAGATATTCAAAAACGTTATAGGTTTTTTGGCATGGTTCAAATTAGGGCAACACTTCAAATCAAAAAGAAGCCTCCGGCGGCCAGGGAAGGCCCGTTACCGTAACTATAAAACCTGTTCGGTAACTTTTTCAAAAGGTTGGCCCCTATGAGGGCCGCCAGAGGTGCAAGCTGAATAGTTATCGTGTTACCCTATTTTAGGCTATTTTGAACCAAGCCGGTTTTTTCAGTAAATAGATCGGTCGAATTGGGGTTTTAAAAAAGGATGTGACCCCATGCTCTCTCGCCTATTTCGCGTAAAATCGTAAGCTCAATGCCCTATAAATTGAGGCTCACTCCTCCCCCTTCGGCGATATCTCGCCATCTTTTATCAATGATATTTGATTAGAATTCAGTCATAAAAACCTGTTTATTATATTCGATTCATAGGTGGCCTTGTACGTTGATTCTTCGTGAATAAGAGCGGTATGGCTACGAAACGAATTGACTTAATATATGGATATATAGTAGTGCCCTTCACTTCTGTGATGAAAAAATATGTATACATGTGCGTTGAATCTTAAGGGGTATCAATGAAGTTTAAATTTTCTGTCTATCGCGTTATTTCCATCGTCATATGTCTTACGAGTTCTCTTTTGATGACATCATGTGCCTCAAAACTGAAAGTTCCGCGACTGAAACCGGCTGAGATTAATTTATCGTCGTATCAAAAAGTGACTGTCGTTCCGTTCAAGGGACCCCACGGGCGTGAGATCGGCGATACGCTCACCCAGCAACTATTCGAGAGCAAACGTTTTGAGGCTCTGGACCGGTCGCATATGGACCATATTTTAAAAGAGCAAAACCTGTCGATTTCCGATGTCTCCAGCCCCGATACATCCATCCGGCTGGGCAAAATCATGGGGAGCCGTGCCCTGATTTTCGGTCAGGTGTACAAGAGAAGGTACACTCAAAAACGAAGCTCGGAGAAAGCAACCTGCCGTAAAAATAAGAAAAAATACACATGCCGCCGATACAGAGTGAAAGGAGCCTGGTACCTGAAGGTGGGGTTTAAAATGGTCGATACCTCCACGGGAAAAATTATCGCGACCAAGGTGATTGAAGAGTCCAAATCCAAATCCAAGTCGAAGAGAGAGGAGAGGCCGGAGGTAAGCTGGGATCCGGAAAAAGTATTCACCTCTCTGCAGGACCGCTTGATTGGCAACTTTATGAGGGTGATCGCCCCTTATACCATCTACAGTGATGTTAAACTGTTTGCCGATGATGATCTGCATTGGCTTGAAACCGGTATCAAATTTGCCGAAAGCGGGGAGTGGCATACGGCCATTGAGATGTTTGCATCGGCAGTCGCCGAAGCCGAGAGAAATCCCGATATTGATTTGAAAATTCGCGCACGGGCCCACTATAATTTAGGGGTGGCCTACGGGTATAGTGGGCAGTACAGCAAGGGGATTGGGCAGCTGACACAGGCCTGCAGACTCAACCCGGAGGATGTTTTTTTTGTTGAGCTCAAAAAAATAAAAGAGTTTCAGCTCGACGACGAGAGGCTAAAGGCCCAGGGCGTCAAAATATATGAATATAAAAAATAGAGACGCCTTTCACTTGCCCTACAATCGGAGATCACAATGCCTTTAAAAAAATGGGTAACGGTTTTATTCATGATCACGGCCCTGGGTTGTACATCGGCCAGAAAACCGTCCTGGGTGGCCCAGGGCATCCATCCTGGCTACACACCGGATCGCTTCCTCATGGGCCTGGGCCTCTCGTCACGATCCCGTGATACGGAAGCGGATGTTCAAAAAGCAGATACCAATGCACGGCTGGAGGTGGCCAGGCAGCTGAAAGTAAACATTGAAAGTCATATAACCTCACGGCAGGAACAAAAAACCGGTTCATTTTTACCGGAGAGATACACATCAAAAAGAGTCGTGGATGTCACCGAAGAGGTTCACCTCTTGCTCGAAGGGATCACGATCGTTGATCGCTATTACAGCGAAAAGGATCATCTTCACTACTCGATTGCCGTACTCAATAGATCGGAGACTGCGAAACGCCTCTTATCCGAGATGGATCGGCATAGCCATCATATTCACGCGTTATCCCGCCAATCGGATAGTCTGCTCGGAAAGGGGGATATCGTCGGGGCGTTGCATAAAAAAATAAGGGCGCTGGATCATTACAGGCATTATATCTCTAAGAGACAGATGGTGGCTGTCTTGAATTCGCAGGCATCGGAGGGCGCTGACGTCCCCTTCGGAGATCCTTACGAGGGAGTGGTCGACATAAAAAATAGCATTGAGCTCCTCTCGCTTGGGGGGGACATGCAGGCCGGCAGAGTCGGCCGAGGCCTTGCCAGGCCATTGCGCGTCAAGGCCATGTACAAGGGGAAAATTCCCATCGGCACGCTGCCCCTCATGGTGCGATTTCGCGATGGGGCAGGACGCACAGAGCGAAATATGGGTACAGGCAGAGATGGTACGGCCGAGATAAAGGTGCTTGAACTGGAGAAAACAGGGCGGCACCTTAACCCTGTGACCGTATCCGTGGACTGGGACCGTTTTCTACAAGAGGCCTTGGGAGAGAGATTCGATACCTCCTGGGAGGATGCTTTCTCAGGGCCTTCGGCTCACTTTAAATACACACTGAGGGTTCCCGGCACATCCCGTGTTTTGATCAAGGTCTGCCACCAGGGCGGAGCGTCCAGCGTCGATGCCCTCTCCATACTGCATCCGATGAGTGTGGACCGTATCAAGGACCAGGGGTTTTTAATCAAAAAAGAGGGGGGGAAGAGACGCGACGGCGGCCTTTGCTCCGGCGCCCAGGGCATCGAATCCATTGTGCGAAAATATAGGCCGTTCACCGATATTCTCGTCGTTGAAAAAATCGACGTCGACTTCTCCAGCCGTCGCGGGACGGGTTACGTTTTTCGGGCGAAAATGTCGCTCACGGCCTATGATATGGCCCATCACGAAATCATGGCTTCCATGGAAGGGGAGGCTCTGGGCGGGGCACGCCATAGGAAAACAGCGGCAGAACGGGCGATCAAGGCAGTGGCCGGCGATCTGATCCCCCAGCTCGTATCCCGTATCGCCGAGGGGCTGTAAAAAAAGCCGTGCTTCCGGCGGCGAGGTGTGCCACCTGCGAAAGCAGATCAGCGAAGGCACGCTGCCCCTCATACCTCGGGTCAGATTGCATTCGTCTTCTTGATTCCCATCCTTTTACAGCCACGTTTGCGGTAAGCGAGTTCTTTTCTCCAAAAACAGAAAAAAACAAAGCATCGCGTCATTGGGGAATGCCTCACCGTGGATCTTTTTCTCAAAAAGCGCCGTAAAAATTTTTCGATGACAGGAACACGTACCTGTCATATGTGAACATGGCCGGCTGGATGGAGAGATTGCTTGACGGGGTGGGGGGGGCGGAAAAGGGTAATCCTGCTGGGGAAACAGAGACTATTTAGCGTAACCTTCAGTGGGTCGTTTTTTTTTCAAAAAAGCGTCGTAGAAACGTTTCGGTGGGCTGTGGCCACCGGCTTTGAATCCAGAAAGAACCTGGCCCCCATTGGTCCATCGTTCTTTTTTTTGTGCGGGCGATTGGTTCATGGAGGTGGCCTTCCATGAACCAATCGCGGGTGTTACGAAAAGGGGCGGGCTGCCATGTTTATATGGGGCGTGGCAGCCCCTCTTTTATGGCAATATCTAAATTTTATGCCTGAAACCCGTTGCTATTTGCCTCACCGGGAGTCTCATATTTTCTGTTCCATCCTGTGATGGCGGAAAAGATGAGTACAGAGAGGAGGGCCCAGGAGTAAGGGTTGTAAAGGGCTGTGGTAATGGGAGGCGCTGAGATGTGAAATGTCTCTGCTGAAGAGACGACAGCTGCGTACCATACGGCAACCACGATATGCCATGGGAGTGTAAAAAAGATGCTGCAGACGGCACAATCCATGAGGTTGGCCTTACGCGCAGGGGCGAGGTTGAACTTTCCGCCGATGGGCTTTACAAGGCTGGGACCCACCAGCAGCTCAGCAGGGGCGTTGGCCGAAATGGGAATGGACGCCAGAATGGTGACACCGATAATGGAAAGCTCTGCCTGCCTGACGGTGTTGATAATAAATTTTTCGGCAAATTTTAAAATCTTTGTCATAATCCCGCTCTCCACAAGAATCTGTGTGACCGCAAGGATAAGCAGAGCAAAGATAATCGCTCCAACGACGCCGTTGATGCCGTTTTGAATGATACCCGTTGAAACACCGCGCTGGGACGGAATATGGAAAATATCGCTTATGGCCATGTTGCCGCTGACGACACCGATAACCGCAGCGCTGATGTTGCCGTAAATCAGGGATTCAATAATGTGCCTGCCTGAAAGGGCGGATACAACAACGATGCCCAGGGCAATGAGCATAAAGGCTCCGGATGGATCCAGCTGAGCCTGTAGCTCAGGGAGTGCGGTGACATCGCCACCACCGCCAAAAACAAGCAGTATGATAGATGTGATCGTGGCAGCGGCCAGGGCCAGAGGAAAGCGGCTGCGTACGACATCTCGCATGTTGGCCCCTTGGGTATAGGCCGATACAATAGTGGTGTCTGAGATAGGGGCCAGGTTATCACCAAAGGCGGCACCGGACAAAATGGCGACGGCCAGAAATGCCGGGTCTGCTCCCAGGAAATACCCAGCAGGGTAGAGGACCGGAGTCAGGGCGATGCAGGTACCGGTACTGGTGCCCGTTCCAAGGGCAAAGAGCATGGCGGCAAAAAAAACGCACAGGGTAAAAATAGAACCATGGGCCCCTGTGGAGGTCCCCAGCCAAAGCAGCCCCTTGATGAGTCCGCCTCCCACCATTAATTTTCCAAACACGCCGGCAAAAAGCCAGGCTGTGACAATGACAATGCCTGTTTTATCGCCGATGCCGCGCATGACAGACTGACAATAATCATTTTTATCTTTGGCGAAAAACATGCCTGCGACGATGGCCATCCAACCACACGCCCAGAAGGGCTTCGTACCGCCCATTTCGGAAACTGAGAGCCAGATCAGGCCGCCTACCAAGACGACCAGCGGGACAAGACCACCCCATATTCCTCCATGGAGCTCAAGACGATGTTCAGTGATTGGTGGTTCCATTTTATATCTCCTAATTCATGGTAATATTTATTTCAAAAAGCAGGCAGTGCG
Source organism: Desulfobacteraceae bacterium (assembly GCA_013619155.1). GTDB lineage: Bacteria > Desulfobacterota > Desulfobacteria > Desulfobacterales > Desulfolunaceae > Desulfoluna. The sequence continues at coordinate 15,530 of JABXKT010000059.1, forward strand.
ATATGTCGCCTTTTTAAATGTCGACAGTCGACATGTCGGGTGTGCTACCATTTGCTGAAGGGGTTGTGCAATTATTTTGTTGGATTTGATCAAAGGGAATTTGGTCATTCCAAGACGAAAGAACGGGGACGTGTTTCGGGTGGGGACAAGCGGGGCACTTTTTTATTGCATGATTTCCAGAACTACCCGGGACTGGGCGCCTTCGTTTGTATGGCCCTGCACCAAACGATTTTGAGCTGTCTGTTTTGTTACGTTTGCGCTCAATTTTTGTTTTCGACGGCTCGAGGATTCAAGCTGTCGTGGGTTGGTACCATTTTATTGAGGGCCTGTATTCCATGGAGTGGTTGACGGATGGCTGATCGTTTATCCCTCTGGTGAGCCGTGCCACGGTGATTTAAAAATTAGGGACCATAAATTAGGGGCCATGTTCTCTATGCTTGAAGTGCCAATGAAGATATGAGACCCTGGAGTGGATGTTTAACACCCCTTTATTCAAGGGTAAATTCGCTCTTAAGCCTCGTAAATACTATCGATGAAAAAATCCAGAAGGAGGATGCCATGCCGCGTATTCCCCGTATGGTCCGGACCGATTCGGGCCAGAGATGTGTCTATCATGTGATCAGCCGCACTGCGCTGGATGGCTTGCCCTTTAAAGATGTTGAAAAAGATGAACTGGTTCGTGTGATAAAGCGATTTTCCATGATCTATGCCGTGGATGTGCTGGGATTTTCGATTATGGACAACCATTTTCATCTCCTTATCGAGATGAGCCCGGGGGATATGCTTGTCGATGACGAGGTTAGGCGGCGATTTATGCGTCTTTATAATAAGGGGGCCGAGTTTCCCGAAGGGCAGATGACGCATTTTAGGGAGCGGTTTTCCAGCCTGTCGCACTATGTGAAGGATATTAAGCAGACCTTTTCCCGGTACTACAACCGGAAGAAGAGACGAAAGGGGACTCTGTGGGGTGAGCGGTTTAAGAGCGTCATCGTCGAGAAGGGGAGTACGGTGATTCACTGCCTCGCCTATATCGATCTGAACGCGGTACGCGCAGGAATCGTAAGGCGTCCTGAAAATTACCGATGGTGCTCTATCGGGTATCATATGCACGCCGAGAACCGGGATGATTTTCTCTCCCTTGACTTCGGTTTGGCGGAATTTGGCGTTGAAGATGATCAGCGATTGAAAAAGTACCGGGAGTACCTTTACCATGCCGGATCCATGGACAGACGCGGGAAGGCCAAAATTTCGAAGCAAGTTCTTGCGCAAGAGATCTCTGACGATTTTGAGTTGGATCGAATTCGGAGGTTCAGGTGCCGGACGCGGTACTTCACCGATTCTGGCATCATCGGCTCCAAGGCCTTTGTCTTGGAGACCTATGCGGTATTTAAAGATCGGTTTTTTTCGAGCCGGGAGCGCGTTCCCAAGCGGGTGAAGGGTATCGATGGCATGTACTCTATGAAGCGGCTGAGGGAAGGCCTGACTCCTTGACTCTTATGGTCTAAAAACAGATGTATTCGATATCGGTGGTTTTTACTGGGGTGGTGAGGTGCGTTTTTTTATAGATTTTTTTCTCTAAATCCGATCAAACCGGATATTTTTAGATAGATATCTGGCCACTTTGGTGGCCTTTGTGATGGTTTATTTCCTGTGAAAGGGAGATCTCTTGATTGGCAGGGGATAGATGTGGGATTGACATGAAAAACCTGGCCCTATTTTGAAAGGGCGTGATTGTCAAATGAACTGTGTAAGGGGCCTCTCTATGTTATTTATTATCGTAAAACAATAACAAATGATTGAAAAAGAATAATTTCATGGTATGATCTACAAAAAAATAACCCAAGGAGGCTGCCATGGACAACGTGTCGAAAATAAAAAAATACAGCAAAAGTTTTCATCTTCTTCTCTCTGCATTTCTTGTCATTATTCCCATCTATTATTTTTTGTACTGGGCCTTGATCAACCACCTGCCCGAAGCACTGATAAACGTAAATACCCACTCGACCCCACTGGTGCCCAACCACCTGTCCATCACGCTCCGGCTTATTGGTTTTGCCTTCAGCCTGCTTCCGATGGTGGCTTTGGGCTACGGACTGATCAATATTAGAAGGATTTTCACCTTTTACAAACAAGGTGTTATTTTTTCATTTAAGCATGTCCACTTTTTTAAAAACACGGCCAAGGCCCTCCTGCTTTGGGTTGTCACTTCCATGGTCTATGAATCGGCGAAAAGCGTTCTCTTCACAGTAAGCAATCCTCCGGGGAGCCGGGTGATCAGCGTCGGGTTCAGTTCGTCGGAACTCACCACCCTTGTCATTGCTGGGCTTGTCTTTTTCATTGCGTGGGTCATGGATGAAGGCAGGGCTTTAAACGAAGAGAACGAACTGACGGTTTAACCGGAGCGATGATGCCCATTATTGTAAATTTAGACGTGGTTTTGGCCAAGCGAAAAATGAAGTCCGTCCAGCTGGCCCGGCTGATTGGAATCACCGAACAGAATTTATCTATCCTCAAAACCGGCAAAGCCAAAGCCGTTCGTCTTTCAACCCTGGATGCCATCTGTGAGCACCTCGAGTGTCAACCCGGGGATATTCTTGAATACAGAGAACCTGAACACGAAGAGTAAGAACAAGGGGTCAGGCCGACACTGAAAACTCTCGGAGAGCCCTTCGGTTTCCGGGCGTTGGCTCTCTCCTCGGTTTGCAGGCGGTTTGATGCTTTGGCCAGTAATAATAAGGCGGGTCGAGATATCTTGAATTTATGTGAAAAACAGATTTTATCAGGTATGTCGGCCTGACCCCATTACCCTGAAAAATATCAACGGGTTCGTGGGATCCGGCGATTTACGCTTTTCTACAATCAAGGGAAGGGCGTTTCTCGGCTCCAGGCTCCAGGGTACATGAGAAACCTGGCCCCATTCAACTATCCCCTATAAATATGTATCCTTTCGATACTTCCCTCCGGCCTCTTTTGAGCGACCGGTAGGGTTCCTTATATGCATCGTCTTCGATGTCACTCATCCCTTTTTCTATGCTCCCTTTATAAATGATGGCCCCTGTTTTTTATTAAACCAGATGGGATAGGGCGGTATTTAGTGGCGTGAGATGGGGAGAGGTTGAGGTGAATCGACGCATGGGCATTCTCGTACAGTGGATTCATTTCGTCAGGAATCGAAGGTCTGTTGAGTGGTATGTGCAGTGGTTTGCCTTCGATAGGGACGATGGCGTTTTGTCGAAATGGGAGATATGCCTCCACTGACATGAGAAACCTGGCCCCTATGGACTCATCCTGAGACGTGGCCTTGATGCCTTGTGACTCACACCCTGTTGCCTGCCTTTCGATTGTTCTCGCTTTCCCTCGTGATTCTGAGTTGCTCCACATCCGTCTGATGGAACCTCACGGCGTCGCCCTTGCCCTGGGCTATAAGCTGTGCTAAACCATTGTAAGCTTAGATAGATTCAAACGCAGAAAGCGACCATGCAAAACGTAAGATTCCCCATAAGATCCCATCTATTCCGAACCTGATTACCATCCTTTTACAGCCACACGTGCGGTAAGCGAGTTTATCTGAAAACAAAATATAGGCCTCCGGCGGCCAAGGACTGGGCCCCTGGACC
>JABXKT010000060.1 GCA_013619155.1 Desulfobacteraceae bacterium
ATCCAGCTTGATGATCGTCAATAGGCCTTGTTAGCGCCTATGGGGATCATTCCCTGGCCGCCGGAGGCCTTTATGCCCCACAAAAAAACGGGCCGTGGGAGAGATCCAAATCGACTCTCCCACGGCCCGTTCTATGTCTGTGGCTCTATATCTATATTATTGGCCCACGAGGCGGCGAGTTGCCTCATCATCCCCGGGCTTTTTTACCTTTAATCGTGGAGTACGAGTCCCAGGGGCAGGGCCTCGCCGTAGATCACCTTCTCGTCTCCACTGGAGAGGGGCACGACTTCTGTAAGGGGCGTGATCGCTTTCTTACCGGCGCCGAGATCCTGGAGCCGTTGAATCACGGCTGCCAATCGCTCCTCGTCGAGATCGCGCATGCGGTCGCCGGTCTTACGGCCCATGCTGATAAGGGCCTGAATCACGGCCTTTGACTCCTGCCACCGCCCCGAAAGAAGGGTCTCTATCCATGGCCAGGCATCGAAAGGGGCCACCACACGATCCACGGAGCCGTAGAGGGGTTCGCGCTGAGCGATGCGGGAGAGGGCCCAGATCATCTGAGCCGGAGCCTTGGCCGGAGAGAGCTCTGTGACCAGCTGACGGGCCAGACGCACCTTGTCCTTGGTGATCAGCCGCTCCATATTGGCCAGGGCCATCCAGAGTTCCACCCGCTCCTGGGGGGTCATCTTTACCCCAGCGCCCCGACTGGGAAAGACGAGAGGGGAGACTTCCTGGAAAAACTGGCGCTGCTGACCGGGGGTAAGACCTGCGGCGAGACGCCTCCAGAGAATCCACCACTGGCTGCGCACCTGGGGATTCTTCTCAAAAATGGGTCCGTTTCGAAAGAGCTGCCACACCCCTTTAATGCGCTGTTCGTCCATGCCGTGACCGCTACCCGGCCTCAGGCAATACCCCATGAGGTTGAGCCATCGCGCCTCAAACTCGGCGGCGCGTTCCCGGGTGGCCTTCTCGTCGATGAGGGTATCGGCCAGATCCCGGATAAAGGAGAGGGGCCACCGCTGCTTCTGGATATCCACCGCCGAGGCGATGCCTTTCACCACCCCCGAGAGATGGGTCCGATCTCCGGCCAGGGCCTCTCTCACCACCTGCTTCCCCGCCTCGGTGAGGGCCTCGTCGAGGACCTCACCTTCGGCGACGGCCATGGGGTCGGTATCCCGCCGCAGCTGAAAATTGAGGCGCCAGGTGTGATCGCTAATGAGGGAGCGACAACCGATGACCAGGGTGCCCACCTCGGTGTACTCGGCCCGGACGTGGACGGGCACCGCCTCTTCATTGCCTTTTTTACCGTACTTAATCACCGAGGAGAGAGGGGGCAGGCTCGTCAGGGTCTCATCGATGGTGATGACGTCCCCGGCCCGATCGCCGGAACGAAAGCTGGAGCTGTAGACGGAGAAATCCGCGGGCCGATTGGCCATGACGGTAAACTTCTTATCGGTGAGCTCGATACGCGCCCCCTCATCGAGACCCCGTTCCACGATACAGACCGCCTTCTTCGTGTCTCCATGGGAAGAGCCCACGCCAAGGTAGTAGCTCCGGGGACTGCCGCTTCCCACGCGTACCCCTTTACCGATCTTGGCCAGACCGTAGTAGGAGGCCCCCAGGGCCACGGCAAGGTCGGGGTCGGGGTTCTCCATCTCCTGGGGAAAGGCGGCATCGGGTTCGTTAAACCAGTGGCGCACGGCCCCTTTGATCTTTTCACGAATCACCAAAGGCTTTAAGGAGCCCCCGTTAAAGAGGATATGATCCGGGGCGTGATCGGTGCCGAGAAGCTCGGCAATGGCCGCCTTGTGATTTTCGAGAAACCAGCCGATATGACGGGTGATGGCCGGCTCCTGCTCGTAGGGGAGGCCGAACTCGCTGATCCCCTTGCGGCGGGGTTTCTCACGGGTCTCCTCGTTGGTTACATCGGGGAAAAAACCATCCAGAACGATCTCCTCCACCATCTCCTGGGTGAGGGTGGCCGAGAGGGTCCCCCCGATGAGGCTGCTGCCGGAGCCGGTCATGATAATGCGCTCCAGAGCCTTACCCTCGCCCAGGATTGTCTCCTTGGCTTTTCGGGCCAGATGACACAGGGTCTTCCACTTGTCCGCCGACAGGGTGCCCCCCGGGCCCTTAAAGAGGGATTCGGCCTTACGGGCCAGGGCCAGGTCGATATTGTCTCCCCCGAGGATGAGATGATCCCCCACGGCCAGACGCTCGAAACGCGGGGTGCCCTCACTCTCCCTTAGGGTGATGAGGGTAAAGTCTGTGGTCCCTCCCCCGACATCGCAGACGAGGATCAGCTCACCGGGCTTCACCTTCGTCTCCCAGCTCTTCTCATGGCGGATCAGCCAGCTGTAAAAGGCGGCCAGGGGCTCTTCCAGGAGGGTGACATTTTTTAAACCGGCCAGGGCGGCGGCTTCGACGGTGAGATCGCGGGCCACCTCATCGAAGGAGGCGGGGACGGTGATGACCACAAACTGATGCTCGAGAAAGGCCCCCTCGTCATCGCCGGCCATCTCTGTGTTCCAGGCCCTCTTCAGGTGATCCAAATAGAAGGCGGTGGCCTCCACGGGAGAGACCTTGCCCACCTCGGCACCCGACCCCCAGGGAAGAATCTTTGCCGTGCGATCCGCCTTCTCATGACAGAGCCAGCTCTTGGCCGAGACCACGAGACGTGAGGGTACCTTGCTTCCGTGTTCCCGCGCCAGAAGACCCGCAAACCGTTTCTCCATGGGGTTCCACGGCTGAATCACCGATTCATCGGGAATATCGTAGCTTCCCGGAAGATAGAGAAAGGAGGGGAGCACGGGCATGCGTGTCACCTCCCCCTCGCGGGTCAGCTGGGGCACACGAAACAATTGAATATTCGTCTGACCCGCCTTGGCCTCCGGATGGTTAAGATCCACGTAAGAGATCGCCGAATTGGTGGTCCCCAGATCGATCCCGATGATATATCGCAGTGCTTCAGTATCCGGCATCATCCCTCTCGCGTACGTTAAATTCGAGTTTCCATCGCTGATCGCCGTCGATGGCCACACACCAGAACTCCAGAGTCCCGATCTCCGTCACCTTGATCTCAAACTGAACGGGAATGGCCGATCCCCACTCCCCTTCCAGGGTGGTCTCGATGGAGGTGAGGTTGTCCATCTCCCCTTCGCCCCAGGTCTCCAGGACATCTCCGGAAACGTCTTCCCGGCGGGAGGAGGAGGCCATGATATCAAAGGCCACCGGCTCGCCCACATAGAGGACAAACTCCTCGGAGGCCACACGTTCTTCCGTCCCCTCCTCCATGCCCATGGGGGCCACGCAAAGGGCCTTGACGGGGGCGGGCATACCGGGAATCGCCGGCATGGCCGCTTCCACAGAGACGTAGTAGGAGCGCGAAAGCCCTCCGCGGATACGAACCCCCTTGCCGAGGCGGGCCAGACCATAATAGGCGGCGCCCCGGGCCACGGAGAGATCAAAATCCCCGGACTCTACCTCGCGAACCGGGGATTCATTCCCCACCTCGTCCCGAAACGCGTCCACGATGCCCAGGATACGCTTCCTCACCGAGGCAGATTTCATGATGCCCCCGTTAAAGAGTACGGCATCGGGAATGCAGGCGTTCTGCCAGCCATCACCCCCCTGCCGCGCCAGAAACCAGGCCATATGACGGGAGATCGAGGGGTCCTGCTCGTAGACGAGGCCCACCTCACGCAGACCGCTTCGGCGCTTCTGCACCGGACGATCGCCCACGGAGCACATGGGCAAGAAGCCCTCGAGAATAATATCGTCGACCTCGCTGGCCTCCATCTCCCCTTTCAGGGTCCCTCCGATGAGCCCGGAGCCCCGCCCCAAAATCGTCACCGCCTCGGGACCGGTGGACTCCCCGGAGAGAATCTTCTCTTTCACGCTTCGAATGGAGTGACCCAGCCCTCGCATCTGCCACTCATCCAAATTTTTTCCCTTGGCCGCCATCTTGGACTTCACATGCCAGGCCAGGGCCAGGTCCATGTTGTCTCCACCCACGAGAAGGTGATCCCCCACGGCGATGCGCTCTAGGGAGAGCTCTCCATCCGCTTCGGAGATACCGATGAGACTAAAGTCGGTGGTCCCCCCCCCGATATCGCAGACGAGAAGGGTCTCCCCCTTCTTCACCTTGGTGCGCCACTCATCACCCATGGACTCGATCCATGCGTAGAGGGCCGCCTGGGGTTCCTCCAGGAGGGTGACATGAAGCAGGCCGGCCAGGGCCGCCGCCTGAACGGTAAGCTCTCGGGCCACCGCATCGAAGGAGGCGGGCACGGTGAGATAGACCTCCTGATTCTCCAGATTCTTCTCCGAATCCTCTCCGGCGATCTCGTGATTCCACGCATCGCGCATATGTCGCAGGATGGCCGCCGAGGCCATCACCGAGGACATCTTGGAGACCTCTTCGGGCCCCTTCCAGGGTAAATTCTCGGCCTTACGGTCCACCATGGTATTGCAGAGCCAGCTCTTGGCCGAGGCGATGAGACGCTGGGGCAACTCCCCACCCCTCTTGCGTGCGAACTCTCCCACCACGGCCGACGGCTCAGGGTCCCAGGGCAGAGCCGTGGCGCCCCGGCCCACATCGTGGGCCTCGGGAAGGAAGATAAAAGAGGGGAGTATCTCCGGATTTTCCACCGTACCGGCATCCACCAGCTGAGGAATAGAGAAAAGACGAATATCCGAGGCCTCGATGGCCCCCTCCACTGGTTTTTCGGTATAGGCAACCACGCTGTTGGTGGTCCCCAAATCAATACCGACAATATATGAGGTCATAAGTCACTCCATAAAAAATGAAAAGCTGCCGTCTGACGGGCAGGGAGGCTCTATCGCCACACCCTGCCCTAAGGAGGTATCCTGGTCGTGACGTCAAAGGCGAACTCTTTACTATAAAATACAATTCCTTAAAAAATTCACGCTAAAAACAGAATAACGAGGGGTCACTTTTTTTATCTCACTCACTTTAAAAATAAGGACGCCCTCCCTACACTCTAGTCTCTACCGCTACATAAAATAAGGATGGTCCCCAAAAGGGACACCGGCAGGTATCGTTACGGGCTAAAAATCGTCATTTTAAGATTCCGCTTAAAACATGGCCGACTATCAGCTCAGCTCCACCTCAGCCGGGGCCAATACGTCGGGATTGGACTCCGGAGAGAGGAGGGGAACGTCGGTTCGTATGGCCCGCCATCCCTTGTGACGCACGGTCCCCACGAAGGGGGGATCCCCGGCGACGTTACCGGTAAGACGAATCTCTTCGGGATTAAAGCCCGCCTCTACGGTCATGGTCTCCCCTTCTGGGGTGTCCACCACGGGGCCACAGCTCACATACTTATCCAGGGTCTTCACACAATTTTCGTGGATACCACGCACCGCAGCGCCGATCTGATCATCATCGTACAAGGAGAGATCTTCATTGAAAAAATCGATGAGACGCCCCTCTTTCTGGAGGGCCGAGACGATATGAAGAAAGGTTCTCTGGGTGGTACGCCTCTCCACCTCTGGATCCACAGCCTCCAAGGGCTGGGAGTCGGCCTCCACCGAGGCGGCCCCGGTTTTCGCATAGAGTCCCTTCATAATGCCCCAAAGAATCAGGGTAAAGAGGAGGGCAAGGCCTCCTGAGGCGGGAACCACCACCTGGGGGAAATGATCCAAGACAAAGGCGAAGGCGCTCATAATAGTGGGATCTGCGGCGTCATGAACGGCTTTTAGGCCCACCATACTGGTCCCGAAATAGATGGCCACATCCACCACGAGGGCAAACAGGATCATCACTAAAAAAATCCAGAAAAATGACCGCTTCGAGAAGGTGCGTGCCGAATCCATAGTCTCTCCTTAAAATATTATATGCATCGTCAATCAAATCATTCCCATCACTATAAGGCAAGAAACCCTCGCCCCTGCCAAAGGCCCTTTGTGCCCAAGGCTCGCATGAAGATAATGCAGAACCCCGCGTCAATCAAGGCACGACGATTGGATTTATTCAATATTACGGGATGAGTGTCAAGAGGGAAACCCCGGAAGGGCGCCCAAAGAGATAAATAAACACAAGAAATAACATCGGGGGTAGACCGATTCCACTCAAGAAAAAAATACCTCCCGATGAACCAAGAAAAATCTTCTAAGCTCCAGATTTGGCAGGGATTAAGCGCCAAAAATCGCCGACCGTCTCTCTCTGACCGGGCGCCCCTTTTTTTTCGGACACGCCGCAATTTTTTTTTAATGACCGCTTATTCGCAGCCCTTAGCTTGCCGCAGCGCTTTAAACGGCTCCTCGGGTTAAATCACAGCGGTATTTTTCTTAAACGAGCGCATTTATTTTTTGCCTGAGCCCTTTATTCACCAGGAGGGACGTAAAGCGCATGACGGGTTTACTTATTGCACGTGCATTCGGCAAAATTGTGGCCCCCGACAATATCGCCGGTGACTTTTTCCATGGGCTGAATCGTTACACCAAAATCAGTAAAAAACATACCCTCGATGGCCTCGGGTGAGCCCGCATCAATTGAGTTAAAAAAGGCGACCCGAAAACCAAAGAGAAAATGCCCCTTCCAAGCCTACATAAAATCATCGTACGTAAGCGCCCCTACACCGAAAATCGAATATTTAAGAGATCCCCATCTTCAACGGGGTAATCCTTACCGTTGACATATATCTTACCCAGTTTTTTAAGGGTGGCCTCATCGCCATGGGCCATGAGCTCTGCATACTTTATCACCTCGGCACGGATAAACCCCCGCTGAAGATCCGAGTGAATAACCCCTGCGGCAACCGGGGCTGCCGCATTACGACGTACCAGCCACTGGCGCACCTCGTCGTCTCCCACGGTAAAAAAAGAGATGAGCCCCAAGGCGTCGAGACAGAGACGGGTCAAGGTCTCTAAGGCCATCTCCGAAATACCCAGCGCCCCTAAAAATTCATTTTTCTCCTCGTCGGTATCCAGCATGGATATTTCGGCCTCGACCTTTGCGGAGAACTGCATCACCCGGATGCCCTGCTCGTCACATCGCGCCAGCACCGCCTCGGAAATAGGGACAACACCCAGATCCTCTTCCCCGATATTCACAGCAACGACCATCTCTTTTCGCGTAATAAACGGGTAACTGCGAATCATATCCTCATCGTCACTATCGATGACCATCAATCTCAGGGGCACCTGCGTATCGAGGTGGGCGAGCATACGCTGCATAAGCCCCAGCTCTTTTTGCTGGGTCTCATCTCTGATCTTTCGGATCGATGTTTCAAGGCGCTCGATGCGCTTCTCCACGAAAATCTGATCATGGATCAAGAGTTCAGAGATCACCATATCGATATCTCGAAGGGCATTGACAGAGCCGTCCACATGGTACACCGAGTCATCCTCGAAGCGCCTCACCACGTGACAGATGGCATCCACATCGGCGATATCTCGAAAAATGTCACCCCGGGCCATGGTCTCGGCCTCCAGCCCGGGCAAGAGCATCAGATCGATACGGGCCCTCGTCTCCTTCTTCGGTGTGTACATAGAGACCAGGGCATCAAACCGGGTATCCAGTATATCTGCAGCCCCAGGTATGGCCTGGGTGGTCGAGACACCATCCCGTCTCGGGGTACCGGTCAGAATCTCAAAAAGGGTCCTCTTGCCGCTCTGGGGCAGGCCAATAATACCAACTTTCATAATGTATCCTTAATTTTCTGCACACTCCGAGTTAAACACAGATTAGGGGATACTCTGTTTTGGACTCGAGAACCGCATATACGCCTGTTCCCGGTATCCTCCGAATCAAATGACATCCGCCTGACCGCTTTACGGGGCCCGCCTTTTTTAAAAATGGACGGACACCCTGGCCGTCACCTAAAAAAAAAGACGGCTCGTGGCATCCAGGGCCACGCGCCGTCTTCTTAAACGATACATACTTCGGCAATATAAAATACATCAGCAGGGATCCATCTGCTGGAGACTAAAAAAAAAGCACCCCAATATGATACGGGACGATATCCCCACACATATTGTTTCCAGTAAGACAGACAACACCCGACATCCAAAACCACCTGCATACAAGGCATCTTAAACTGAAACCACCCTGCCACTTCATTGTCCGAAGCATACGCATCTGAACTCTTACTGTCTCTGTTCACCTAAACCTTACTCCATATCGGCTGTCACCTCTTCATCCAGCAGAGCCTGGGGAAATGCATGCTCATCGGTGGACGCCACCACCGATTTCCCCGCTTTATACACGCCTCTGCGCACAACCTGTACATATCCGAATTTATTCCGACTGTAGATAAAAACCATATTACGGACCTTTTTCTCATTGAAGCCGGTCCCATCGATGAGCTCTTTCAGGGTAAACTCCTTGTCCGAATTACTCTGGAGCAACTCCATCATCTTCAAATAGTCTGCCCTGTAAGTCCGTTTGGCTGGACCATTCTTCCCCTTGGACATATTCGCACTACGTCGCTTGCCTCCCCCGGGAAGTTTTTTCTCCAATTTAGCCAACTGACGACTCAAGATTCTCACCTGATCCTCAAGCCGGTCCATCTGTCGTTGAAGTTTGTTGTAATGAACTCTCGGAACAAAATCACCACGCATGGTTTCAATCACATGCGAAAAAGCGCTTTCAAGATCGTATCCTGCTGCCATTGACGAATCTCCAAAACTTTCCCGTTAATATTTTGATTCCCCACACTCTAAATATGATAATTAGAAATCCTAACCTGGTCAAGAATTTTATTGCCTAATTCATTTCTAAAAAACGTTGACAACAAATTCTATCGCCTGTTTACACTATCGTATTTATTGGATATGACAACGCCTAATCCAATATCTAATTGAATACCAAGAAGCTTGGAGTAGATACCTTTACCCACTCTACAATAGAGTATTTAAAATCGTACAATTCATACATTATAATATTTCCAAATCATAACGAACTGCGAAAAATATCGCTGTTCCTATATAGGGTATAAATAAAGCTATCCATGTTTATCGCCCCTACTATTTTTCCCTCATATCATAAAAAAAGCCCCTTCGTATGACCGAAGGGGCTTTTCTCACTTAACATAAAAATTATCCAGGCTTGGCTACATGCGCATACTGATATCCACCGACCGTGCCTGATGGGTCAACGCACCGGAAGAGATGATATCCACCCCCGATTCGGCGTACAGACAGAGGTTCTCCTCGGTAATATTGCCCGAGACCTCCGTCATGGCACGACCGTCAACAATCACCACGGCCTCTTTCACATCCGCCATGGACATATTGTCCAGCATGATGACATCGGCACCGGAGTCCAGAGCCTCATCCAACTCCTTGAAATTGCTCACCTCAACCTCCACCTTAACCAGATGGGAGATATGGGTGCGCACCGCCGCCACCGCCGGTTTAATACCACCAGAAACGGCAATATGGTTGTCCTTAATCATCACCCCATCGTAAAGAGCCATGCGATGATTAAAGGCGCCCCCGATACGAACGGCATGCTTTTCAAGGGTCCGCCAGCCGGGAGTGGTCTTGCGGGTATCCACCAATCTCACGGGGAGGCCCTTGACCATCTCGGCGTACCGGCTCACGTGGGTGGCGATGCCGGAGAGTCGCTGCAGAAAATTAAGGGCCGTCCTCTCCCCTTTCAGGAGGGCACGCAAGGCCCCGGTCACCCGAAGGATCACATCGCCTTTGTGCACCCACGTCCCATCGGCGGCCACCACCTCGATCTCGCACCGGGGATCCAGAGAGGTAAAACACGCCGCAGCCGTGGCCGTACCGGCCACCATCAGCGTCTCCTTGGCCACAAGAACCCCGGCACCTGACTCCCCTGAAGGAATCAGATAGTCGGTGGTGATATCACCGGACCCGATATCCTCGGCGAGGGCCAAGCGGATCAGTTGTTCGCTTATGCTATCCATATCATCCCATCTCTTTTGATATCCTGATTACCACCTAAAAGTTGCAAGCGTCCTTTGGCCGGATATGCAAGGCGCCGGACATGCAGCTGTAGTATTTTACCGCAATTGTCTGGTAACGCTGCAGATCGAAGTCAAAGGGCGTTCCCGAAGGGTGAGCCAATTTTTGCATTTTCGGCTGCCGTAACTTTGATGACCAGCAGAACACATCATAAACAGTTGTAATGGTATCATTTTGACCGTGATACAAAGTGGTGAATGTAACTTTTAGGTACCATCCTTACCTCCGGTGGCCCTGCCGGGGGCCAACCTTTTGAAAAGGTTGCCAAACACGTTTTTTATAGTGACAGTAACGGACCAACGGTCCGTTACTGTCACATACCTGGGGTCCAGGGGATTTATCTCCTGGCTGCCGGAGGCTTTTTTTACTTTACCCCTGAACCTCTTTGAGTTTTTCCAGGTTATGCACGAGCTTGTCACACCTCTGCTTGGCATCGTCATACTGGGCACGCACCTTGGCCACCACATCTTCGGGAGCCTTGGCCATGAAGCCCTGATTATTCAACTTGCCATTGATTCCCTTCATCTCTTTCTCGCTCTTGGCGATGCTCTTCTCCAGACGGGCCATCTCTTTATCGAAATCCACCACCCCTTCGAGGAAGACAAAGACGGCGGCGCCATCAACAATAGCCGTGGCCACACCCTTGGGGCGGTCACCCGGCATCTTCACCTCACAGGCACTCAAGCGAGCCAGGGTCATGATGGTACTCATGGCATGGGTCATCTGAGTGGCCACCGCCTCGGTCTCCGCTTGGACCTCCACGCGGAGCTCCATAGAGGGGGCAATATTCATCTCGGAGCGGATGTTTCTCAAGCCTGAGATCACCTCAATGACCAGCTCCATCTCCTTTTCGGCGGTGGCATCGGCGCCATGGGCGGCGAAGTCCCCGCACTCGGGCCAGGAGGCCGTCATGATAGACCCCTCGGTACCGGGAAGCTTGCTGTAGATCTCTTCGGATACAAAGGGAACGATGGGGTGAAGAATCACCAGGGTGTCATGGAGCACGCGGTAGAGAACCGAACGTGTGGCCTCCATGGCCTCATCGCCCATCTTGCCGTAAAGGGCCGACTTGGAGGCTTCCAGATACCAGTCACAGAAGCTATGCCATACAAAGGAGTAGAGGGCATTGGCCGCTTCATTGAACTTATAGGTATCGATGGCCTCGGCCACCTTATCCGAGGTCTCGGCAAGGCGGGCCAGAATCCAGCGATCGGGCAGGCTGATATTGGCGTAGTCGATCTCGGTATAGGGTTTTTCCAAATGCATGAAGGAGAAACGCGCCGCATTCCAGATCTTATTGATAAAGTGACGGTACCCCTCCACACGGGCCAGGGACATCTTCACATCACGACCCTGGGCGGCAAAGGCCGTTAAGGTAAAACGAAAGGCGTCTGTTCCATACTCATCACTGACGGTTAAGGGGTCGATGACATTGCCCTTGGACTTACTCATCTTCTTGCCCTCTTCATCGCGCACCAGGGCATGGATATAGACATCTTTGAAGGGGACCTCATCCATCACGTAGATACCCATCATCATCATACGGGCCACCCAAAAGAAGAGGATGTCAAAACCGGTAACCAGGGTGGACGTGGGGTAGAAGGTCTTCAAAAGCTCGGTCTTTTCCGGCCACCCCATGGTGGAGAAGGGCCAGAGGGCGGAACTAAACCAGGTATCCAGCACATCGGAGTCCTGGGTAAGGTGGATGCCGCCACAGGAGGGACACACCGTGGGATCCGCCTCTTCGACGATGTCCACACCGCAATCGGCGCAGGTCCAGACGGGAATACGGTGTCCCCACCAGATCTGACGGGAGATACACCAATCGCGAATATTGTACATCCACTCGTAATAGGTCTTGGTCCAGTGCTCGGGAATAATCCGGGTGGTCCCATCTTCCACGGCAGCGATGGCCTTATCGGCCAGGGGCTTGACCCGGACGAACCACTGTCGAGAGAGGTTGGGTTCAATGGCGGTCTTGCAGCGATAGCAATGGCCCACACTGTGCTTGTGATCCTCCACCTTCACGAGAAGCCCCGCCTCTTTAAGGGCCTTCACCGCCTCCACGCGACACGCCTCACGCGTCAACCCCTCAAAGGGACCGGCAGCCTCATTCATGAGGCCATCATCGGTCATTACCTTGATGGTTTCGAGATTATGGGTCTTGCCCAGGGTAAAGTCATTGGGATCGTGGGCCGGGGTCACCTTCAGGGCGCCGGTGCCGAAATCCATGGCCACATAGCTGTCTTTGATAATGGGAATGATACGATCCGTTAAGGGGAGCTTCACATGGGTGGCGCTGATCCCTTGATAACGCTCGTCTTCAGGGTTCACCGCCACGGCGGTATCCCCAAACAGCGTCTCAGGACGGGTGGTGGCCACTACAAAATGACCGGAGCCGTCGGCAAAGGGATAGGTGATGTGGTAGAGCTTCCCATCGGCCTCTTCGTGCTCCACCTCAAGGTCGGCAAGGGCCGTGTTGCAACGCGGGCACCAGTTGATAATATAGTGACCCCGGTAGATCAGATCCTTCTTATAAAGGTCTACAAATACCTTACGTACGGATTCGGAGAGTCCGGCATCCATGGTAAAGCGCTCACGATCCCAGTCACAGGAGGCCCCCATGCGCTTGAGCTGGTTGATGATGGCGCTTCCAGACTCCTCTTTCCACTTCCATACCTCTTCGATGAACGCCTCACGCCCCACCTCATGACGGGTCTTGCCTTCGGCGGCCAATTTTCTCTCCACCACATTCTGAGTCGCGATGCCTGCATGGTCGGTCCCGGGCATCCAGAGGACATTGTCCCCTTTAAGGCGCCTGTATCGACAGAGAATATCCTGCAAGGTGTTGTTCAGGGCGTGTCCCATGTGAAGCACGCCGGTGACATTGGGGGGCGGAATCACAATGGAGTAACCCTTTTTATCGCTTGTCTCCTCCGCCGAAAAGAGTCCATTTTCTACCCAATATGCATAACAGCGCTTCTCGACCTCATGGGGTTCATACCCCTTTGCCAACAACTCTCCACTCATAATCAAACCTCAGTATGTTAAATGGACGCACCCTTAATCTAATCTTCAGGAATAAAGGCACCGCACCGAATCTATTCAAAAATTTAAGCACCCGAACCCCGGTCCGATGATACCCATACCATGCAGCCATTTTTAAGAGACAAAAAAAGAGAAAAAGGTCCCTTCTCCGGCCACCTAAAAAGAAAAACTGGGAATTATTAAATAATCCCCACCCTTCTTGCAACCTATTTTATTCACACCCCCGCCAAATCAAGAAAAATGATCCCGAATGATCTTCTTCATCTTTCCCATCTCCTCGGAGATACTCCGGCCAACGGCCTCCACGACCAATCCTTCTATCTGATCTTTAAACATCGTATGAATCACACGCGTTACCACCCTCTCCAGCTGTTCATCGGAAATATCGGGCACTCCCCCTAAAGGGAAGGACTCTGCCATATCATCCGGGAATACCCCCTCCTCGGGAAGGGTCTCCGGGAGTGCCGGCCCTGCCTCCTGCCCGTCTGCCAGATCGGACAAATCAAGCACACAGGCATCAAAAAGTGCCATGGCCTCGGCGTCATCCAGAGGGGCCTCGGCGTCGACACACATTAAGGTCTCATCATCGAGCCCCATCCTCGTCTCACGGCCCCCATCCAGGCAATCGATATCCACAAAGTCATCCCCGTCACCCAAAAGAGGCTCCCCGAACACCCGCGCGGCCACCCCTCCTAAATCGAGGATCTCATCACCTAAGGGTTCCGCGTCCCCCGGGCTCAGCTCTCCATGGAGGAGGTCGAGTCTCTCACTGAGTTCGAGGGTCTCCCCGTCCTCAGCCCCATCCGCCTCTGGAACCGGCGCCTCCTCCAGGAGATCGGCCATCTCACCAAGATCCAGAATCGCCTCATCGTCACACGCATCCCCCTCATCGAAAAGAGGAGCCGCTTCCATCAGAGAGGCCACCGTTGATAGGTCGAGGATTTCATCATCTAAGGGTTCCGCGTCCCCCGGGCTCAGCTCTCCATGGAGGAGATCGAGCCTCTCACTGAGTTCGAGGGTCTCCCCATCCTCAGTCCCATCTACCTCCAGATCCGGCGCCTCCTCCAGGAGATCGGCCATCTCGCTGAGGTCCAGAATTTCCTCATCATCACACGCCTCCCCCTCATCGAAAAGAGGAGCCGCTTCCATCAGAGAGGCCACCATTGATAGGTCGAGGATCTCATCCTCTAAGGGTTCCGCGTCCCCCGGGCTCAGCTCTCCATGGATGAGATCGAGTCTCTCACTGAGTTCGAGGGTCTCCCCATCCTCAGTCCCATCTACCGCCAGATCCGGCGCCTCCTCCAGGAGATCGGCCATCTCACCAAGATCCAGAATCGCCTCATCCAGATCCATTGCATCACCCGGAGCCGGGTCCTCTTCCAGGAGATCGGCCATCTCGCCAAGGTCCAGAACCGCCTCATCCAGATCCATTGCATCACCCGGAGCCGGTGCCTCTTCCAGGAGATCGGCCATCTCGCTGAGGTCCAGAACCGCCTCATCCAGCATCTCGCCAAGGTCCAGAACCGCCTCATCCAGCTCCCCGGCATCACCCGGGGCCGAGTCCTCTTCCAAGAGATCGGCCATCTCGCCAAGGTCCAGGAGATCATCATCCTTTAAGGGCTGACTATCCAATTCATGGGAAGAGCTCTCACCCAAAGAATCTTTTGTCATGGGTTCGGTCATAAACTGCATCTCCTTAAAAAAATAGGCACGCATGGGGAGCAACCCATCGCAACACCATGAATTTATTGATAAATATTTAATTCAGCCACGTTACCACACCGCAAATAGCGTGTCAAGCGCCATATATGAGCCAAAGCGGCCCCCATCCCCTCTCAAAAAAATCATGCAAAAAATTGAAAAAGACGTCCACCGCGACACCATTACCCGAGGAACAATGGGATATTGTCACGGTAATCAAAAATATTTTTACGACGCGTTATGATAAAAAAAGCGCCGGAAGCAGGCTTTAGCCGCATGGCCGTCTACGGTTAAAGTGATCAAGAAACGGGCCTCCGGCAGCAAGGTGTGCCACCTTGAAAGCGGGTAGCGTATGCGCTTAAACCCAAAGTGACTTGAGAATAGTTGTTTATCAAGCCCCGCTCATAAAAATTGGCAAAAGGTTGGCTCCCAGCATGGCCGCCAGAGGCTAAACTGTCGCCGCATGGCCTCCGGCAGAGCCACCGAAGGCACAACTGAATAGTTACACCGAGGGCAAGATCATTATTTAGGCATTTACACGCCAGGAAAAATTGTAACCCTATATATGTAAACCCGGCCAAAAAAAGCGCCCCCCAGAAAGGGTTGACCCAAAAATAAAACATGATAAAATAAGGCCCTTACACCTAAGCAATCATCAACACCTCCCCCATATAAAATATCAGGAGAGACCATGAAAGAGTCCAACAACCCCCACCTAAAAGTCCAGGAACTCTGCGACTGCTACGCAGAAGCCGATCCTTTAAAAGAGATGTCAGACATCATCCATGAACCCGTCACCGAAGAGGCCGCCATGAAGTGGCTCGCCCTGGCCATCCTCCACGGCATCAACAGCAGCGCCAAAAAAATCACCCTCACCCAAGAGAATAAAGGGCCGGTGGAGATCACGGCAAAATATAGAACCGCCCATATCCCCTCCCCGGGGGATAAAACCGGGGCCCAAATCTTGGCCCTCCTGCGGACCATCACCCACCTCGACGCCGACAAGGGAAAGAGAACCCTTGCCTTTGGCTTCCGGGAAAACAGCATGGAGTTAGAGGTGAAAATCAAAAAAGAGGACAATTCAGAAAAAATCACCATCCACTTTCCTGGTGACTCATAAATCAATCTAAAGTCCTAAATGTGGCTGAAAAAAAACGGCCATCGCGTAAATCAAAAAAAGCCCCCGGCCCCTTGACCTTGCCTTTAAAATCGACGAAGATCTCATCAAACGTCAACAGACCCTGGAATGCGGTGAAAAGAGCCCATTCCAGCCTCCCAATACCCAAGACAATAGGGCCCCCCCAGCCCCAAAGGTAAGGTTGTGAAATTTTTTATCGTTGCAGGTGAACCCTCCGGTGACATGCATGCCACCGAACTGGTCCACGCCCTTAAAAACGCCTCCCCCGATATCGATGTATACTCCGCAGGCGGTCCTCACCTGGCCGCCTGCTCCACCCAGGTGGCAGACCTCTCCCACTTAGCCGTCACCGGTTTCCTGGAGGTAATCAGCTACCTGCCCACCATCATCGGGATGTTCAACCATATCGTGGCCCAGGTCAACGCCATCAACCCCGATGTCATCATCTTCACCGACTACCCCGACTTTAACTTTCGCCTGGCCAAACGCCTGGCCAGGCCGGACAGAAAGCTCGTCTACTTCATCAGCCCCCAACTCTGGGCCTGGCGCAAAGGTCGCCTCAAACTGGTCAAAAAATACATCGATAAGATGCTGGTGATTTTTCCCTTTGAAGAGGCCTTCTACCGAAAAAATGGCGTGGAAGCCGCCTTTGTGGGCAACCCCCTGGTCAACACCATCCCCCTTATGAAAGGGGAGACACCGTCCCAAAACGGCCCCCGTCGCATCCTCCTCCTCCCCGGCTCACGCACCAAAGAGGTGAGATCAAACTTAGCCGCCATGTGCGGGGCCAAAAAAGAGATGGACGGAAAAATCGACGCCCATTTTTCCGTACTCAAACACCCCAGCCTCGATCCCGAGCTCTTCGCCGCCGCCACAGAGGCGGGCATCCGGGTATTTGAAGGAGACCCCCACGACGAATTCCAGAGCGTGGATCTGGCCATCGCCTGTTCCGGCACCGTCACCTTCGAACTGGCCCTATCTGGAGTGCCCACGGTGGTGCTCTACCGTATGCACCCCATCACCTACCACGTCGCCAAGGCCCTGGTTCGGGTGGATGCCATCTCCATTCCCAACCTCATCTTAAAAGACCATGTCTTCCCCGAGCTCATCCAGGATGCCGCCTCCCCGGAAGGCATCGCCGGCGAGGCCCTCTCCATCTTAAACGACCCGGCACGCCTCAGCCATATACGCCAAGAGCTGGCCCGCTTCCGCACCCTGGTCAAAGCCTTCGATGCCGAATATGCAGCGCGGGAGATCTTCTCCCTGGTGGAGAAATAAAAACGTGCCTCCGGCGGGTCGCTTTTTGAAAAAAGCGCCGCAAAAACTTTTTTGACAGTGAATGCGACGGACCAAAGGTCCGTATCATTCACAAACCTGGGGTCCAGGGAATCTATTCCCTGGCCGCCGGAGGCCCGTTTTTTGATCACTTTGTGGAACTGAATCATTACCAAGTGATTATTCAACAAAAAAAGCCTGTGCAATTGCACAGGCTTTTTTTGTTATTTTCTAATATGGCAAAACCTAAGCGGCATCACTTATGCGCCCCTGCCATATTAGGGCTCAGGCAAAAAATAAATGCACACGTTTAAGAAAAATGCCGCTGTGATTTGACCCGAGGAACGAGGGTTAAAGCGCTGCGGCAACCCGCTTTCCTTGTCGTAGCAGTGCTCCGGTGCGGGAAAATCACCGTCTTTCACCTCACCGATGAAGGCCTTAATGCCCTTTCTTGCCTCCTCGCCCAGCTGGGCGTACTTCTTCACAAACTTGGGCACATGACCGGAGTTGATCCCCAGCATGTCATGCATCACAAGAATCTGCCCGTCGCAATGGGGGCCGGCTCCGATGCCGATGGTGGGAATGGTGAGGGCCTCGGTGATCGCCTTGGCGATACCACTGGGGATGCCCTCCAGGACCACGGAGAAGGCTCCGGCGGCCTGAACCGCCAGGGCATCGGCCATGAGGCGTTCTTCGTCGCGCTGCACCTTAAATCCACCCATCTGATGCACCGACTGGGGGGTGAGGCCAATATGGGCCTGCACGGGAATTCCCGCCGATGAAATGGCCGAGATGACCTCGCATACGGAGGCGCCCCCTTCGAGTTTGACGGCCGAAGCGTCAGTCTCCTTCAGGAATCGTCCGGCATTGCGCACCGCATCTTCCACGCTGGTCTGATAGGCCATAAAGGGCATATCCCCCACCACCATGGTGCGTTTGCATGCCCGAGCCACGATGCGGGTGTGATAAATCATCTCATCCATGGTCACATGAAGGGTACTATGCCCTCCTTGAATCACCATGCCGAGGGAGTCCCCCACGAGAATGATGTCCACGCCAGACTCATCCATTAGCGTGGCAAAGGGAAAATCGTAGGCCGTCATGGCTGTGATCTTCTCCTTCTCCCTCTTCTTCTTATAAAGCGTTGTAACGGTAACCTTTTTCATTCAACCTTCCCTTCAGTTATTACATATTGGAAAAAAGCTGTTTCATCTCAGCTTGTTTACCGCAACTCATCTTACCTTCAGGACACACGCCATCCATAAAACATCCCGGTCCCACGCGGCCAAAAAGGGCCGGAGAGACCCCTCGCAGCGCCGAGAGCATCTCCATGGCATAATTTCGGATCTCCCACTGGGCCCGGTCGCAGCAACGCAACTTCAAGAAATGGTAGAGCTCCCGACCGTTCATGGTCGTCACCACGTCCGTCACGTTACCACTCAAATAGAGGTAGACGAGATCTTCATCCATCACCCCTTCGGCCCGAAACACCTCATAAAGGGCCATACTCTTTTCGAAGCAGCCCGTATAAATCTCTTTGGCGGCCTCATTTTGCGTCACCGTCTCGGGCAACACGCACGTTTTACTCTTTCCAAATTCGGTAAATGAGGGGACCACGAGGGACTGCATGCGGTGCCGGGCCAGATGGGTGAGGCAAGATAGACTCATATCATTCAAGCGAAAGGTGACGTTAACCTGCTCCAACTCCCGCTTGCGCCGGTCGGTGGTAACCACATCGATCACCTCGGCAATCAACCCCGGGGTATCCTGAAGTAGATCGAGGGCATCCGAGGAGGAGCAACCCGTATTGGCGGCCAGGGCGGAGACCGCCACCATCAAATCGGGCTCTCCAGAGTGGGAGAGCAGCTCCACCAAATCCCCCTCATCCCCCAATCTGCGGGTGAGTCCCTTGCCCGCCAGGAGAGACTGCAAGCGAGCCTCTTTATCCTCACGCCCTTTCTCGACCTTTGAAAGCTCGCCAAAGACCTCGGGAAGAATCTCGTTGGCCTGGGCCAGAAGGGACTCACCTATCTGCAAGATCTCCGGGTAAGCCGCCCCCCGTCCATGGAGACACGAGTAGAGAATATGAAGGAGCTCCCGGGCATTCACCGTGCAATAAATATGGCTTCTTAAGCTATAGGGAAGCACAAAACGCGCATCTTCCTTAGGTACACCGGCTTCGATGAGCCGATGATAATCCGCAAAGAGCTCCTGGGAAAGGGCCTCATACCGAGAGCTCACCGAGGCATCGGCGGCGTGCCCATCGCGTAAACGAAACTGAGGAGTCACCCCCCCCATGGCAGAGTAGTCCACATACCGGCGTGACTTAATGGTATAAGCCGCCAGGCGAAATTCGATGAGAAACTCCTCGAAAAAAGCCGAGACATTCTCGAAGGCGAGGTTAAAGACGGCATGCTCGGTGATGGTCACATGACCCAAGGCCACCACTTTTTTAATCAGCGAGCCACTGCTGGCGCGGTCGGCATTCCCATAGATCTCTGTTGCGGCCCCTTTGGTCGATGAAATGCGCGCAGCGGATGCGCAAATACGTTCGGGTTCCGGTGTAAAGGCAAGTATAACGGCTCTTGCTTTTTCCATAAGAATCGTGTGCTCCTCGGTGGTTAAAATAGATGTGTTGAGAGTTCCCTCCCTTACACACAGAACCATGATGGCTCGAGTGCATTCCCGGAATCGGGCAAGGGTCTCTTCATCCCACATTATAGAGAGAGAAGCAAGGGCAAGCCATAAAAAACGGGGTGTACGTCAACACCCCGTTTTCATGTTCACAAAAGTAAATTGTATGCCCTATTTTTTCTATGGCATCATCACCGACCCAAGGGGCCTAAATCTTTTTTTCCCATCAGGCAAAAGAGGCCAGCACCTTGTCCATGACGCCCCCTACGGCTTGGGTGGATAAGGCGTCATCGGGAAGATCCAGCATGGAGCCTCGCTCCATATCCAGGACGGCCAGCTGGGGATCGTCAGGAATGATTCCCACAATCTCCACACCGATCTCTTTCACCTCGGCAAGAAAGGTCTCATTCAACTCTTTGGGAGCCCGTGTCACCACGAGACCCTTTTGATGCACATCCAGTTTTAGATCATCCAGCATATCATGAATACGCTTGACGGCACGCAAACCGCGTAAGGAGTAATCGGTGATGAGGAGTAGGTAATCCACTTGACCGCTGGTGCGGCGACTCAGGTGCTCCATACCCGCCTCATTATCCACCACCATATACTTATAGGTAGAGGCCAGTTCCTCGGCAAACCGGTTTAAAATGTTATTGACCATGCAGTAACATCCCTGGCCCTCCTGCCTTCCCATGACGAGAAGGTCGAAGTTTTTCCTTTCGATGATCACCTGATTCATCAAAAGTTCCAGATAATTGATCTTATCCATCCCCGAGGGCACCCCTTGGGGGTCCTTCATAAAACCTTCACGGATGTCTCCTACGGTCTTCTCCACCTCAATACCAAGGGTCTCCCCCAGGTTGCTGTTGGGGTCTGCATCCACCGCAAGTACCGGTGAGGCACCGCTTGATGCCAGATATCTCACCACCTGAGATGCCGTAGTGGTTTTTCCGGTCCCGCCCTTCCCTGCGACTGCAATTATTTTTCCCATGATCATCCTCCGTCAGGGGTCATTGATTTAAACCTAAAAGTTGCATTCACCGCTTTGCGCCATGGCCAAATTTTAGGTTAAAGGGGCACCCCACATCTGTGGTGAGAGTGCCCTTTTTTCCGTTCGTGAACAGGCAAAGCCAAGAGAGCACCAAATCCATAGGAGTGCCCGGACTTTCTATTATGGCTGCATGGAGCATAGGGGTCCCATAATAGCCCATCGGCGCCTACCCGACAGCGAGCCTCGCCTTTAAGCGAGGAAACAGATTCAGATCGGTATGGGGAAGGAAGAGGGCCGCGATGTAATGATCCATATAGGACAGGGTCTCTGAGAGTTCAAAGTTGGTCATCATCCCCACCACCTGAACCACATCCTGCCTCATTGTGTTGGTCAGGGCACTCATCTTCGCACCGATAAGGGAACCATTGCCCATAAAGATCACCTTGTCCGGATCGATCTCCGGAAGGAAACCGATGGTAAAGGCACGCCCTAAGTCAATATAACTGCCAAACCCACCGGCCAGAATAATCTGTTCGATATCCCCAATGACGAGACCCACCTCATTTAAAAGGGTCTCACACCCACTGTAGATGGCGCCCTTGGCCCGAATCAGGTTATCTATATCGGGCTCTGTGAGGGTAATATCACGACCAATATCGGTCTCATCAGCCCAGACAACCACATACTCGGTGATGCCCTCATGCTCTCGAAGCCGTGGAGTCGAGACGTCCGTATTAAACTTTCCACGACTATCGATGAGCCGGTTCTCGAAAAGAACGGCCACGGCGGTGATTAGACCCGACCCGCAGATCCCCTTGGGTCGGGCGTTGCCCACCGTACGCAACATGGGCTCCCAGGAGTCCGGATCGATGGAGAAGCCTTCGATGGCACCATTGGCGGCGCGCATGCCGAACTTGATCCCCCCCCCCTCGAAGGCGGGACCGGCGGAGCAGGCCGTACAGGCCAACCACTCCTTGTTACCCACCACAATCTCTGCGTTGGTACCAATATCGATAAAAAGGGTGAGTTTTTCGCTTCGGTAGAGACCACTGCCCATCACACCGGCTACGATATCACCGCCCACATAGCTAGAGATGAGGGGATAGATAAAGGCCATGGTATGCTCTGGAAGAGAGAGCCCCAGCTTGTGTGCCGAAAGGGAGGGGTAGAGACTGGCCGCCGGGACATAAGGGGCCCTGCGGATACTTCTCGGATCCACGCCCAGAAAGAGCTGGGTCATGGTGGTGTTTCCCGCGATACAGATTGTGGTGATATCATCTACATTCACCTCACTGCCGCTGCCGCTGAGGAGCTTGCCCAAAACATCGTTGATCGTCTCCACCACCACCTGGCGAAGGCGCTCCAGCCCCCCTTTCTTTTCGGCGTAGATGATTCGGGAGATCACATCTTCCCCATAACTCACCTGGCTGTTGACCTTTCCATACTGGGATATCACCGAGGCATCTTTTAAATCAAACAACTCCCCGTAGACAGTGGTGGTACCGATATCCAAGGCGATGGCATAATTACAATCGGTGTGGTCTCCCGTCTCAATATTGACGATACGGGACTTGTTACCATCCGTTACCGGCCGTTTTAAGGTGACGGTGGCCTTAAAGTCCCCCTCGCGCAGCACCCCAGGAATCTTGGGTATCACAGAAAAATCGATATCGAGCCCACCCTCCCCCGTCACATGTTTTAAATGATGAAATAAACGGGTGAGATCCGAGCTATTATCCGCTGCATCGGGAGGCGAGAGCTCCACATAGACTTTCTCCATGGGAGGAATAAACATCCCCCCCTCCTTGAGCACTTCAAAATCCATGGTACGAATATGAGCCGTGGCCCGGGGAGTCACCTTGGGCAGCTCTCCCCCCTTATGGGCGGTGGACTCCATGGGGATACGCACCGTCAGGTTATCTCTCACCTCCGTCTTACAGGCGAGACGCCATCCGGCCTCATACTCTTCTGAGGTCAGTTTATCCGTCTGCTCACACTCGGATACGCCCTTCTCCACCATCACTCGGCACTTACCACAGACGCCCCCCCCTCCACACGAAGCATTGATATGGACACCCGCATCCATGGCTGCCGCGATAAGCGAATCACCACGATTAACTTCGATACACACATCATAAGGGATGAACTGCACCGTGAATTTTTCCATACTCTCTCCCAAATTGGGTTATCCGTAAATCCTTTTCAATGGCCATGTAAAATCAATGATAAAAACATAAAACATATACTGCAAGCGTTACCTTACGCCACATACATATAGTAATCCAGTTTTTACTCTCATAAGACAAAAAAAGGCCGGCAAGCCGGCCTTTTCTCTTAACGTCTATCAACCATCATAATAATGGCATACTAGAAGATACCCTGAACCTTACCGGTCTCCACATCCACATCCACGCGTCGGAATGAGGGGTTGGAGGCAGTACCCGGCATCAGGCTGATGGCTCCGGCAACGGGGACAATAAAGCCGGCACCACTGTAGGTCAGAACCTCGCGGATCTGGAGACGCCATCCCGTGGGAACCCCTTTAAGAGCAGGATCGTCGGAGAGGGAGAGGTGAGTTTTCACCATGCAAAGGCCCATCTTGGAAAGCTCAGGATCGGCCTGAATTCGGTTGAGGGCCACCATGGCACTGGCGGAGAAATCCACACCGTCCGCCCCATATACCTCTGTGGCAATGAGCTCAATTCGCTCTTTAACCGGCATCTCAAGGTCGTAGAGGAATTTGAACTCGGTGGGCTCATCACAGGCCGCGATAACGGCATCGGCCAGATCCAGAGCGCCATCGCCCCCTTTCTCCCAGTGATGAGAGACGGCAAACTTAGCCCCTTCGGCCTCAACGAGCTCACGAACCTTATCACGCTCTAACTCGGTATCGCTAATGAAGGCGTTGAGACAAACCACGGGGCTGATACCGGCTTTTCTCACGTTGCGAATATGGTGGATGAGGTTGGCACACCCCTTCTCAACCCACTCCACAGACTCCTCGCTGTACTCCTTAGGCATCGCCTTACCGGGAACGGGAACCGGAGCGCCGCCATGGCATTTCAAGGCACGGATGGTGGCCACAATCACAGCCGCATCGGGAACGAGGCCGCTGAAACGGCACTTCAGGTTCCAGAATTTTTCAAAGCCGATATCGGCACCGAAACCAGACTCTGTCACATGGAAATCGGCCAGCTTGAGGCCCACCTGGTCAGCAATAATGGAGCTCTGACCGATGGCGATGTTTGCAAAGGGACCGGCATGAACAATGACGGGCTGCCCTTCTAAGGTCTGCATCAAGTTGGGGTTCAAGGCGTCAACCATCCAAGCCGTCATGGCACCGGCCACTTCCAGATCTTCGGTGGTGACAGGGGCGCCCTTCTTGTCGTAGGCCACAACGATCTTGCCCATGCGCTCACGCATATCTTTAAGGCTCGTAGAGACAGAGAGAATCGCCATAACTTCAGAGGAGACGGCGATGCCGAACTTAGAGCGCATCATAAATCCGTCACGCTTGCCGTTCACTCCGTCCATACCGATAATGATGTTTCGAAGGGACTGGCAGCAGTAGTCGATGACCCATCCCATCTCCACGTTGGTGGGATCTACATCGAGACGACGCATCTTGGTGAGACGATCGAGCTGCTCGTCACTGTAGTTTCGCTCATGCTGCATGCGAGAGGTGAGCGCCACCATGGCCAAGTTATGAGCGTTCATAATGGCGTTGATATCGCCGGTGAATCCCAGGGAAAAGGGAGTCAACGGAATGCACTGGGCCAAACCACCACCGGCAGCAGATCCCTTGATGTTCATGGTGGGGCCACCGGAGGGCTGACGGATGGCGGCAGAGACAATCTTGCCACGCTTACCAAGGCCCTGAACAAGACCCATGGTGGACGTTGATTTCCCTTCCCCTAAAGGAGTCGGGGTAATGGCGGTGACATCGACATACTTACCATTGGGCTTGTCTTTCAGGCGCTCAAGCACCATACGATAATCAATTTTACCAATATAATGTCCTTGAGGTAGCAACTCACCCTTGGTCATGCCAAACTCTTCTGCAACCTCGTAGATGGTCTTCATAGATGTTTCGGCATCCTGAGCAATTTCCCAATCAGCGTACTTCTTTGGATCTAAAGCCATTACTAACTCCTTGTTTAAGAATTGGCCCACAGAAAGAGCCGGTAGCATAGTTGTTAAAAACAAATCGGTCGGTTTCTACACATCCCTATATAATATTCTATTTTCAAAGGCAAAAGAAGAATCTCCCCTCGCCTCATTTTAAATACAATTTCTCCAAATATAAATATTTTAACAACGATGGTTTTATAGAATAATAATAAATTAAGGAGGGGGAAATAAGCGGTATGATAAGCCATGATTACCTATTTCATTCATGGTCCGCGAAAACCCCAATATAACGTAATGAACAAAAAAACTGGTATCAGATCGCATAATCCTTAAATAGAAGAGATTTTTACTATCGCATTCGCAAAACAGTATCCTCTACTCTTGTTATACGTAGTTGAAACTATCCCTCAATCCCCCATGCTCGTCAAGCTCTTTTTTACCTTCATTAGTATTTTTGATCTTACTCATCAATACCAATTACCAATTCCGTTTCACTCCCTGGAATTCAGCCGTATAGGTGTTTGGTAGAATCGATATATTTATCATTTTTTTTTAAATAATTAAGTCAGAAAAAATAACCCCGGCTCTCCACCTCTCCGAGCTATATACTACGGGCTATATTACTCTACGCCACCATGCATGAGAAAAATATTTTGAATCATTTCATATTTTAATATTGACAGTGCAGGAGGCAGTTGTTAAAAATTACTTGCTTTACCTAACGAGAGGCAACTCCAATAAGTCTCATAGCGTTTTTTTCATCCCAACTAAAGTAAAACACAAAACAGATACTCTCTGTTTAATCACAAGCTCTCCACACCGCTCTTTAAAATACTTAAAGGTTTCAATTCGAACGACCATCGAATCGTCACGACCATTGCATGACGTATTCGGCAGCATCATAAATGGACGCCTTCATCTTATATCCATAAGTCAACGACGAGGAGGTAACATTGGGTTTCGAAATCATTAAAGAGTCCTATGCAGGAAGCATCAGGGAAATCGCCATCGGTACAGGGGCTAAAGCGGTCTCTGTCGGTGGTGCCTCATGCTACCCTTTCCATCAATTTGAAGGAGAGATGCCCCACAAACCTAAAATTGCCATGGAAGTTTGGGACATGGCACCCGAAGATTGGCCCGAGGCCTGCTTGGCTCCTTTTAAAGAGGTGATCAACGATCCCGTCGCCTGGGCAAAACTCTGCGAAGAAAAATATGGCGCAGAGATGATCGTGCTCCAGCTCAAGAGCATCGATCCGAACGACATGGATGCAAGTCCTCAAGATGCAGCAGCCATGGTAAAAAAGGTGGCCTCAGCCATCAGTATCCCCCTAGTTGTCTGGGGATGTGCAAACCCCGCCAAAGACGAAGAAGTATTAAAGGTGATCTCCGAGGAGTGCCAGGAGTTCCAGCTCACCCTGGGTCCCGTCGAAGACGTCAACCACAAGGGCATCGGCGCATCGGCCATGGGATACGGCCATGCGATCATCGCCTCCTCCCCCATTGACGTCAACCTCGCCAAGCAGGTCAACATTCTCCTCGAAAACCTGGGCATGCCCATGGACCGGGTCATCATCGACCCCACCACTGGCGGCTTGGGTTACGGCATGGAGTACACCTACTCTGTTATGGAGCGTCTGCGTATGGCGGCCATGCAGCAGGGAGATGACAAGCTCCAGTTCCCCGTCATCAACAACCTCGGCAACGAAATCTGGAAGTGCAAGGAAGCCAAGCAGAGCGCCGAAGAGGCGCCCCTTCTCGGCGACCCTGAAAAACGTGGCATCCTCATGGAGGCCGTGTGCGCGGTCTCCTATCTGATGGCTGGCGGGGATATTCTCGTCATGCGCCACCCCGAAGCCATACGCCTGGTTCAATCTTTTATCGACCTCATCGTCGATGGGGGAATGGCCACCGACGTAGCCGGCATTACCAAGCAACTCGACGATGTAGAGATCGATTTCGCCGCCCTTGCACCGGCACCGGACACAACCATCGCTGAAGAGAAGAAGGCTGCGGCTCCTAAGGCTGCGGCTCCCAAGGCTGCCGCTCCCAAGGCTGCGGCTCCTAAGGCTGCGGCCCCCAAGGCTGCCGCTCCTAAAGCCACAGCTGCCGCCGCCGCGGCACCCGCCCAGGCAGACCCCGCCGCCGACGCCAAGGCCGCCGCCGACGCCAAGGCCAAAGCGGAGGCTGATGCCAAAGCCAAGGTTGCCAAGGCCAGCCAGGAAGCAGAAGAAGAGGCCATCCGGGCCGAACGTGCCAAGGCCAGGGCCGATATGGCACAAAGCCATGCCGCACCCATAGCCGCGAAGACCCGCACTGCCGCAGCGCAGCAGAAGAGCCCGCTCGATAAGCTTATGGGTCGCCTCAACAGGCATAAGCCTTAGATACTTCACGAAGTCGCACTGAAGCGTACTTCGGTTGACCGGCAAAAGACGATCATTCAACAAGAGGAGGAACCTCTGATGTCAGATGAAAAAAAAGTAAAGGCACCAAAGCTGGCAGATCCGCTTAACGCCTCAATTGATCCAGCTACCCAGCAGATGATCAAAAGAGCCCAAGAGCTCGGCGTAGAGACAGTTTTTGACAGGGCTGAAAACATGAAGCCCTGTAACATCGGCGTTCAGGGCACCTGTTGTAAGAACTGCTCCATGGGCCCCTGCCGCCTCCCCCTTCCCAAGGGGGGCATCGAGGGCGAAGATACTCGAAAAGGCCTCTGTGGAGCCAGCCCCAACACCATCGCCGCGCGTAACTTTGCCCGCATGGTCGCCGGCGGCGCCTCCGCTCACTCCGATCATGGACGTGGAGTGGCCGAAGTCTTCCTATCGGTGGCACGCAAAGAGTCGGACGACTACTGCATCAAAGATTACGATAAGCTTCTCGCCATCGCACCGCACTTCGGCGTCGATATCACCGTCGACGTAGACGGCGAGACCCAAGATCGCGATATGGATGAGATCGCCCTCGAAGTGGCCGAAAAGGCCATGAATGAGTGGGGCAAAGTCGACGGGGAATGCCTCTACATGAAGCGTGCTCCCAAGCCCATGTACGACCGCTGGAAAGAGTTGGGCGTTCTGCCGCGAAACGTCGATCGTGAAATCGTAGAGATCATGCACCGTACCCATATAGGCGTCGACCAGGACTACAAGAACATTATCAAGCAGGCCACCCGGGCATGCTTGGCTGATGGCTGGGTCGGCTCCATGATCGCCACGGATCTCCAGGACGTCTTGTTCGGCACCCCGACCCCCGTTCAGTCGGAAGTGAACCTTGGCGTCATGAAAGCAGACCATGTTAACCTCATTCTCCACGGTCACGAGCCCATTCTCTCCGAGATGATTGTGGCGGTCTGCCAGTCCCAAGAGATGATCGATTACGCACTATCCAAAGGGGCCAAGGGAATCCAAATCGGCGGCATCTGCTGTACTGCCAACGAACTGGCCCAGCGCCACGGTATTCCTATTGTAGGTACCTTCCTGCAGCAGGAGCTGGCCATCATCACCGGTGCCTGTGACGCCATGGTCGTAGATATTCAGTGTATCTTCCAGAACGTTGCCAACGTGGCCAAGTGTTTCCACACCAAGGTCATCACCACCCATCCCATCGCTCGTATGGAGCAGAACAACGTCCTTCATATCGAGTTTGACGAGCACCATGCCAAAGAAGATGCCACACGTATCGTGAAAATCGCCATCGACAACTTCCAAAACCGAAAAGTCGAGGTGATGATTCCGGACAACAAAGAGCCCCAGATCGTGGGCTTCGGTGTAGAATCCATCGAATACGCTCTTGGCGGGACATTCCGCGGCTCGTACTACACCCTGAACGACAACATCATCAACGGTCGTATCCGTGGCCTCGCAGGGGTCGTGGGGTGTAACAACGCCCGAACCAAGCACAACGAAAGTCACATCACCGTCATTAAAGAGCTCATCAAAAACGACGTGCTCGTCCTCACCACAGGCTGTAGCGCCATCGCAGCAGGCATGGCAGGCCTTCTCACACCAGAGAGTGCCGCCGTTCACTGTGGCCCCGGCCTCGCCGAGGTGTGTGAGACCGTAGGTATCCCCCCTGTGCTCCACATGGGATCTTGCGTGGATAACTCCCGAATTCTCCTGGCCGCCGCAGAAGTGGTTAAGGCAGGCGGACTCGGTAAACAGATCTCTGACATTCCCGTAGCGGGCAGCGCCCCCGAGTGGATGAGTGAGAAGGCCATCTCCATCGGCCACTACTTCGTCACCTCCGGTGTCTACACAGTCTTCGGTGTCACCATGCCCGTCGAAGGGGCCCCTGTCTTCAAAGACTACCTCTACAATGAATTTGAAGATATCTACGGCGGAATGTGGGACTGCGAGCCCGATCCCGTGAAACACGCCCAGAAGATGATTGCCCATATCGATAAGAAACGTAAAGAGCTGGGTATCGACAAGGCTAGGGAGCGTGTTCTCATGGACATGGCCGCCCGTCAGGCCATTGAGGTTTAGCGCGTCGGTGAGCCCTTAAGGGCCGCCGTCCACATGCTTGATCATCAACCATAAGAATATCCTCAACGAAGGAGGAAGAGCATGTCCAAGTTAGTCGCATTCGCCGCCATTCAAGGTGGTTATAAAGTGATCTCCCAGGTAGAAGGGGAGTACCAGAGAGCCCTTGAGACCTTCGATGCCAGCACTCCCATCAGCTTTGGCAACACGGCCTACTACCTACCCGTTATCTACTCACTCCTAGGGATTAAAGTCGAAACCCTGGAGGACTTGAAAACACCCCTGGATTTTGCCCGTGGACTCTTACCCAGCCATGTGAAGAGCAAAAACCACCTGCCCTACCTCGGTCCTCTCCTCGATGCCGGTATGGCAGCTGTATTTGCCTACGAAATCCAAGAGGCTCTGAGAATCCTGAGGGAGCCTGATTTCTACACCTTCACGGAAGATCCCGACATAGAGGCAGGCAAGATCTGGATCGGCCCCGCCGATGACACCATCTTGCGTAAACGTGGTGTGGAGTTTGTGGACGGCAGTGCCCCCGGCTTTGCAGCCATTGTGGGCGCGGCTCCCAACTCTCAGATCGCCAAAGACATCGTGGAAGACTATCAGAAGAAGAGTCTCTACATCTTCTGCGCAGCCAACCACAACAAGACAACCGTCATTGAGCAGCTCATAAGCGAAGATATTCAGGTTGGCTGGAACACCCGTATCGTTCCCTTCGGCCCGGACATCTCCTCGGCTGTATTCGCCTTGGGCTTTGCCAACCGTGCCGCCATGGCCTTCGGCGGCGTTCAGCCCGGCGACTACCGCAAGATGCTCATGTACAACAAAGAGCGTATCTTCGCCTTCGTCAACGCCTTGGGCGATATCGGCACCGAGTGGGCCACGGCAGCTGCTGGCTGCGTAAACTGGGGTTTCCCCACCATCGCCGACACCGACATCCCCGAGATCCTACCCACCGGTATCTGTACTTACGAGCACGTGGTGGCCAACGTCCCCCACAGCGAAATTTGTCAGAAATCAGTGGAAGTTCGTGGTCTCAAGGTCACTATCTCCGACATCGAGATTCCCTGTGCTTTCGGTCCCGCCTTTGAAGGGGAGCGTGTTCGCGGCGCCGACCTACACAGCCAGATGGGTGGCGGCAAAACCCAGTGTACAGAGCTGGTGAAACGTGCCGAGATGAATGAGATCGAGGATGGAAAAGTCATTATCGTTGGCAAGGACATCCCCGATCTTAAGGAAGGGGACACCCTACCCTTGGGTATCTTCATCCAGATCGCTGGACGTGAATTCCAGGAAGATTTCGAGCCTATCCTGGAGCGTCAGATTCACCACCTGGTCAACTACATCCAGGGCGTCATGCACATTGGTCAGCGTGATATCTCCTGGGTTCGCGTCAGCAAAGGTGCCGTGGATAAAGGATTTACCCTGAAGGATATCGGCGTGGTTCTCCATGCCAAGTTCCATCAGGAGTTCAAGAAGATCGTGGACAAGGTGCAGATCACCCTCTACACCAACAAAGAAGACGCGGCGAGTCTCACCAAGAGGGCTCGCGCCGAGTACAAGACTCGTGATGAAAGGGTAGACAACATGACCGATGAGGACGTGGAGATCTACTACTCCTGCTCCCTCTGCCAGTCTTTTGCCCCCAACCACGTCTGTACGGTCAGCCCCGAGCGTACTGGACTTTGTGGTGCCTACAACTGGATGGACTGCCGGGCTGCCTTTGAGATCAATCCCACAGGCCCCAACCAGCCCATCGAAAAAGGCGAGTGCCTGGAGCCTGTCCTCGGTCAGTGGAAAGGCGTCAACGACTTCGTCTTCAAGGCATCACGCGGCGCCGTAACTCACTACAACTTCTACTCCATGGTCATCGATCCTATGACCACCTGCGGTTGTTGTGAGTGCATCGCAGCGATGCTTCCTACCTGCAACGGTGTCATGACCGTCAACCGTGAATTTGCCGGAGAAACACCCTCTGGCATGAAGTTCACCACCCTTGCAGGCGTCATGGGTGGCGGGGCTTCCTCTCCGGGTTTTGTCGGGCACTCTAAGTACAACATCACCCAGAAGAAATTCATCAAGGGTGATGGTGGCCTGCTCCGCATGGTCTGGATGCCCAAGATGCTCAAAGAAGAGATTAAAGACCGCATTGATGCGTACGGCAAAGCAAATGGATATCCGAACTTCTACGATATGATTGCCGACGAAACAGTGGGGACAACTGAAGAAGAGATTATGCCCTTCCTCCAAGAGAAGGGGCATCCCGCTATGTCCATGGACTCGCTCATCTAAAGGATAGAAACGGTTGGCATCCAAAGGGGCCGCCCTGCCCCTTTAGATGCCTCGATTTTATCCCTTTGAGCTGCAGCCTCTAAGGACTTTAGACAAGGAGATACACATGGCTCTTACCGGTATTCAGATATTTAAACTTCTGCCAAAAACCAACTGCAAAGAGTGCGGGGTTCCCACCTGCCTCGCCTTTGCCATGAACCTTGCTTCCGGCAAGGCGGAACTGGACAACTGTCCCTACGTCTCAGATGAAGCCCGGGAAAACCTGGCCGAAGCATCGGCACCTCCCATCCGTCCCATAAAACTCGGTAAGGGTGTGCGTGCCACCACCGCCGGTGGTGAGACGGTGATGTACCGTCATGAAAAGACCTTCTACAACCCCACAGTTTTAGCGGCCACCATCTCCTCTTCCATCAGCGAAGCCGATTTGGCCCTGCGCCTCACCACATGGAACGCCTTTCAGTACGAGCGTGTGGGTCTAAACCTCCGTCCCGAGCTCATCGCCTTAAAAGATGAGGACGGCAACGCCGAAAATTTTGCCAAGGTGGCAAAAATCATCAGCGAGACCTCGGAGTTTGGCCTGATTCTCATGAGTGAGACCGCCGCCGTCATGCAAGCAGGTGTGGATGCAGCCGGATTTAAAAGTCCCCTCATCTACGGAGCCACGGAAGCCACCTTGGATGCCTTCGCCGACATCGCCAAGACAGCCGGTCTTCCCCTCGCCATCACAGCCGATAGCGTCGAGGCCCTCATCCCCTTAAGTGATAAACTCACCGCCATGGGGATCAAAGACATCGTTCTGGATACGAACAATCGTGACCTGAAAGGTGCCTTCGAAGACCAGGTGGCCATTCGCCGCGCTGCCCTTAAAGGGAACAATCGATCCCTGGGCTTCCCCACCATCGCCTTCCCCAGCGAAATGGCCGGAAACCCCGACATGGAAGCCCTCGTGGCGGGTATGTTTGTGGCCAAATACGGCGGAATCTTGGTTCTCTCCGAATTCAATACCGAGACCCTCTTCCCCCTTCTTCTGGAACGCCTCAACGTCTTCACCGACCCGCAGCGTCCCATGACAGTGACCGAGGGCATCTACGAGATCGGCAATCCCGATGAGAACTCTCCGGTCATGGTCACCACCAACTTTGCCCTCACCTACTTCATCGTCTCCGGTGAAGCCGAAGGGAGCAGAGTCCCCTGCTGGCTCCTCATCAAGGAAGCGGAAGGCCTCTCCGTACTCACCGCCTGGGCCGCCGGCAAGTTCAGCGGCGATGATGTCGGTGTCTTTGTGAAGAAGTGTGGCATCGCTGATAAGATCAAACACAACGAGCTGATCATCCCCGGTTACGCCGCTGCCATCGCAGGGGACGTCGAAGAGGAGCTGCCCGAATGGAAGATCACCGTCGGTCCGCGTGAAGCAGCGCATCTGCCCGCATTCTTGAAGACAAAGATTTAACAAAAAATAGTACACGTCCGCTCCCGGCCACATCACCGGCCGAGGCGGGCATCTTTTTTCAGCACGGATATATTTTAGTTTCCAGACTTATCAACCAAGACCCGGAGGGAATTTTATGAGTTTTCAAATTATCGGAGAAAGCTTAAATGTTATCGGCAAAGAGATCGGACGTGCATTCAGAGAGAGAGATCCCAAGCCGATTCAGGAAGAGGCCCTCTTCCAGAAATCCAAAGGGGTGGATTGGATCGACATCAACCTGGGTCCTGCAAAGAAAAATGGTACGGATCTGATGCCTTGGATTGTGGAGACAGTACAGGAAGTGGTGGATGATATCCCCCTCGTCCTCGATACCTCCAACATCGATGCCATTGCCGCCGCTCTTCCCAAATGCAAGCTGCCCCCTATGATCAACTCCATCATGGCAATCCCTGCCCGTTATGAGAAGATGATCCCCCTTGTGGCAGAGCATAACGCCCATTTTTGTGCCCTGATGTGGGGACCCGATGGCCTCCCCAGAGATGAAAATGAGCGTGCTGCCTTGTGTGTGGAACTTCTCTACGCGGCCAACGAAGCGGGCATTCCCAACGAGAGAATTTGGGTCGACGGCATCGTCACACCCTTAAATATCCAGCAGCCCCAGGCTGTGAGCCTTCTTAATTTCATGACCATGCTCCAGGACATTGCCCCCGGTGCCCGAAGCATCTGCGGCGTCTCCAACATCTCCAATGGTGTCCCCGACCACCTCAGGCACATCATCAACATCACCTTTACCACCATGCTCTGTGTCAATGGCATGGAGTCCTTCATCGCCGATGCCAAAGATGAAGCCACCATGTCCTTGGGTAAAGGGGGACGTCCCGATATTTTTGAAGTCATTAAAAATACCATGGAAGGCAATGCGCCGGCCATGGACTCTATCAGCGAAGAGCTGCGCGGCTATGTGAAGACCTGCAACGTCATCCTCGGCCACACCCTCTTCTCCGACTCTTGGCTTGAAGTCTAAATTTTTGACATGGGGAGTCCCATGAGGCCGAACACTGTCTCAAAAGACAAATAATTTAAAGGACATACCCCTTTAAGCTATTTCCATTATGGCCCCACGATCCAACGCACTAAAAGCCCCGCAGACTCTGCGGGGCTTTTCGCATCTTCTCGATATGACGCACGGAGACAGGTGATACCCATGGACACTCACACGAACGATGCCAACTGGCTCTATCTCTTTATCAACAACTCTGAAAACAAGGAGTCCTTTGCCGGCTTTCACGACGAAGAGCTCGATATCCGATTTCTCCCGGTATTTCATGAAAAAGAGAGCGCATTGATATGTTCAGGACGCTTCATGAAGGGCGAGAAACCCTACGAGGTGCAAGCCATTCACAGTGACGACCTGAACAGCTATGCGGCACAAAACGATTTTCTTATCTTTATCTTGGATAAAACCGGTGCTATCCTTGAAAAAAAGGTCCCCACACAGGCCTAGTAAAATCACATACGGCACTGCCTGACCCAACCCGTTCGGACAGTGAATTGACGGTGACGGGGATATCATCGACCCCGGGCTCCGTGTCCCAGAGAAATATTTTGGGACAGCCCTTTTTTAAAAGTAAAAAAAGGCGCTGCCCCTTGAGGGGAGAACACGCTGTGAGTTTAAAATTAGCTTTTGGAGGCAAAGGCGGAGTGGGCAAAACCACTCTCACCGCCCTTATCGCACGCATCATCGCCCAGGAGGAGAAAAAGGTCATCGCTATCGATGCCGACCCTGTCTCCAATCTCGCGTCAGCCCTGGGCATCTCCGAGGATATAGAAATTACCCCCATCGCCCAACTCTCGGATCTCATTGCCGAGAGAACCGGGGCCAAGCCCGGAACCATGGGGGGATTTTTCACCCTGAATCCCAAAGTAGACGACATCCCCGACCGATTTTCCCTCGAACGGGACGGCGTCAAGCTGCTGGTCATGGGCACCGTAAAAAATGGGGGATCGGGCTGCATCTGCCCGGAGAGCACCATCTTAAAAGCCCTCATGATGCATATCGTGCTTCAACGTGACGAGGTGGTGATCATGGACATGGAGGCGGGCGTGGAACATCTGGGACGCGCAACCACCTCTTCAGTCAATGCCCTGGTCACCGTGGTCAACCCGGGAAAGCGAAGCCGAGTGGCCGCCCTTCAAATTAAAAAACTAGCCGAAGAGCTGGGCATTAAACGGGTGCTGATCATCGGAAACCGCGTCCGTAACGATGAAGACCGTCAAATGATTATCGACAGTTTAAATGATTTTGAAATTTTAGGATTTATACCGGAATTGTCGGAGGTGGCAGAGTCCGATCGCTCTGGCGAACGTCCCTATGATGACATCACCACCGCCCCGGAAGCGTTGATAGAGATCGCTCACAAGCTGATAAATCTTCAATAAAAAAAAACGGCGCCATTTATGTATGATAAATGGCGCCGCTTCCTCTTCTTAAAAAAGCCCCCCCTTTTTTTTTAAAAGGAAAAAGGGGCGATGCCCTTAGGAGCAGCAGGACCCAGTGGTACTGCAGCTACCGCATGAAGACTCAATCTTGATGCTTGATGTTACTTTAAAGCCCACCTCAAGGAAGTCGACTTTAATGGGCTTGGCCTGGGCCAAGAAATCTTTTTCAACGACATACGTGTAGCCGTCGATATCAAATTTTTCATCGTTCTCTTTAGACTCATCCAGAGCCATAGCAAGGGAGGGTCCCCCTCAGCCACCAGAGTTTAAGAAAATACGAATAGGCATGATGTCTCTGCCCTTGAAATACTCTGCAATTTGTTGTGTTGCAGCTGCAGTCACCTCTAACATGGGACCTCCATAAAAGCTGTAAATATATGAGAATAATGAAACTTTCGTTTCCTCTATTCAGGCTTCGCACAATGTAAACATTCAAATTATCCTTGTCAATAAAGAAAAGCGATAGAAAACCCCCTCTGCCTAGGGTTTCTTCAATATATTGATTATTTCCAAAGGTCTTAAAAAAACCCGGGAAGAGACGGGACAGAGGGGCACCCGATGGTCCCCTCCCGATGGGAGCTCATGACGGCCAAATCACGAACAACCCCGCCTCCCCTTTTTACCTATATTTATAGGAGTGTAGCAACCATGGAGCAGACCCTTTCCATCATCAAGCCAGACGGTGTACAAAAAAATATCATCGGCGACATCATCCGGCGTTTCGAATCGGAGGGCCTGGTCATCAAAGCCTTGACCATGCACCAGCTGACAAAAGGTGAGGCCCAAGGATTTTATGCCGTGCACAAAGATCGCCCCTTCTTCGAGAGCCTCACCGACTTTATGAGCTCCGGTCCCGTTGTGATTATGGTGCTTCAAGGCATTGACGCCATCCATTTAAACAGAAAAATCATGGGGGCCACAAATTTTAAAGAGGCAGAAGAAGGGACCATCCGATCGGACCACGCCTCATCCATCGAGCACAATATCGTCCATGGCTCCGATGCACCGGAGACCGCCGCCTGGGAAATTGCTTATTTCTTCTCAAACCTTGACATCATGGCCTGATTCCATCATATATTTTGGCGTCAATTGAAACGATTCGGCCACAAAAAAATGCCCGTCATGATGACTATAAAAGTCTGTCTGGCAACTCCGTCTTTATAAAATAAGACAAACGGTTGACTCCCGGCGTCAGCTAAAATAGCGATCCAAAAAAATTTACACCTAAAAGTCGCAAGCGTCCTTTGGCCGGATATGCAAGGCGCCGGACATGCAGCTGTCGTATTTTACCGCAATTGTCTGGTAACGCAGCAGATCATGTCAAAGGGCGCTCCCGAAGGGTGAGCCAATTTTTGCATTTTCGGCTGCCGTAACTTTGATGGCCAGCAGGAATACATCATAAACAGTTGTAATAGTAGCATTTTGGCCGTCATACAGAGTGGTGAATGCAACTTTTAGGTTACATCGACCCATACAAGGGGGTACCCCACCGGGGACCCTCATTTTTTTTGCCCCCCACAACTGAAAGGGGCCATACACCTCGGAAGAATCACCCCACGATCAAGCAGGAGCCATGAGCCATACCCCACAATCCACCCAAGAGATCGCCATTATTCTGGTCCGCCCCCGCTACCCGGAGAACATCGGCTCGGCGGCCCGAGCCATGATGAACATGGGCTTTTCCCAGTTGATCCTCATCAACCCCGAAGATCCCGACCAGGAACGCATGCGTAAGACCGCCACTCACCATGCGGCCAGCATCATCGATACCCTCACCATCTGCGACAACTTAGAGGAGGCCCTGGCCCCCTTTACCTTTGTGGCCGCCACCACCACACGACAGGGGAAAAAACGCGACGGCCTCATCTCTCCACCCGCCCTGGTGGAACGCGTGGGGGCCCTGGCTCCCGAAGAAAAAATGGCGGTTCTCTTCGGCTCCGAAGACAAAGGGCTCACCAACGATGAACTTCGCTTAGCCGATGCCCTGGTCACCATTCCCACGGTGGATTTCTCCTCCATCAACCTGGCCCAATCGGTGATGATCCTCTGCTACGAACTCTGTCGGCCGCGACCGTCAAAGACAAAGAGCCCCTTTCGACTGGCCAATAAAGAGGAGATCGGCAAGGCGTATGACGCCGTCGAGACCCTCCTTCGCGCCGTCGATCTCTACAACCCGGAAAATCCCGACCACTGGCCCGCCCGCTTCCGGAGCCTTCTCACCCGGGCCGGACTCCGAGCCGGCGATACCGCCCTGGTCCTCGACTTTATCGGCAAGACCATGAATAAACTCAAATAAGAGACACACCAACA
This sequence comes from Desulfobacteraceae bacterium, assembly GCA_013619155.1. Classification (GTDB taxonomy): domain Bacteria; phylum Desulfobacterota; class Desulfobacteria; order Desulfobacterales; family Desulfolunaceae; genus Desulfoluna. Next base: position 37,887 of record JABXKT010000060.1, read on the forward strand.
ATGCCTCGCTTGACCCTGCCGGGGGCCAACCTTTTGCAAAAGGTTGCCAAATAGGATTTAATAGTGGCCATGAGGGGCACTGGCTGACTTTTTATGCCCACTTTAACCATAAATTATAAAAAACCAATGCGGTGAAAGTATAGCCTCCGGTGGCCCTGCCGGGAGCCAACCTTTTGCCAAAGGTTGCCAAACAGGTTTTTATCGTGAGCATGACGGGCCTTTGGCCCGTCATGCTCACATACCTGGGGTCCAGGGGATTTATCTCCTGGCCGCCGGAGGCTTTTTTTCTGGTTACTTTCACCCGAGCGAAGAACCGATAAAAAAAGGGCCATGATCTGGTTTTAAGATCATGGCCCTTTTTTATTTTATACGTCATCTGTTCGGGGTAACCGTTCCCTTGAGCGCCCCGGCGCTCATTTTCTTAAAGTATTTTTTTAAGAAAATGAGACGGAACTCTCTAATCGTCGGATTTGAGCACGGCAAGGAAGGCAGACTGGGGAATCTCCACCTGGCCCACCATCTTCATGCGCTTCTTCCCCTTCTTCTGCTTATCAAGGAGCTTTCGCTTCCGGCTGATATCCCCCCCGTAACACTTGGCGGTGACATCTTTTCTATAGGCAGAGATGGTCTCACGGGAGACAACCTTGGCACCGATGGCCCCTTGAATGGCCACCTTAAACATCTGCCGGGGAATCTCCTCTTTAAGTTTTTCACACGCCACACGACCCCGCATAACGGCCCGGTCCTTGTGAACCAGCTGGGCCAAGGCGTCCACCTTCTCGGCGTTAATAAGAAAATCGAGCTTCACCAGATCGGTCTCCTTGTAACCGATGAGCTCATAATCGAAGGAGCCGTACCCTTGGGTAATACTCTTCAAGCGATCGTAGAAATCGTAGACCACCTCGGCCAGGGGCAGTTCGAAGACCATCTCCATGCGACTATTGGTAAGGTACTGATAGTTCACGCTGTTACCACGCCGATCTAAGCAGAGCTTCATCACAGACCCCATATATCGCTCGGGCACGATGATAGCCGCCTTGATAAAGGGCTCACTGGTACGCTTGATGGTGGTGGGGTCCGGGTAGAGGGCGGGGTTATCGATGATCTCCACCACCCCGGTATGAAATTCCACCTCATACTGCACCGATGGAGCCGTCAGGATCAGGGAGACACCATACTCCCGCTCGAGGCGCTCCTGGACCACCTCCAGGTGAAGCAGCCCGAGAAAGCCACAACGAAAGCCAAAACCCAAGGCCGCCGAGGAGTCCTTCTCGTAGATGAGGGAGGCATCGTTTAGCTGAAGCTTCTCCATGGCACTGGTGAGCTCCTCATAATCGTCGGATGCCACGGGATAAATGGAGGAGAAGACCACGGGAGTGGGATCTTTAAAGCCGGCCACCGCCCCCGTGCACCCGCCCTTCATATGGGTGATGGTATCCCCGCATCGGGTATCGCTCACCGTCTTGATACCGGCGATCATATACCCCACCTCCCCTGCGGAGAGAATCTTCTTGGGGACTCGGACGATCTGGAAAACCCCCACCTCTTCCACCTTGTAGGTGGAGTCATTGCTTAAGAACTTAATGGTATCCCCGGCCTTCATCGTGCCATCGATCACACGAAAATGGACGATGGTACCCCGGTATGGGTCGTAGTGGGAATCGAAAATCAAGGCCTTCAGGGGTGCCGTGGCATCGCCTTTGGGGGGCGGCAAGAGGTTGACGACCCCTTCCAGTACCTCGGTGATACCAATCCCATTTTTAGCCGAGGTCAAGAGGGCCATATCGGGATCCAACCCAAGGTCCGCCTCAATCTGCCCCTTCACCCAGTCGATCTCGGCACTGGGAAGATCGATCTTGTTGATAACGGGGATGATCTCCAGATCATGTTCCATGGCAAGATAGAGGTTGGCCAGGGTCTGTGCCTCTACCCCTTGGCTGGCATCCACAATGAGGAGGGCCCCCTCACAGGAGGCCAGGGCCCGGGACACCTCATAGGTAAAATCCACGTGACCGGGGGTATCGATGAGGTTCAGCACATACTCGTTTCCATCCTTGGCTGTGTAGGGGAGAGAAACGGTCTGGCTCTTGATGGTGATACCACGCTCCCGTTCGATATCCATGGTATCTAAAATCTGATCCTTAAAATCACGATCAGAAACCACGCCCGTCTCTTGAATCAAGCGATCGGACAAGGTCGATTTTCCATGGTCAATATGAGCGATAATGCTGAAGTTACGAATATGTTTCATGCCGTTTCGACTGTTGCTCCTGAGGGATTATCCATGGGTAGGCTTCCCCTGCTCAGCAAAAAAACGCCGACAGAATACACGCCCCGATCCAAAGAAATCATCTGAAATTTCAGATATATACAAGCAAATACACCAGCGTGTGCGGGTTGACAGAGTCCACCCGAACCGCTATAGTTTCAAAATAAAACATCAATAAGTATCAAATTGGCTTTTACCCTGTCAAGGCAAGGGTCTTTATCCATGCATGATGTCACCGGCCAAAGGCCCGCAAACAGCTTGTCTCCATACTCTTCCCCCCCCATTATTTCTCATGCACCGGGTACCCAAAGAGAGCCCTTTCCCCCTGATGCCGCCCCTGGTGTCTTTTATACTCACCAAGACGCCCCAGGGGCCAAAGAATCAGCGCCTTCACCACTCACCCCTTTCCCCCGTGGGTTGCCATGCGTTCAATAGCGATCGTCGATGAAGATAAGGGCATCCGAGACTCCGTGACCAGTTATCTGACCCTTGCCGGGTTTCAGGTGGTCGCCTTCTCCTCGGCCCATGAGCTCCTCACCCACCTAAAATCCAATGTCATGGATATCGTCATCACGGATATCCCCCTTAAAGGGACCAATGGCTTTGAACTCACCGACACCATCAAAAAAAACCACGCCACCGATGTCATCATCCTCACCGGATACTGCACCGGTTACTCCTATGAAGAGGCTATCAAAAAAGGGGCCAGTGATTTTGTTTTTAAACCGGTACGCTTCGAGGAGCTCCTGCTGCGCATCAAACGGGTACTCCATGAAAAACGCCTGACCTGCGAGCGAAACGAGATGTTCGCCCGCCTCAAACGCATGGCGGTGACCGATCCCCTGACACGGCTCTTCAACCTGAGACACTTCTACAGCCAGCTCGAAAAAGAGATCGACCGATTTAATCGCTACAACCGCCCCCTGGCCCTCATGCTTCTCGACATTGACAATTTTAAGATTTTCAACGATACCTATGGTCACCTTGAAGGAGATCGTATTCTGGTGAATCTGGGCAAAGTCATTCGAGAGTGCCTGCGGACCATGGACTCGGGGTATCGTTTTGGGGGAGAAGAGTTCACCGTCATCTTGCCAGAGACAACGGCTTATGAAGGATTTGTGGTGGCGCAAAGAATTCAACAGGCGATGCGAAGCACCGCCTTTTTCCCCCCATCCGGATCAGAGCCCATCATCACCACCTTAAGTGTTGGACTCACCGAATACGACTCCGGAGAACCCTTAAAAGAGTTTGTCCGCAGATCTGACAAAGCCATGTACCTCTCCAAGACGAAGGGCAAGGATCGCATATCCATACTGGACAAAAACAGTATCGACCTGGACCTGCCCTAAAAAAAAACGTGATTACCATCCTTTTTCAGCCACGTTTGCGATAAGCGAGCCCTTTTATCCAGAACGATGAAAACAAAGCATCGCATCATTTAGGGGATGCCTTACCGCGGGTCGCTTTTTAAAAAGCGCCGTAAAAACGGTTCGATGACAGGAACACATGCCTATTCGGCGTTTTTCTTAGAGAATGTTAAAGGCCAAAGGCCCCCCATATGCACAAACCTATATTCCAAGGGCCCAGCCTTTGGCCGCCGGCGGCTTTTTTATAATAAACTGAAAACGTATCGTTATCGCGATGGCTGACAATAAGATTGTCATCAGACAAAAAAATATATAGGTGGACCCTAGCACCCATGATCACCATTGAATTTTTGAACCACCCCACACCCGAAGAGGCGGACCGTATCCTCTCCATCTACCACCGGCAGGAGTGGTTATCCCCCACCATCGACGACCCCCAGCGTATCATACGGGTCGTCGATGGAAGCCACTGCTATGTCACCGCACGGGATAAGGGCACGATTATCGGTATTGGAAGAGCCTTAAGCGATGGGGTGGGTGATGCCTATATTCATGACATCACGGTCATGAAGAGCCACAGAAACCAAGGCATCGGAAGGCGTATCGTGGAATTGATCATTGATCGTCTGAAAAGAGACGGCATCACCTGGATCGGCCTTATCGCAGAAAAAGGATCCCCGTCCCTCTATAAAAAAGTCGGATTCGCTCCCCTTTTAGGAGCCCTTCCCATGTTCCGCTTCGATTGCGAAGCCCCTGCAATAATCGAATGATTCCTTGAGATGAGACCATGACAAAACTCCATGATATCTGTAATCTAACGCCCCTTCTTCCCGAGCACCACACCCCCCTTACCCCCTTCTTCTCCCGTCAAAAGAACCCCTTGTGTGGGTACTCTCTGTCGGCCTTTATCATCTGGAAAACCCATGTGTACTACCCGGCCTTTACCGTCAATGGCTCTCATACCATCACCGCCCGTCTCTTTCCCACCATGCCGGAAAAGAGCCACCTCACCCTTCCGGTACCCGACGGGGACACCTGGTCTCCCCATCGACTGGCCGAGTTGTGTCGGCATCATAAGATCCCCATGATCTCCTTTGTCGACGAGGCGTATATCCACACGTGGGGAAGAAAATCCATCGACGCCCTCTTCAGCGTAAAAGAGCAGACCGACTACGAGGATTATGTCTACCGAAAAGAGGATCTGGCCGAACTCAAAGGGAATAAATTCAGCAAAAAACGAAACCTGATCAATCAATTTTTACGGGAGTATGTCGAGACGGGCCGCGTCAGCGTCGAGGCCATCACCCCCGAAAACAGAGATGAATGCAAGGCCCTTCTCGCCTACTGGTGGAGCTTACGCTCAGCGGATATGCACGCGGACGAAGATGCCTTTGGAGAGAAGGTGGCCTGTACCTACGCCCTGGATCTCATGGGCACCCTCCCCGATCTGCGGGGCATCCTCCTAAGAATCGACGGCACCATCAAGGCCTTCGGCATGGCCACCGATTTAACAAAAGAGATGGCCGATTTTAATTTTGAGAAGGCCGACCCCAGCATCAAGGGACTCTACCAGTTCTTCGATCGCCAATGTGCACGCATGCTCTTTCAAGACACCTCCCTCATCAATAAAGAGTGCGACATGGATGATCCGGGCCTGCGCCACGCCAAGCGATCCTATCACCCCCACCTGCGCTTTAAATCCCATACCTTAACACTCAAGCCATAAATAAGGGGCCGGAGGAAGACTTTCGCCGCATCGCCTTCTATGGTTAAAGTAACCAAGAAACGGGCCTTCCGGCGGCGAGGGTGGCGAAGCCACTTAGGCAAATATACCTTGAAAGCAGGTTTCCGCAGTGATTTAACCGGCGGAGCGGGTCAAATCACTGCGGCGTTTTTCTTAAACGTATGCATTTATTTTTTTGCCTGAGCCCTTATCGGCCTGACGTCACAAAAATCTGCCGGGTCAACCGTTTCCAAAGGTTGACCCGAAAGGGCCTAGCGAGGCGTAAGCTGAATCGTTGCCCTTTTCCTTGGCATGGGCCCCTGTCAAAAAATTCAGCCAGCACCCCCCTTTTCCCATCATGTCCCTACATAAAATCCGAGCCAAGCGTACCACGATGTGGTACAATTATTCTTAAAAACGTTCTTCCTTACCGGTTGCACCCGTATGCATAATCCCCCTCTCCATCGCCTAAATACCTCCCGCCTCCGATGCAACCGTCCCTTTAAAAAAATCGAAGGGGTGACCCACCCTTTCCAAGGAAAATATACCATGAACCCTCCCAAAGTCCTCTGGCCCACCGATTTTTCACGGAATGCAGAAAAAGCCCTCCCCTTTATCACCTCCCTCATCCGCGATAAAGGGGCCGAGGTCCATGTGCTCTATGTAATCCCGGATATCGCCCGCCAAAAACCCTGGTACGGCTCCTACGATGACCGGCACATCGAACGCCTCACCCGGCAGGAGGAGCGCTCGGCGGTCAAGCGCCTCAACCAACTCTGCACCAAATATATGGATGGATGCGCCCTCTTCACCCGTCACACAGCGGTGGGAGAAGCCGCCGATGAGATCTTGAAACTCATCAACACCGAGGGCATGGACATGGTGGTCATGACCCCCCACGCGCACCCCCTCCCAGAAATCGATGAGCCCACCTTTGAAAAGGTCAAACGCATGGCATCTATCCCTGTGGAGGTAATTTTAAGCTAAACGCCCAAAGTGGCCAAGAAACATGCCTCCGGCGGCCAGGGACAGGGCCCCTGGACCCCAGATTCGTAACGGTGACGGACCCTTGGTCCGTCACCGTTACAATAAACCTTTGTTTGGTAACCCCCGTTTATAAAAATTGGCAAAAAGGTGGCTCCCGGCAGGACCACCGGAGGCAGCGTGGCCAAAGGCCTGCCTCCGGTGCTTTTTTTTGGAAAAAACCCATAAAAAAAGTAACAATAACGGGCAGAGGTCTCTCTTATGCCTCGAAAAGGGGGGTGACATGATCCAAAAAACAAGAGATGAAGTCCCATATTTAAAGGCACATTGACAATGTCCATACAAAGAGGGAGTATCGCATCTATAATAGGTCAGGCCCATGGCTTGTGCCGCCCCATCGTTACTATTGACACAGCGTAAGGAGTACCCCCTTGATTATGGATTCAAAAACCCTCGGAATCGTCGGTGGCATGGGACCACTGGCCACCGCCATGCTCTTTGAGAAAATTGCCACCCTAACCCGGGTCACACGAGACCAGGACCATATCCGAGTCCTCATCGACAGCAACCCGCAGATCCCCGATCGCACCGCCCATATCGTGGCCGACGGGCCAGATCCGCGAGAGGCATTGATCGCCACGGCAAAACACTTGGAGTTCATGGGTGCCGATTTTCTCATCATGCCCTGCAACACCGCCCACTACTTCTTCGATGATATCACAAAAAAAATCGCTATCCCCTTCCTCCACATGGTCAATGAAACCGCCCACCACATTGCCACCCATTTCCCGGAGACGAAAAAAGTGGGAATCCTCGCCACAGAAGGGACATGCGCAGCCCGGGTCTACGAGAGAGCCCTCGAAAAACAGGGTCTCACCCCCTTAACCCCCGATCCGCCCATGCAACAAGAGGTCACGAATCTTATTTACGGCATCAAGGCCGGCAAGACCCCTGCCTTAGAGGGCTTCATGAAGGCCGTAGAGGGCCTCAAAGCAAAAGGGGCCACCTGTTTTGTCCTGGGCTGCACCGAGCTCTCCGTGGCTCAAAAACTCCACGGCTTCTCCGGGCCCTTCGTGGACCCCCTCACCGTCATCGCCACGGCGGCCATCCACTTTGCCGGCAAACAGAGCGTGTAAGGGCCGCAACAAAAATAAAAGATACAAAAAACGATGCCTCCGGCGGCGAGGTGAGCCACCTCGAAAGCGGGTGACCGCTGCGCTTTGCCCCGCTCCTCGGGACAAATCACAGCGCTATTCTTATGAAATCCGGATGCTTATTTTTTTGTCAGAGCCCTAAGTAATTCGGGTGGATAGGACCCGCCGTATCTCTAATTTTTGTAAATAGTGACGGCCATATATTTGGGGTGCAAACGGCTAAAATAGGCGTTTTTCCGATTAAATCGACACGCCCGGCCAGGAGATAAATCCCCTGGACCCCAGGTTTGTGACTGTAACGGACCTTTGGTCCGTTACAGTCACTATAAAAGCGTGTTTGGCAAACCCGTCTTTATAAAATAAGGCAAAAGGTTGGCTTCCGGCAGGGCCAACCGAGGCGAAGCCTTCACCGCAGGTTAAAGTGACCAAAAAATGGGCCTCCGGCGGCGAGGTGTGCCACCTCGAAAGCAGGTTGCATATGCGCTTTACCCCTCGTGCCTCGGGGTAAATCACATACGCCTTTGATATGATTTTACACGTGAGTAAATTCATACAACCTGTTTGGCAAGCCTGACCCATCAAATCAGGCAAAAGGTTGGCTCCCGGCAGGGCCAACCGAGGCTATACTTTCGCCGC
>JABXKT010000238.1 GCA_013619155.1 Desulfobacteraceae bacterium
GGGACGGTGGTCTTCGATGAGGTGGACTCGGGTATCGGGGGCGGGGTGGCCGAAGTGGTGGGGATGAAGATTAAGGAGATCTCACGTCATCATCAGGTACTCTGCATTACTCACCTTCCCCAGATCGCTAAATTTGGCCATCATCACTACCGGATTGAGAAGCAGGTCGTCAGGGGCCGTACCTGCACCTCCATCTCCCCCTTGAATGAGGCGGGACGCGTGGAGGAGATGGCACGCATGCTGGGCGGCGTGGAGGTAACTCGCGCCACCCTGGAGCATGCTCGGGAGATGCTCGACTTGACAATGGGGGTAAAGTACCCATAATGTACGGAACTGACGGATGATTTGGCCCCGTTTTATGGGGGATGGTTTGGATACGATCGCCGCGGTTACGCCGTGGTGAGACGATGAAAAGGCAGGGAGATCTGATGCCCATTTATGAGTTTAAGTGCACGAAGTGTGAAGAGTTTTTTGAATTGCTCGTCATGGGGAAAAATGATGAGGAGGATTTGAAATGTCCCAAGTGTGGATCCCAGGCCTTCGAGCGGGTGATCAGCACCATGAATATCAAGATGGGCGCCTCTTCCAGTGGTAATCCGGCGAATCAGCCCGGGATTCAAAAACGTCAATGCTCCAGCGGATCCTGTTCGACCTACACCCTGGGATGCCAGGACTAGGCCCGATGGCCGGTGTCACCGTGTTGATTTTTATAAAAAGCGCTCCATGATGCCGTCACCGGCCATGGGGCGTTTTTTTTTATACGGAAGGGACCGGCAGCCCTTCTCTTACCGACTCTGCCGCCTTAAAAAAAGAGCTCCTGTGGCACGGGGCAGCACCTCAAGGGCGGATGGGCTAAGAACGGCCATCTCTCTCTTCATATGATGTCACCGGGAGCATAGATAAAGAGGCCGCGCCCCTCTCCGATATTTAAGAACCCACGGGTTCTTTCGGAAAAGGCCTACTTTTAACCCGTTATAAGATGAAACCTAAAAATTGCAAAGATCGTTTCCGAAGGGTGAGCCCATTTGTGCATTTTCGGCTGTCGTAACTTTGATGACCAGCAGGGCGCGCTATAAGCAATTGTAATAGTAGTATTTTAGCCGCGACACAAATCGGTGAATGCAACTTTTAGGTGAAAATCATAAAAAGGTCCAGAGATGCGCAACAGGGTTGAAGAGTTTTATCGAGACGGTATCAGGGTTCGTTTGGGGGTTGTGGGGGCGGTGCGGTATTTGAAGGCGAGCTGGCCGGTGAGGTATGGATGCTTTCATGAGATCTCGACGCCGGCGTATATTTTTCAGTTTAGCCCCGAGGGGGTGATCCGGTTCATGCAGGGGCGTCCCGGGACCTGGTATGATCACAGCGACTGGTTCAAACGGACCGCCGGAGGCGATTGGGTCTACTACTCGTCGGGGGGGTACAACGGGGCCATCTCATCCATGGGGGAGCACTATATCCCTTTGTTTGCCTACCCCAGTAACAATGTCATCGGTGAGAAGAGATATCCAGAGGAGAGGTGCCAAAGGGGTCTGGACGCCCTGGCGTCGACCCTTGAGTGGGCCGATGCCAGGGCGGGAGAAGCGCCCGTGGCGGTGGGCGATTTTCTGCGGTGTATTGTCCATAAAAATCAGCCAGATTTCCTTGGGCGGCTGGCGCATCGCTTTCATCACCTCACCCGTGGCCCCTTGACCGTTTTGCCCCCGGATAGCCGCCATGTGGATTATGATATCCTCCCGGTGCGTCTGGCCGAAGGGTGCCTCTATCACTGCCGCTTCTGCGGGGTAAAGTCGCCCCGACCCTTTGCGGTGGGGCCGCAGGAAGACGTGGCGGATCAGGTGGCCCTTTTGGGGGACTATTTTAAGGGGGATCTGGTGAATATGGGTGGGGTGTTTTTAGGGGAGCATGATGCTCTGGCGGCCGGGGCGATGCGCGTTGTGGCCGCCGCCGAGGCGTGTCATGCACTTCTGGAGGCGGGTAGGGGCCTGGCCGATACCCCCTCTCTCTTTCTCTTTGGGAGCCCCGATGCCCTGGTGGGGGTCTCCGATGCGGAGTGGGCTACCATGGCCCGTCTCCCTTTTAAGGTGTGGATCAACACCGGCATCGAGTCCCTGGATGAGGCGACCTTACATTTTTTAGGGCGTCCCACCTCGTTGGCTCTGGTGACGGAGGCGGTGAGGCGGGCCGATGCGGTGATGCGCCGCCATGAAAATATATCGATCTCTCTGAATATGGTGACGGGAGATGCCCTTCCCCCCACCCATGACGAGGCCCTCACCCGATTTGTCGCCTCCCGGGATGTGCACAGTGCCCCCATCTACCTCTCTCCCTTGAAATCCGACTCCCAGAGGCACGCCGTCATGGAGCGGCTCATCGCCTTGAAACGGATCAGCCGGGCCCCCCTCTTCCTCTATCTCCTTCAACGCCTGTAAGCGATAACGCCCCATCGCCGCTCCTTGGGGGGCGGTGATGGGGCGAGGCTCGCTACTCCTTGGGGGGAGCCACACCCCGTCGCATGCCCAGGAGGAAATAGATGAGCCATCCCACAAAGGGGAGGAGGGCGATGATCCCCCAGAGGGCTTTTTTCCCTGTGGACCCAAAATTTTTCCGGGCCACATCCATGAAGGCGAGTATGGTGAGGGCAAAGAAGATAAAACCGATGGCAATCCAGGTGCCGAGAGTCGAACTGGTCATGATGCAAAGAGTCCTTATATGTGTGTCTGTTTCAAGGCGTCCATGATGTCATAGAGGGTGTTGGCGTAGTAGATGCTGTGGTTGTAGCGCATCAGTACGCGAATCGCCCTCTCTTTTTCAATGCCGGGCTTCCATCCGAAGTGCTTCAGGTAGTTGGCCACACTGGCGATGGCGTCCTCGTGGGTGTAAAGGTCGATCTGGCCATCCTCGTTGCCATCCACCCCCAATTGAAGGATGCGGCTCGGCATGAATTGGGGGATGCCCATGGCGCCGGCATAGGAGCCTATAAAGAGGGTGGGTTTTTTCCCCACCCCCTCGCTATAAGTGATCAGGGCCTTGAGCTCTCGATAGGCCCATTGCGCCTTGTCTTTTGTCTTCTTCTCGAATCGACTACGACTGATGCGGCGCGTGGAGGGGATCTCTCTCCAGAGGCGCTCCTTGGCGGTGGTGTCGCTAAGGGATGAGAGGGTGGCCAGGATCTCAAAGACCCGGCTGTTGCCCAGGTAGGTGCCCAGGGCCGTCTCCACCATGAGCACGGCGGTGATGATCTCTTTGTTCACGCCGTAGCGGGCCTCGGTGGCGGAGAGGAAGGGGCCGTGGCGCCGAAGATAGCGTGTTCCCGTGGCCAGGGCCCTCGGGGTGAGAAAGCGTTTGTAGTTGAGGGTTCCCTCGTTGTGGGTAAAGTAGCCGGAGACGCCTCGGATGGCGAAGAGACGGGTCCCTTTTTGGAAGTAGAGGTCCACCCTCTCCTGGGAGAAGCCATCCTCTACCAGGCGCGTCCGCACCGACCTGAAGGGGTCTGGGCTCTT
>JABXKT010000061.1 GCA_013619155.1 Desulfobacteraceae bacterium
ACGGTTATACATACCATTAATCAGAGTTTAAGAGACGCCAATCTCTTAACTCCTTACCTCCCCGCCCTTAAAGGACGGGTTTCACGGAGTGTTGGATGATTTACGATATTGATTTTGAAACGATGCCAAGGGAAGCCTTGGCAGCGATTCAGCTCAGACGACTTCAAACCACCCTTGAAAATGTCTACGCAAAGGTGCCCTTTTATAAAGAGAAGTTCAAAGAGGCCGGCATGGTCCCCGGCGACATCCGCTGCTTAAAGGACCTGTCCAAACTCCCCTTCACCACCAAGCAGGACTTAAGGGACAACTACCCCTACGGTATGTTTGCCGTACCCATGGAGAGCGTGGTACGCATCCACGCCTCATCAGGGACCACCGGCGCGCCCACCGTAGTGGGTTACACCCGGCGGGATATCGATACCTGGTCCGATCTCATGGCCCGTGCCTTCTGTGCCGGAGGGGCCACGCGCGGTGATATCATCCACAACGCTTACGGATACGGTCTCTTTACAGGTGGCCTGGGCGTTCACTACGGTGCCGAAAGACTCGGAGCCTCCGTCATTCCAGTGTCGGGGGGCAACACCAAACGACAGATCACCATCATGAAAGACTTCGGCCCCACGATCCTTACGGCCACCCCCTCCTACACCCTCCACCTGGCCGAAGTGGCCAAGGAGATGGGGCTCTCCTTTAAAGACCTAAACTTTAAGTTCGGCATCTTTGGTGCCGAGCCCTGGAGTGAGAGCATGCGCCAGGAGATCGAGGAGACCCTGGGCATCGATGCTGTGGATATCTACGGACTCAGCGAGGTCATGGGACCCGGCGTGGCCATCGAGTGCCATGAGGCCAAGAAGGGCCTTCACATCTTCGAAGACCATTTTATTCCAGAGATCATCGATCCAATCACCGAAGAGGTCCTCCCCTATGGCGAGACCGGTGAGTTGGTCTTTACCACCATCACCAAAGAGGCCTTCCCCGTCATCCGGTACCGCACCCGGGATATCACCTCCCTCCACCCGGAGCCCTGCATCTGTGGCCGTACCCATATCCGCATGAAGCGTGTCAGCGGTCGCACCGATGATATGCTCATCATCCGAGGCGTCAACGTCTTCCCATCACAGATCGAAAGTGTCTTGATGAAGAGCGCCGAGACCACCCCCCACTATCAGCTGGTGGTGGATCGTGTAAACAACCTCGATACCCTCACCGTCAAGGTGGAGGTAAGTGAAAGCCTCTTTGCCGATGAGATCAAAATGCTGCAGAATACGGAGAAAAGAATCTCCAAAGATATCAAAGAGTATCTTGGGGTCTCTGCGAAAGTGATGCTGGTGGAGCCAAAATCCATTGCCAGAAGTGAAGGAAAAGCGGTAAGAGTCATTGACAACAGGCGACGATAGGCGAAGAATAATCGGAATATTTTTACCCAGAGTATCCGGTTCCTTCACACATCTATTTCGCATTTAATTCATCAAGATGCTCATGAAAGGAGGCCTTTGATGCGCGTTGAACAGATCTCCATCTTCCTTGAAAATACAGGCGGACGTATCGCCGAAGTCACCACAATTCTTTCCAGCGCCAAAGTAAATATCCGCGCCTTGTCCCTGGCGGATACCACGGATTTTGGTGTACTTCGTCTTATTGTCGATGATAATGAGACGGCGGAAAAAGCCCTGAAAGACCATGGATTCTCCGTAGGGAAAACCAGCGTGGCAGCCGTCGCCGTAGAGGACCAGCCCGGTGGCCTCAACCGCATTCTGGTACTCTTAGATGAGGCAAAACTCAACGTCGAGTACATGTACACCCTCCAGCAGACCGGAGAGCATGCCGTCATGATCTTCCGTTTTGACAACATCGATGAGGCCATCAAGCGATTGGAGGCGGAAGGTATCCGTGTTTACAAGGCCAGCGAGGTCGCCTCCTTGTAACGCCCCTCTTCCCAGAAGAGAGCCCCTTTCCATCCCCCCCCTTGGAGACATATCTCCAGCGGGGGGTTTTTTATTTGATTACCCGTAAGGGCCTGAGCAAAAATAAAATATACAAAAAGCTGGCCTCCGGCGTCCAGGGGATAAATCCCCTGGACGCCAGGTTCGCGAATGCTCCGTACCCTGGTTCCTAAGGGTCCGTCACATTCGCTATCAAAAAGAATCTACTGCGACAACATTTCCGAGGAACGAGGAAATGTTGTCGCGGTAATCGGAAAAGTTTTTGCGGCGCTTTTTTTTCAAAAAGCGACCCGTCGAAGGCATCTTTAACCTGGTTGCCTCCGGCGGGCAATGGTGGCGAAGCCACTTAGGCAAGTGGCACATTGAAAGCAGAATGCCGCAGTGATTTAGCCCTCGCCCCTCGGGTCAAATCACTGCGGCATTTTTATGGAATTTGCGCATTTATTTTTTGCATGAGCCCTTACCATTCGTAAAACGGGGGCCCCTTATCTATCGGCGGTCGAATCCCCCGACGAGGTGGAGATGAATATGAAACACCTCCTGCCCCCCCCCTTTTTCCACATTAAAGAAGAGGCGGTACCCCGATTGATCGGTCCCCTCGGTCACAGCCAGCCCCTTTGCCACAGAGGCCATGCGTCCCAGAAGTGCCTCATCGGCGGCCTCGATATCGTTGATGCTTCGAATATGCTTTCGCGGAATGATCAAAAGGTGCACCGGGGCCTTGGGGTTAATGTCCCGAATGGCGATCATATCTTCGTCTTCATAGATAAATTCAGACGGAATCTCTTTGTCAATAATCTTACAAAAAATACAGTCAGCAGCCACGGCCACTCTCCTTCATCCTTTCCTAAATCATATCTGGCGCCTGGCGCCGCAACAGACAACGGCCCAACGGGATTTTTTTAAAAAAGTCCCTTTAAAGCCGGTGCCCTCCACAAGATCACACCGTATAAAAAAATTCGGACCAGGAGCCGGTGATATCGTCCCCTTGCAAGGCCCCATGGAGCTCTTTTAAAAATTGAGTCCGTGGGATCTCTTCGGCCCCGAATCGAAGCAGATGATCGGTGGTCATCTGGCAATCGACAAAGGAGAAGCCCTCCGCCTTCAAAAACCGCACCAGATAAACGAAGCATATCTTGGAGGCATCGGGTTTCTGGGCAAACATAGACTCCCCGAAAAAAGCATCCCCCAGAGAGACCCCGTAGAGGCCACCCACCAGCTCATCGCCCAGCCACGCCTCCACGGAGTGGGCATAGCCCTCCTCGTGAAGCGCCGTATAGGCAGCCTGCATATCATCGACAATCCAGGTCCCATCTTCATGGGCCCGCTTAATAGTGGCACACCGTGAGATCACCTGGGAGAAGGCCCGATCCATGGTGATCCGGTAGGGCGCGCGCTTAAGCATCTTCCCAAGGGAGCGATTCACCACGAGGTTCTCCACATAGAGAACCAGTCGTGGATCCGGAGACCACCAGAGAAGGGGTTCTCCGGGGGAGTACCAGGGAAAGATCCCCATGGAGTAGGCCATAACCAGGCGCTCCACCGAGAGATCTCCCCCTAAGGCCAGGAGTCCGTCCTCCCTGGAGAGGTGGGGCGGTGGAAATCTCACCGCCTCCGACAATTGAAACAACGGCATCAAAGATCACCCCTATGCATAGCTGAAGGTGAGCTTATCCTGCCGCAAGCCAATGGTAACGACGCCCCCCTTGGATAATTTCCCGAAGAGGAGTTCATCGGCCAAAATATCCTTCACGGCGGTTTGAATCAAGCGCCCCAGGGGTCTGGCCCCATACTCGGTATCGTAGCCCTTAACGGCCAGCCAGTGCCTCGCCTTGGGGGTAAGTTTTAACTGCACCTTCCGCTCGGCAAGCTGTGCCCGCATCTCACCCATAAATTTTTCGACAATTCTCTCCATCACCTTCTCGGAGAGGGCGTTAAAGGCGATAATGGCGTCTAAGCGGTTTCGAAATTCAGGGCTGAAGATACGTTCGATGGCCGAGCGCCCCTTGCCCTCTACCCCCTCTTTGGAGCTGCCAAATCCAATGGTCTTGGTACTCATCTCCCGGGCACCGGCATTGGAGCTCATGAGAATAACCACGTTGCGGAAATCGGCCTTCTTACCGTTGTTGTCCGTTAAGGTGCCATGGTCCATTACCTGAAGCAAGATATTGATAAGATCCGGATGGGCCTTTTCAATCTCATCCATCAGGAGCACGCAGTGGGGGGTCTTGCGAATATGCTCGGTGAGGAGCCCCCCTTGCTCGAACCCCACATATCCGGGGGGAGCACCGATGAGACGGGCCACGGCATGTTTCTCCATGTACTCGCTCATGTCGAAGCGATGAAACTCCACCCCCAGGTTTAGGGCCAGCTGCTTGGCCACCTCGGTCTTTCCCACCCCAGTGGGACCGGAGAAGAGAAAGGAGCCGATGGGCTTGTTCGGAATGGAGAGCCCCGCGCGCGAGCGCTTGATAGCGGTGATCAGCCCATCTAGGGCCTCATCCTGCCCGAAAATAACATGCTTCATCCGCTTGCCAAGGCTCTTGAGTCGATCTCGGTCGGATTTGGAGACACTGCGAGCGGGAATCTTGGCGATGACGGCCACCACCTTCTCCATGTCGCTCACCCGCACCTTCCGTGAGGGATCTGTCTCGTCGAGGCGCTTCAACACCCCAGCCTCGTCGATGACATCGATGGCCTTGTCCGGGAGGTGTCGGTCGTTGATGTGTTTAAAGGAGAGATCGGCGGCGGCGGCTAGGGACGATGGGGTGTAGATCACACCGTGGTGGGTCTCAAACCGATCTTTAAGACCCATCAAGATCTCCACGGTCTCGGCCACACTGGGCTCACGGATATCGATCTTTTCGAATCGCCGGGAGAGGGCCCGGTCTTTCTCGAAATTATTCTTGTACTCTTCGTAAGTGGTCGAGCCCATACACCGCAATTCACCATTACCCAGGACGGGTTTGAGCATATTGGAGGCGTCGATGGAGCCACTACTCGTGGCCCCGGCCCCCACCACGGTATGGATCTCATCGATGTAGAGAATCACATTGGGAATTTTTTTTAAGGACTCGATGACCCCCTTCATGCGCTTTTCGAAATCACCACGGAACTTGGTTCCGGCGAGGACCGCCGGCAAATCCAGGGAGTAGATCTGGGTCCCCTTCAAGGGCTCGGGCACCCTCTCCTGGGCCACCATCTGGGCCAGGCCTTCGGCCAAAGCCGTCTTGCCCACACCGGGGTCCCCCACAAAGACAGGATTGTTTTTTCGACGCCGTAAGAGGACCTGAATGATACGGCCCATCTCCCGGCTGCGCCCGATGAGAGGGTCGAGTCGCCCCTCACGGGCCCTCTCCACCAAATCCACGGTGTAGAGCTTTAAAGGATCCGTTTCCTCTTTCTCCTCACGGGAGTCGCCCCGGTCTGCATCGGGTTGACCGCCCTGTTTCTGCTCATACTCCTGTTCATGGGAAATATACCGAAGCACAGATAAACGGGTCACCCCGTCGGTCTCCAGAAAATAACTGGCGTGGGAGTCGCGTTCCTGAAAGATAGAGGCGATGACATCACCCACCGCCACCTCTTTCTTCTCTGCCGAGCGCACATGGGATACGGCCCGTTGAATCACACGCTGAAACCCTAAGGTCTGCTGAAGGACATAGTCCTCTGAGCCATCCATTCTCTCGATCTTCTCCTGAAGAAAAAGATCCACCTTAGTCTTCAGATCGACGGTGTCGCCGCCACAACTCTCGATGATATCGATACCTGTGGGATCATGAAGGATGGCAAACAGCACATGCTCAATGCAGACATATTCATGGCGTCGTTTTTTTGCTTCGCGAACGGCAAAGCCCAATGTTGCGCTGAGTTCTCTGCTTATCATAGGTCATTTTTCTCCATAACACTTCGCAAAGGGTAACCGTTCTCTTCGGCTACCTCATGGACGGTATCCACTTTGGTTTCAGCCACATCGTACGTATAAATTCCACACAACCCTTTGCCCTGCTGGTGAACAAGGAGCATGATGGCATTCGCCTCTTCTGGGGACTTGCGAAAAACCGTCATGAGGATATCCACCACAAAATCCATGGGGGTGTAGTCATCATTGATAAGAAAGACCTGATACATGGGCGGCTCCACGAGCCTGGTCACCCTATCGACCTCTATCTCTTCATACAGATCGGGATAATTTTCGGTCATTGGTCACTCATACCCCCTTAAAAACCTTATGGATTAAAATTATAACACAGAACAATGCAAAAAAGCATCGACGATCACCGAAAGGCCTTGGCATGGCAGGGGGTCTCCCCACCATGCCCTCCAGCCGAACCGGAAAACATCGATGCTCTTCTATTCACATAAAATAGCCAGCCACCTGAAACATCAGGATTGGCCGCAACATTTCTTGTATTTCTTCCCACTGCCACACGGGCAGGCGTCGTTTCTTCCCACCTTGCTCTCGGCATTCCGGGTGGGGTGTTTTGCCGATCCCTCCTCACTGTGGGAGTAAGAGAGCTTGGATTCCCCTCGGTCGGGGTTGACGGCCTCCACCTGCTCGGGCTCGGCAATCTGAATCCGGAACAAAATGGCCACCACCTCGTCTTGAATACGATCGATCATGGCCTGAAACAGCTCAAACCCCTCTTTCTTATAAACCACCAGGGGATTTTGCTGCGCATAGCCCCTAAGGCCAACGCCCTCTTTGAGGTGATCCATGGAGAGGAGATGATCCTTCCAGTGATTGTCCACCGTCTGAAGAACCACGTAACGCTCCAGTTGGCGAAACTGATCCTCCCCAATGCGGGCCATCTTACCCTCTAAAATCCCACGCACCGCCTCACTGATCTGGTCGGCCAACTCCTGACGGGTGAGATCATTTCTCGAGGCATCCACCGTCAATTCGGTATTAAAATGACTCCCCATGAGCTGGGCAAAGGTCTCCCAATCCCAGGAGGCCGGCAGGGTCTTCTCCATGGCCACCTGGGATGCAACCCCCCAGGCCGTATCCCCGACCATGCGCATCACCTCGGAATGGAGGTCTCCACCCCGAAGGGCTTCCCGACGCTGACGGTAGATCACCTCACGCTGCTTGTTCATCACATCGTCGTACTCCAGGATGTGCTTTCGAATATCGAAGTTGTGACCCTCCACCTTCCTCTGGGCATTTTCAATGGCCCGAGAGATCAGTCGGTGCTCGATGGGCTCGCCATCTTCTAAGCCGAGGCGCTCCATGATGGCTGTGATACGCTCTCCGCCAAAGATACGAAGCAGATCATCCTCCAGGGAGAGAAAATAACGCGACAGCCCCGGGTCACCCTGACGGCCGGAGCGCCCCCGAAGCTGATTATCAATACGGCGGCTATCGTGGCGCTCGGTGCCAAGAATATAGAGGCCTCCCAAATCCGTCACCCCGTCGCCCAGGACGATATCGGTGCCTCGCCCGGCCATATTGGTGGAGAGGGTCACGGCCCCTTTCTGCCCGGCCCGGGCCACAATTTCGGCCTCCTTGCTATGATGCTTGGCGTTTAAGACCTCATGCTTGACCCCTTTTTTCCCCAATTTGATACTCAATCGTTCCGACATATCGATGGAGATGGTCCCCACAAGAATCGGCTGGCCCGTCTTATGAATGGTGATGATCTCCTCCACCACCGCATCGAATTTCTCCGTGCGCGTCTTATAAATGACATCGGGTTTATCGATACGCACCATGGGTTTGTTGGTGGGAATGACCAGACAATCGAGGGTGTAGATCTTCATGAACTCTTCGGCCTCGGTCATGGCCGTACCGGTCATCCCACACAAGGTATCGTACATACGAAAGTAGTTCTGGAAGGTAATGGAGGCAAGGGTCTGGTTTTCATTTTCGATGCGTACGTGCTCCTTGGCCTCCAGGGCCTGGTGGAGCCCCTCACTGTAACGGCGCCCCTCCATAAGACGGCCAGTGAACTCATCGACGATGACCACCTTACCATCCTTAACGATATAGTCGGTATCCCGCTTAAAGGTGGCATGGGCCTTAAGGGCCTGATTCACGTGGTGAAGCACCTCGATACTCCCCGGGTCGAAGAGGTTCTCCACCTGGAGAAGGGTTTCGGCCTTCTGCACCCCCTCATCGGTTAAGGATACGCTGCGTGATTTTTCATCCACGGTAAAGTCCACATCCACCTTAAACTGAGGCATGATGATGTCCACTTGGCCGTAGAGTTGGGTGGACTGCTCGGCAGGGCCCGAAATAATCAAGGGAGTCCGGGCTTCATCGATAAGAATACTATCCACCTCATCGACGATGGCGAAGTTAAGCTCACGCTGCACCAGCTGCTCTTTGGTAAACTTCATGTTATCGCGGAGGTAATCGAAACCAAATTCGTTGTTGGTCCCATAGGTGATATCGGCATTATAGGCGGCTTTTCTCTGTTCATCGTCAAGGCCATGGATGATATTTCCCACGGTCAGGCCCATAAATGCGTAGAGCCTGCCCATCCACTCGGCATCTCGGGAGGCGAGGTAGTCGTTGACGGTGACCACATGAACGCCCTTGTCCGTCAGCGCATTCAGGTAAGCGGGCAGGGTAGCCACGAGGGTCTTGCCCTCCCCTGTCTTCATCTCGGTAATCATTCCGTTATGAAGGGCCATGCCCCCGATAAGCTGGCTGTCGTAATGTCGCATATTAAGGACCCTGCGTGAGGCCTCACGCACCGCGGCAAAGGCTTCCGGCATGAGATCGTCTAAGCTCTCACCGTTTATATACCGCTCTTTAAAGGCTGGGGTCAGCCCCTGAAGTGTGGCATCGTCGAAGGCTTGGTACCCCTCTTCCAGGGCATTGATCTCTTCGACAATAAGGGCAAGACCTTTAATTACGCGATCATTTTTCGTCCCAAACACTCGGGTCAACAATTTTATCAGCATCGGTTCTATTCCTCTCTCAGCGAGAAACCGTTCTCAGTTTTTTGGTCTCAGATAATGACCTTCACGCATGGGAAATATCCATACCTGCGGCCAGGGGAGATCATGAACAGGTTCATGACGATGGGGGGGGCCTTTCATGGCGATTCTCTTATGGCCCACGAGTCAACACGAGGCAATACCATGGGAGGCCGGGATCGGCACCCGCCACATACTTGTACAAAATGGGGATAAAATCAAGGAAAAGAGACACTAAAAATGTGGGGGCAAATTACGATAACGAGTCAATCAAGAATATACGTTACAGGGTTCATCGGGATACCATTGACGCGGACCTCATAGTGAAGATGGGGCCCTGTGCTTCGCCCGGTATTACCCATAAGGGCTATTTTTTCCCCACGCGTCACCCGGTCGCCCCGCTTCTTCAAGACCTTGGATAGATGACCGTAATGCGTAACCATGCCGTATCCATGATCCAGGGAGACCATAATCCCCATGGACCCTCGCTTCCCGGCAAAGGCCACCACACCATCGGCCGGTGCGATAATGGGGGTGCCCACGTAGTTAGCAATATCGTATCCTTTATGCACACTTTTTTTCCCGGAAAAAGGGGAGATTCGTGGGCCGAATCGAGAGGAGTTCCACCCGGTGGTGGGGCAAATGGACGGGGTGGCATCTAAAACCAAACGCTTCTCATAGAGAATATCGTAGAGGACGTCCAGACGGGCCATCTCCGCTTCGGCCGCCACATCAAGCTCACGAAGCTGGGCGGCCAGCGCCCCGCCCCCCCTCGCCATAGGAAAGGGGTAGGCGCCGATATCTTCGGGCGATGCGCCCCCCATACCCCGAGCTGGATCGCTCACGGGGGCCGGCCCAAGGTCTGCGATAACCCGAATCTTTTTTTCGAAGGCGTAGAGATCGAGAAGAGTCTCTTTCAGTCCATGGATTTTACCGGATAGGGCCAGGAGGTGGCCATCCCTGGCATCGATCTCCCCTTGCCGATGCACCAATTTTAGCATCAAGCCATCGACGACCGTCTGGTGATGGCGGGTGGCCCACTGTGCATAAAAAGAGAGGGATAGCGTGGATGCAAGGGCCATCAAGAGAACCATCATCGCCAGGGCATGAGGACCGGAAAATGAGATCTCCCGAAATAGCCCTCGACCTAGCCCTTCACTATAAACGGTATCTTGATGCTGCATACGCTCCACGGGTGACGACGCTCAAAATAAGAGAAGGAATACGCACGGGGAACCGGCCCCCGAAGCCTCTATCCCGACTCATGGATGTCTATCGTCTATAGATACATGAAAAATACATTAGCTACCATGAGACGAATCAACTGTCAAGTTTCACTCCATATAAGCATTTTAAGCCATCGTAAAGAGCTAAACTCATGGGTGATCGATATGGAGCACAAGGGTTCGAATCGCCTGTCGCAGATCCTCTTTATCCATGGAGGCACTCCCCAGAAGCATCTGAATCAAAAACCCCTCGAAGAGCGCCGTGATCACCCCTCCCAGCTTCCGGGAGTCGTAGGTAGGATGGGGGCGATGAGGTGCCAGGATATCGGCAAATAGATCGCTGGAGAGGCGGTGGACCCCTTTCTTAAGTTCATGCCTCACCCCCTCATTGCCCGAGGCGTGAATGGTAAACTCAAGAAACACCCGAGCCCATTTTCCATCGTCTAAGATCCGTTCCAGAAAATCGATGATCACATCGATGGTATCATCGATATTGGAGGCGTGATTCAAGGCAGCCACACGGTGCTCACGATAGAGCCGATACTTCTCCTCCATGATACTTAAAAAGAGATCGTCTTTGCGCTTCCAGTACCGGTAAAAATTCCCCTTGGCGTATCCCGCATGATCGGTAATCTCTGAAATGGTGGTGGCGTTAAACCCCTTTTCACCAAAAAGATAGAGTGCCGAGGCCCTGAGTTCGTCATGGGTCTCCATGGATTTTTCATGTTGCCGTCGCGCCATCTTAGCCACCTGTTATCGTTTTCTTACATAGTCAACATACAATCGATATTCACTCGTTAAGCCTCTGTTGACGATCCATTGATTATTCAAAGGGAGGCACCACTATCAACGAAAAAAAATTATCCACCAAAATGAAATTCGAAAACCTATACCTCACCGTCACTATTCAGCGACGCCTCCGGCACTTTTAGGTATCAAACAAGCGCCGCAAAAACGTCTCGACAAGAGGAACACGGCCTGTAAGATCTCTTTTTTAATGAATATGACGGGCCAAAAGGCCCGTCATATTCAAAAAGCGAAGGGTCCAGGAGATCTATATCTGCTGGCGCAGGCAGGCCTACGTTTCCGGCCCAGCGTAACAAAGGAATATATGTTTCCCCGTAAGTCCAGATAGTGAGATGTCGCCCTACAAAAGCCCGGCCCGTTCATCGAGACCCGCCATGATATTCATGTTCTGAATGGCCTGGCCCGAGGCCCCTTTCACCAGGTTGTCAATGGCGGAAACAACCACCATACGGCCGTTTCGGCTATCGGACGAGAGACCAATATCGCAAAAATTAGTATACTGCACATGGAGAATATCCGGCATCTTCCCCGCCTCCCGAAGACGCACAAAGGGACGACCGGCATAGGTCGATGCGAGAACAGCCCGGGCATCGGCCTCGCTCTTGCCCTCGGCCAGGGTACAGTAAATGGTGGAGAGCATGCCCCGAGTGGCCGGAATCAGGTGGGGAATAAAGGTCACTTCAACATCCGACCCATGGGCCAGGGACAACACCTCTTCAATCTCCGGGCGGTGGCGGTGACCATCCACCTTATAGGGTTTAAAGGACTCATTGGCCTCACAGAAGTGAGCGCCCAAAGAGAGCCCGCGACCGGCACCGCTGACCCCCGACTTGGAGTCTGAAATAATCCCTTCGGCCTCGATAATCCCAGCCTTTAAGAGAGGCACCAGGGCCAGGAGAATCGTGGTGGGATAACAGCCGGGGTTCCCCACCACCTGGGCCCCCTTGATCGCCTCATGATTTAGTTCACACAAGCCGTACACCGCCGTTTCCGAGAGTTCCGGGGCGGTATGGGGCTGATACCAGGCTTCGTAGGCGGCCACATTTCGAAACCTAAAATCGGCGGAGAGATCCACCACCCTCACCCCCCGGTCCAGAAGATCGGGCACGATGCCCATGGGGATTTTATGGGGAAGCGCAGTAAAGGCAATATCCACTCGCTCACAGAAGGTATCGGGTTCAAAGGCTTCACACACCAGATCCGACCGGCCGGTAAGGGCGGGATAGACGTCACTGATCTTTTGGCCTTCGTATTGTCGTGAGGTGATGACGGTGAGTTCCACATCGGGGTGCGTTGAAAGCATACGCACCAGCTCAGCTCCCGTATACCCTGTGGCACCGATAATTCCTGCCTTTATCATAATCGTCTCCATAAAATAGCGGTCATTGCCGCCCCATCATAACTTAAGGGTCCGGCGCTTGTTCATAATCGTACCGTGGCGAAACTGCCACGAAGTAAGGTCTCTTATACCCCTTACGTCGCTTTTTTTCAACAAACCTGCCATTAACGGCCCTCTTGCCCCCTCTTCTATCTATAGCCCCTCCTTGACAAGCCCCTCTTTTATCTATACGATTCCGGCCCATGTCCACTTATAAAGGACAGACTAACGACGTGCCATAATCTCTTACGCCCCTCTTCCCCCCTTGAATCTCCCCTCTCTTGGCACATTTTTTTCTCCCATAAGGATTTAAGACCACCCATGGATGAAGCGTTTGCCAAGACAATAAAAGAGTTTACCCTCTGCCAGAGTTGGGATATATGCACGAAAAAAAAACCGACCAGGGCCTCGGATGCCGCATGCTTAACGGGTCAATTCACCGATCTTAAAAAAAAACCCTGCCACACCACCTTTGAATCCCTGCTGAAGAGACAGGAGCAGGCCCAGATCTATGGCACCTCCCCGAAAAACCGTGTGCCGGTCCGCCCCGCTAAGGTTGCCCCGGAGGAGCCCGATGGTCGTTACGCCTATCTCCTGGAACTCCTTGAGTTTCAAGAGACTTAAAATACGCCGAACACCTCACTATTCAGCTTTACTCCGGTCCTCAAGATGAATAGTCGCCCTAAAACAAAAAAAGCCCGATGGGGCTGAACGTATATTGATACGTTCAGCCCCATCGGGCATAAATTTTTATTCGAATAACGTCAGGTGGATGATCAGTGGTGATCGCAGGCATCTCCATGGCCGCCACAGATATCCAGGGACTGAAATTCCTTGAGGCTCCCCGCCTGAAGTTTCTCAAGATTCTGGCGAACGGTCCCTTCCGATGCTTTGTAGATGGTCACCCCTTTGCTGGAGAGTTTCCCGAAGGCACTGCCCCCGATACCGCCCACCACCACCGCGTCCACAGGGCGTCCCCCCAAGGCTTTCAGTGGCTGGCACTTACCATGCTGATGATCCAGATCCTGATTCAGGACCTTCTCACATGTTTCGGTCTCCGTATCCACAATTACAAAAAAATTTGCCGAGCCAAAATGATTATGCACAGGACTCTCCAGGCCATCAAATTTTTCCGCAGGAAATGCTATCTTCATGGAAATATAACTCCTTTGTATGCTTTAACTAAGACGTAGGAAGTTCAATGCAACGGTTGTTCCAAGCACTTACGTTGCATACTAATTTTAGAAAAGATAGTTCCTGAAAGCTCAAATGTCAACCAGCGCCCCCGGCCTCTGCCCCAAATAGGAGGCATCCCTAAAAATCACGCCTGCCGGTTAAAATCGGCCACCGCCGGACGCCCCGCAAAGATCTGGGCCACGGCATCCTCATAGATACCGGGGTCAGCAATACGACGCAGGGGCTTGAAGAGGCGGTCTCCATCGTCAAAGGCCTCTTTAAAGTAGACCCAAAACGCCTTCATCACGCTCGTCACATGACCGGGCCCATCGAGACGTTCCACCTGACGCATAAAAATCGCATCATGGAAGCGCTGCAAGAGGAGACGCTTCTCCTCCTCATCGAAACGGACGCCCTTGATCTCTGCGGGAAGAAAGGGATTCGGAATGATCCAGCGCCCGATCATCCAGTCTGAGATTGAAGGGAATCGATGTGAAAGGGCCGTAAACCGCGAGAGGGACCAAAGATCCCCGTTGTAGATCACCCGATGGCGGATCTCGGGCAGCATCTCCTCAAAAAAATCGAGATCCGGCCCCCCCTTGTACATCTGAATACCGGTCCTCGGGTGCACCGTCAGATCCTCTAAAGGGTATCGATTGTAGATGGGCACCAGAGCATGAAACTCCTCCCGGGTGTGGCGCCCCAAACGCGTCTTGATGGAGAGACGCCCCTTCATACCCCCCACAAGGGTCTCTAAAAGCGCATCGAGTTCATCGGGAAAACACAAGATTCCCGACCCCTTCTTCTTCTTGGCCACCATCTTGTAAGGGCACCCTAAATTAAGATTCACCACCGGGTACCCCCGGTCGTAGAGCCGGTTGGCGAGAAGCAGAAGGTCTTCGGCCACATTGCCCATGATCTGGGGAATGACCGGCATCTTCACATTGGCGTCGGGAAGGACATCATTCCACTCACGATCCTTGGAGTTCCCCTTGGGCAGGGCAGAGATAAAGGGAGCGATCGCCACATCCATGCCGGAGAAGATATCGGCGTAGACGTCTCGGAAAAGAAGTTCGGTATAGCCCTGCATGGGGGCCAGCCATAATCGGTGTGTCATGGTCTCTCTAAGGGTAAGCCATTGCCGCGTTCCGCAAGCGGAACGCGGCAATGGTGATTGTATAAGGAAAAAGAAGAGGAGGTGCCGGCCGTTCAAACCCTCTTTTTTACGGCACATCTCATCTCAAGGATTACGGTGAACGTTTGCCTTCCGACGGCCCTGCCGGGAGCCAACCTTTTGCCTGATTTGAAAAAGTGGACTTGCCAAACAGCTATCGTTAAATCACTTTTGGTTTAATTGAAGAATCACATACGCAACCTGCTTTCGAGGTGGCACACCTCGCCGCCGGAGGCCTTTTTTTGTCACTTTAACCATAGAAGGCCTTTTTTTAAGGCTGACAGCTCACCGGGCGTTCATCCAGAGCACGGTGGTCGTCCCCACAGCCCAGAAGAGAACGGTCAGGGTACCCAGACCACAGAGAAGGGCCACTGCCTTATCTCTCTGGCTTTCGCGCTTACGCTCTAAATATCCGAAGGCCCAGGCGAGGCCGACTCCGGCGGCGATGCCACCCCCATGGGCCCAGTTATTGATGCCGGGCAGAAGAAAGCCGAAGAGGGCGATGCTCATCACCCACCCACTCACCTGGCGATACACGGCATTGCCGTACTCACCGCCCCGGCTCTTTCCAAAATAGAGGGCCGCACCCACCAGGGCACACACCGCCCCGGAGGCACCGATGGTGAAGTTGACCCCGGCCAGATAGGAGACGAGGTAGCTGCCCACCCCACCCAGGACATAGATAATAATCAGGCGATAGGTCCCGAATTCACGCATGACAAAGGGGGCCAGATTACGCAGTGCCATCATGTTAAAGACGATATGGAGAATACTGCCATGGAGCCAGTTGGCAGAGAGTAAGGACCACCAGCGCCCGAATCGATCGATGGGAAGACTCCCCGAGGCCCCCAAAAGGAGCATGGCGTTGTTGGACGGCGAGAGAAAAGAGAAGGGATTCGCCGTCACTCCGACCCCTCTTCCGCTGAAAATAAGAGAGACCACATACATCACCACGTTGATACCGATAATCACCTGAAGGATCAAATCGGGATGGGCCATACCACGCACCAGGGCGTTATTCTTAAACCCGGAGCCCGGCTTTCGAATTCCGCAGTAGGGGCACAAGGGCTCGTCATGACTGATCAGGCGCCTGCAGTTGGGACAGAGAAGGGATGCACGTGACGATTTTTTCATCATAAGACCTCGTGTATATTTCAGGTAACGGGGTGGACAAAATACGGGGCATACGGCGCTTTCGCAAGGGCCCGTACAGACTCTCATCGCCGATCATAGAAAAGCCACACCATGGCTTCAATAAAAATAGCGTCCCGTTCACCCCAGTGGCAAGGGCCCCGCATCCTTAAAATTTTTTCCAAAGGGACGCCATCTCCTGGGAGGGGACGGGCAAAAGGCAAGAAACCGTGATGAATCCCCGCGTCCAAACGGCGGGAAGATCCACCACGGCATGGTGGTGGTCATATCACTTCTTAAAGGTCAGCTGGGCATCGGCAGGCAGGGCGAGACCCACACTCACCTCCAGGGCCTTTAAAATGGCCGAGGGCACCGGACAGGAGACGTGGGGCAAATTTGCTGTACAGACATCTACCACCGTGGATTGCCCCTTACCAAAGAGCTCATTCATCACATCCAGGGGTTCATCCCCTAAGGCCACCCCCACTTTTTTCAGGTTCGGACACTCCGTCTCGAGGGTACAGACCGCATGGTACCTCTCTCCTGCCTCGGCCTTGATTACCGTCTTAAATCCGCACACCCCTGCAAACACTTCCAGCACTGTCATGTCACATCCTTAAAATTAACGTATCCTAAAGGTATTTATAAATAAGAGTCGATGGCATCCCCGCGGCGGGGTTAAAAATCAGGAAACACCCACCAATCGCCCCCATTCACCCTCTTCTTTAAAAAAGGTGGTGCGGAACCATCAACCCCACTATCAAACAGACATGACTATAAGATGATTCACAATCAAACACAAAAGGTAAAAGAGATTCCGGGGCCTGCCCCCCCTTTTCGAGTCATGGTCCCTTCCTAAAAGGTAGATACGGCATCACTGGCGAATTCCCCCTTTATTGACAAGCCTAGGAGCGCTCCTGTATACCTATTTTTTTTGTAACTGTCACCGGGCAGTGGAAGGCAAAGTCGACGGGTCACCGGAAACAACATCGCCATCTAGGGTCAATGCGCATTCGCCTTTCACTAAGGGCATGCCCATGCCCTCTGGCCAGGGCCTATTGACCCCGTGTTTCCCATGCGTGACCTAAAGAGAGGGCCGCCAGGAGGCACATGCTCAAAATAGTGACAAACGAAATATTATCATATATTCGGGCCGAGATACCCACGATTTAAAATGGGATCCGGCCCCTTCTTTTGGACCGAAAAACGTTCGTGTCTCATGTGTGGGGGGAAATCAAAAAAATGGAGCACAGTGGAAAAAGAGAGCAATTTGGAAGCCGTTTGGGATTTATTTTGGCATCGGCGGGATCTGCCGTGGGCCTGGGAAATATCTGGCGGTTCCCCTATGTTACCGGTGAAAATGGGGGCGCCGCCTTTGTCTTCATCTATCTGTTGATGGTCTTCTCCCTAGGATTTACGGTAATGCTGGCCGAATTCACCCTGGGACGACGCACCCAACGAAACAATGTGGGCGCCCTCATGCGCCTGGGGGGAAAAAACTGGTCCCTGGTGGGCTGGCTCGGCATCGTCGCCTCCATTATCATCCTCTCCTTCTACGGGGTCATCGGCGGATGGACCATCAAGTACTTCATCGCCGTCTTCCAGGGTCTCCCCTCGGGTCCCGATGCCGCCGCCCAGGCGGGCAAAGCCTTTGAAGGATTTATCACCCACTCCCCGTCGGTCATTGCCTACCAGGCCCTCTTCATGATCGCCACCATCTGGGTGGTCTCCAAGGGGATCGGCCAGGGCATCGAGCGATTCTGTAAGATCCTCATGCCCGCCCTCTTTATGATCATGATCGTCCTTGTGATCCGCGCCGTCACCTTAGATGGCGCCATGGCAGGCATCGCCTTCTACCTGAAGCCCGACTTCTCCAAGGTCACCGGCGGCATGGTCCTAGCCGCCATGGGCCAGGCCTTCTTCTCCCTAAGCCTCGGCAACGGCGGCATGCTCACCTACGGAAGTTACCTGAAGAGAGAGGAGCCCCTCCCCTCTTCGGCCTTTCAGATCTGCCTCTTAGACAGCCTCGTCGCCTTTCTCTCCGGCCTCATTATCTTCCCGGCGGTCTTTGCCTTCGGCTTCGAGCCCGGTGCCGGCGCGGGACTCACCTTCGTGACCCTGCCCGCCGTCTTCTCCCAGATGTTTGGCGGCGTCGTCTGGGCCGGCCTCTTCTTCCTCCTTCTCATCATCGCATCCCTTACCTCTTCGGTGAATATGCTGGAGGTGGTTTGCGCCCACTTCATCGATGAGAAGGGGTGGTCCCGGGCCAAAGCGCCCTGGGTCATCGGCGGCGGCATCTTCCTCCTGGGCGTCCCCTCGGCCCTCTCCCTGGCCGGCGGCCTCACCATCTTCGGGAAGAGCTTTTTAGATACCATGGATTTTATCGCCTCGAACCTGATGATGCCCCTGGGCGGCCTCTTCATCGTCCTCTTCACCGGCTGGGTCATTGCCGATATAGCCAAAGATGAGGTGACGAACAGCGGAAGCATCCCCTTCGCCCTGCTCCCCGTCTGGCAGGTACTCTGCAAGGTGCTGGCCCCCCTCGCCATCGGATATATCTTCTTTCAGGGGCTCGTCTGGTAAGCCAGGCACCCCCGAACCCATAAAAAAAGCCTCCGGCGGCCAGGGAATAAATCCCCTGGACCCCAAGTGTGTGACGGTAACGGACCGATGGTCCGTTACCGTCACTATAAAAACTTGTTTGGCAAGCCCATTTCATAATAATACCGCTGTGATTTGCCTCGAGGAACGAGAGGTAAAACGCAGCGGTCACTCGCTTTCGAGGTGGCTCACCTCGCCGCCGGAGGCATCGCTTTTTGTATGTTTTATTTTTACTCCGGCACTTAAATCGACAGCCCCGGCCAGGGAATAGATCCCCTGGACCCCAGATTTGTGACCGTGACGGGCCCTTGGCCCGTCACGGTCACTATAAAAAACCTGTTTGGCAAGCCCGACCTTTCAAATCAGGCAAAAGGTTGGCCCCCAGCAGGGCCGCCAGCGGCCCTCTCCCTTCATCTAAAAAGAGGTACACATGAGTGATTACGCTCTCTTCATCGGCCTTCTTGCCCTTTACATCGGCAGCCTCATCGGCATCGGACTCTACTACAATAAAAAACAGAAGAGCAGCACCGACTTCTTTCTGGCGGGCCGGGAGTTAGGCGCCCTCTCCATCGGATTTTCGGCGGCCGCCTCTACGACGCCTCCCAGCCATGACCCAGCCGGAGCTACTGGAGATGCGTTACGGAGGTTCCTTAAGGGGCCCCGTGGCCGTTATCATCACCATCGTCATGATCCTCTTCGCCGTGGCGGACATCAAAGGCTTCTCCATGGTGCTGGAGATCTTCTACGGCCTCTCCCCCTTATACTCGGTTCTCATCGTGGGAGCTGCCGTGGCTCTTTATGTCAACTTAGGGGGCTTTTCGGCCGTGGTCTTCACCGACCGCATTCAATTTATCATGCTCTCTCTCTTCGTGGGGGTGATGGCCTTCATCACCACCGGCGTCGCAACGGATACCGGAGCGATCCCAAACTTCACAGCCATGATGGGCGAGGTCCCCTCCGACTGGTACAACCCCTTTGCCATCGGTCTGCCCATGGTACTGATCTTCACCCTCTCCATCGTTCCCGGCTGGATCTCCGAACAGGACCCCTGGCAGAAGGTGTGGGCGGCCCGAGACGATGCATCGGCCCGAACGGGTATGTTCATCGGTGCCGGGCTGGTGACCCTCGTTTTTGCCGGATGTACGGTCATTGCCCTGGCCCTTAATACCATCTACCCCGAAATATCTGCCGCCGGTTTTCCTGCCGGCATGGCCAAGGCCGAGCCGGCCCTTCTCCTCTTTATTAAGGAGATCGGTTTATCCCCTTTAGGACTCGCCCTCTGCGCCGTGGGTCTTGCCACCGCCGCCATGTCCTGCGCCGATACCTTTGCCACCTCCGGGGCCTCCTGTATCTCCCGAGACCTCTTCCAGCGCTATATTCGCCCCAACGGTGACGAGAAAGAGGTCATGCGGATCAACCGCCTCTCAGTGCTCTTCATCATCGGCGCGGCCACCGCCGGCTCCTACTTTATTCAAAACATCATCGAGGCGATCCACATCGCCACCTTCATCGCCAGCGCCTCCTACTTCTTCCCCCTCATGGGCGGCCTCTTCTGGCGACGCGCCACCCATGCCGGAGCCATGGCGGGCCTTATCACCGGAGCATCTGTCCAGATCACCCTGGTCCTCATCGATCTTATCAAGACACCACCCATGGCGCCCGGGTACCTGGAGTCTATCAGCCCTCTCCTCTCCGGCCACGGGGTGATCATGGGCATGCTGATCAGTGGCATCGTCTTTGTCACCGTCTCCTTCGCCACACCACCCGTGGAAAAAGAGCGTTTGAATCTCTTCTTCCCCTCTTGACCCTCCCCTCAAAAAAAACGGGGGCACCCTCTCAAAAGGGCGCCCCCACCACTGCCTCAAAAATCACTTCTAATACCCACAGCCCCCTGTTCATAGAGCATTTCTGGTTATCCGAGGCCCGCTTTTATTGCCCCTTCCCCTGCGACCCGCCTCGATAAAGACGACTCGATCGGTAAGCGCCGCAATCTCCTGGGCTGAATGACTGACATAGACAATGGGAATCTCAAGAGCTAAGGAGACCTCTTTGATATAGGGAAGCACCTCATCTTTCCTCTCTTGATCGAGGGAGGCCAGCGGTTCATCCATGACAAGCAGTGCCGGACTCATAAGAAGCGCCCTTCCAATGGCAACACGCTGTTTCTCACCGCCGGAGAGGGTTGTCGGAGACCTTTTCAGGATATGCGACAGGCCGAGAAGCCCCACAACATGATCGAAATCAAGGTTGGCGTGCCCCTTGGAAACCCCTTTCATTCCATAGGTCAAATTTCTCATAACCTTCATATGGGGAAAGAGCAGGGCTTCCTGGAAAACATACCCTATCCGTCTTTTTTCAACGGGTATGTCGATGCATTTATCTGAGTCGAAAAGCGGGCGATTCTTAAGCAAGATGGTTCCACTGTCGGGCTTTAACAGCCCTGCAATCATATGAATAACCGTCGATTTCCCAGCGCCCGAAGGCCCGGAGAGAGCCGTGACGCGCCCTTCTGATGCCTCAAAGGAGAGATCAAAATCCAAGGCCCCCAGCTTTTTTTTAACGTTTACACCGAGCATGTCATGCTCCTTTGATACGAGTGGCAAGCTTTTTGGAGAGAAGTTCAGAGGCGACGAGGGCTGTGATGGCCACCCCAATTGATATGAGGCAGAGTCTCATCGCTCCGTATTCACCCCCCGGGACCTGGGTCATGGTAAAGAGAGCCAGGGGTAATGTCTGGGTCTGGCCTTGAATATTCGACACGAAGGTAATAGTGGCCCCAAATTCACTTAAGGCCCTTGCAAAGGCAAGCACCGAACCGGTGATGATGCCGGGGGCAATAAGCGGCAGCGTGATGGTGAAAAAAATTCGGGTTCGATTGGCGCCCAGGGTTCGCGCCGCTGACTCGAGCCGCCTGTCCACCCCTTCTATGGAAAGCCTCACAGCCCGTACCATCAGGGGGAATGCCATGACGGCCGATGCCATGGCCGCCCCTTTCCAGTTAAAGGCAAAGGTGATGCCAAAGGTCTCGCCCAGAAAAGCCCCCAGAACCCCCCGTTTACCGAACAGGATGAGAAGCATGTACCCGGTGACGATGGGCGGGACAACCAGGGGAAGGTGGACCAACACATCCACCAGCGTTTTTCCGGGGAAGTTCCGCCTTGCAAGCAGCCAGGCGGTGGCAATGCCAAAGGGAAGGCTTCCTGCCACAGCCCACAAGGAGACCTTAAGGCTCAGTAGCAACGCCTGCAGCTCCTGCTCTGACAGTGTAAAAAAATCCATCATATCCTCTAAAACCCATATTTCGTGAAAATTTCAGACGCTTCACGACCCGACAAAAAATCCATAAATCGTCGTGCGGCCGGCGTGTCCCCATCTTTTGTGAGTGCCACAGGATAAATGATGGAGGGGTGCGAGGAAGCAGGAAACACCCCCACGACCTTGACTTTCTGGCTTATCTTCGCATCGGTGGCATAGACAATGCCAAACGGTGTCTCCCCTCGTTCCACCAGCAGAAGGGCCGCCCGAACGTCCTTGGAGTTCGAGACCCGGCTCTTTACGCGCTCCCACTGTCCCAGGCTTTCAAGGGCTTTTTTAGCATACATCCCTGCGGGAACATGGGAGGAGTCTCCCATGGCAAGGTAGCCGTTCTTTAAAAGAGCCGTCATATCCATATGTTTATCGAGGGTCACAGGTCCTTGCCCGTCCGCAGGTGCAATGAGAACGAGTCGGTTGGCAAGGAGGTTCAGACGAGAACCTGTGGCAAGGGCCTTACCGTCTTCTAGGTAATCCATCCACTTGACGTTCGCTGAAACATAAACGTCGGCGGGTGCCCCATTTTTAATCTGCTTGGCAAGGGTCGAAGAAGAGGCAAAGGAGGTTTTTACGGTGGCATGGTTCAAATCGTTATAGAGTCTGGCTATCTCCATGACGGCGTTGCTGGTGGAGGCCGCTGCAAATACGGTAACCTCATCGGCCGCTGCCGCGCGGCCCCCAAAGACGATGAAAAGGACCAGGCATATTTTGAACAGACGATTAAACATACTTCCTCCTGCAGATCATGCGGGTTTCCCCCCATCGTAGTTTCGCGTAAAAGATATTGGCCTTTTTGTTTTGTGTATCGGCCAGAAGCTGAAGCCGCATGGCCCCTTGCTCTCTTGCCCAGGCCTCCATGGAGGCAAGAAGTTGGGTGCCAATGCCTTTTCCTCTGTGATGGTCATGCACGACGAGATCCTCCACAAAGGCTGAACGCCCCCCCATGGCTGTGGAGACAAGGCATTGCGCGCTGCACATCCCCACAACCTCTCCCTTGATTTCGGCACAATGGATCACGGAGGCCTCGTCTTCCAAAAGCATCATCAAGCCCCGCTTCTGTTTTTCCCGATCGATGGAAAACTCTGTCTCAATCTCAAACAGCACCGCAAGGAGATCGGCCAGCGCATCCATATCCTCTGCCGTGGCCTGTCGTACATGGCATCCGTATGAATTCATCCCATCAGGCTTCCACGGCTTCCGAAATCAAATACGCTTCAGCCACCGTCCTTCCTTCCATGGCGTCCAAAATCGCATCGATGGCCTCTTCCGAATCCACCCTGCCGTACCAGTGGTTTTCCGGATAGACCACCAACACGGGTCCCTGCTCGCATTGCTTGAGACACCCTGTGCTGGAAAGAAGCACATCGCACATGCCCCGGTCCAGGATCTCCTCTTCCAGGTACTGGAGAAGGGAGACCGAGCCCTTCTTGTGACAAATGCCCTGGGGTTCACCCGATACTCTGTAACTCGCGCAGACGAAAATATGATGCTTGGGGTTTTCCATTTTTTTGCTCCTTTATTTGACGGGCGTTGCCCGTAAAAATTAGAACGAAAGAGCCTCCGGCGGCCCTGCCGGGGGCCAAACTTTTGAAAAGTTTGATAAACAGGTCTTTCAGGTAGATTTTTGACGGGCGGGCACGGCACGTCCTTCCCCCGCAACTATGCCAGCCACGGGCGCAGCCCGTCAGCGAATGTCATCGACTCGAGGAACGAGAGTCGGGAGCATTCGCAACCCCGCTTTCAAGGTGGCTCACCTTGCGTCACCCGCACCCCATGCCCATGCCCGAGCACTCTTCTCCGCATTTTTTCGGGGTGCGTTTGACCATGGCGTTCAGGCTTTTGCCCTGATACACGATGGCAAGGGCTTCGTCGATGAGGCCTTCAATGACGTGCACGTCGATGCCGGCACGGATCATCTCCCGCTTTGGCGCCTCCCCGATGCCGCTGACAAACAGGGTGGAGCAATCTGAAAGGATTTCAGCAAGAGCTGTCCAGCGCCCGGTCCCGGATCCTGTGGCCGGTGTGGCTCGGGTGTCCATGTGAACATACCCGCCCTCTTGTTTGCCGAAAATCATCAACTCTCCGGCTTCACCCAGGTGCTGATTCACAAGGAACCCCTCCATGGAAGCCACGGCCACAAAGGGCCGTGAGCTGTCTGTCACCTTGCAGCTCTCCGTGGGGTTTTCCCAGAGAGAGTCCGGGACCTTCGGCATGCGTTCACACGCTTTGAGCTTGTCCATGAGGTCTGTGTTCGGCTCCTCCCCCAGACATCCCACGGCATCGGCCCTGCATCTGGCACAGTGGGTCATCTGACGGATATAGACACCGGCCTCTTTTCTCACCGCATTGACGGCGGCTTTTGAGGGTTCTTTGATGTGGGCAAAGGCCGACTCTTTGTTTTCGTGGTACGGAAGGCAGTTGAAGATATCCACGCCAAATTCAGACACTTTTTTTGCAACGTCTGCGATATGGTGGTCGTTGACTCCGGGAATCATGATGGAGTTGACCTTCACCATAATACCCGCCTCTTTTAAGGCTTTGATGGCCGAAAGCTGGCGTTCGATGAGAAGGGCGGCCCCCTCATCGGGGCCCACCACCCGTTTCCCGTCCCTTACCCAGGCGTAGACCTTTGCGCCCACGGCCGGATCCACGGCATTCACCGTCACGGTCACATGCCCGGTCTCAAGCTCAGCAAGTTCGTCGATGTACGGAGCGATGCCCAGGCCGTTGGTGGCAAGACAGAGCAGGATCTCCGGGTAGGTATGCCTGACCAGGCGCAGGGTCTCCATGGTCTGCTCCGGGTTGGCAAAGGGATCTCCGGGGCCGGCAATGCCCACCACCGAGATGTTCTTCTTCGCTTCAAAGACATGCTCTAAGTAAACCAAAGCTTGGTAAGGTGACAAAACACCACTCGTCACCCCGGGCCTGCTTTCGTTGACACAGTCAAATTTTCGGTCACAAAACCGGCACTGAATATTGCACCTCGGAGCCACCGGCAGGTGAACCCTCCCAAACTGCTTGCGGGCCTTCGCATTGAAGCAAGGATGATTGACGCTGTTTATGTCCATTTTTGGTTTCATGATATTCTCCTGAAATACTTGAAAGACTTGCCTTCTATGTTAAAGTGACCAGAAAAAGGGCCTCCGGCGGCCAGGAGATAAATCCCCTGGACCCCAAATTTGTAACGATGACGGACCTCTGGTCCGTCATCGTTACTATAAAAGCCTGTTTGCCAACCTTTTCAAAAGATTGGCCCCCGGCAGGGCTGCCGGAGGCTATGCTTTCACTGCACGGCCTCCGGCGGCGAGGGTGGCGAAGCCACTTAGGCTAAAGCACCGTAAAGCGGGTTGCCATCGCGCTTCGCCAACATAGGGTCCAGGGGTGCTGCCCCTGGTTAGAGGACCAGCTCAAAACTCTCTTCGGGCGAATCGCGATCTTTTTTATCGAGCATCGCATCCAGCATTTTCTCAACGAGCCGCAGGCCGCCTTTGTACCCCACGGTGGGGAAATAGGAGTGCCCCACCCTATCCATGATCGGAAAACCGTGGCGTACAAAGGGAATGTCTTCGTCCCGTGCGATGTACTTGCCGTAAGTGTTTCCGATGAGAAGGTCTACCGATGTGTTCTTGATCCACTGGTGGAGCAGGAACATATCGCCATGGGCCTTGACGTTCACCGGCTCTGACTGGTCTTTTGTGAGTTCCAATATTTTGGCTGTGAACTCTTTGCCGGGGGTTCCCGTGACGATGTGCACCGGAATCATATCCAGGGAGACGAGGAATTCCGTCAGGGCGATGAGCTGATCGGGGTCGCCGAACAGGGCCACTTTTTTTCCGTAGAAGTACTGGGCCATATCGGTCATGACGTCCACAAGCTGTCCGCGTTCCCGGGTAATGGAATCGGGGACGTTTACTCCGGCCATCTTGCGAAGAGAGTTGATGAACCGGTCCGTTGCGGGTAAGCCGATGGGCAGCTCCTGGATCTGGCAGGGCACTTTGAACTTTGTATCCAGAAACTTGGCCGCAAGGGATGAGGCAAAACTCCCCAAAGCGATGGTTCCCATGCTGTCACCGGTGGATTTCAGCTCGTCAACGGTGGTCCCCCCTTTGGGAAACATGTGGTATCGCCCGGTCTGAGGACCGTTCATAACCCCTGAGGTATCGGGGAACATCACGGTCTCGATACCCATCTCGGTGGTCAGCCGTTTGATCTCCTCCATGTCTGCGGGCTCCACATAACCGGGGAGGATGTTGATCTGATTCCGTTTCTCTCCGGTTTTTTCGGAAAATCCATTGACGATGCCCTTGCACATGTTGGAAAAACCGGTCACGTGGGACCCCACATAGCTGGGGGTCGGGGCATAAATCACGTGCTTGCCTGCGGGAACTTTCCCATCGTCGTATGCTTTCTTGACGATCTGGGTTAAATCGTCCCCGATGGTCTCCGACAGGCAGGTGGTATGAACCGCGATGACCTCGGGCTCATAGATGGTAAACATGTTGTCAATGGCCTGAATCAGGTTCGACTGACCACCGAAGACCGAAGAGCCCTCGGTAAAGGAACTGGTTCCGGCAACCACCGGCTCTTTGTAATGCCTTGTCAGCGTACTCCGGTGGTATGAACAGCAGCCCTGGGATCCATGGCTATGTGGCATACAGCCGTGGACCCCAAGGGCTGCGTACATGGCCCCAATGGGCTGGCAGGTTTTTGCCGGGTTGATCATCAGCGCCTTTCGCTCTAAGATCTCTTTGGATGTATGTCTAAGCAGCATAATCGTCCCTCTTTAGTGATGGCTTCGCAAAAAATCATCCGCCTTCAGCGGGTAGTCAACAGGCGGTGGTTGGCTTCGCCTGAAGAACACGGTGTGGTGAGAAGCATTTTCCACGATGACTTTCTACGAACGCATCGTTGTTCAACGGTTTGATAAAATCGACTAGCTCAGAGCGTAGGTCGCCGCCAGTTCGGGCTCTTTCTCCCACGGAGCTTTCACGTAGGACCACACCTTGCTGTTGGTCATGCGGGCGATCTCTTGATAAAAATTGACCGCCCCTTGAAAACCGGCATAGGGACCTCCGTAGTCATAGGAGTGGAGCTGTTTCATGGGGACGCCACTTTTCTGAATGGCGTACTTCTCCTTGATTCCCGCACAGAAAATATCCGGTTTGAAGGCCTCGATGAGTTTCTCTGTCTCGTACTGACTGATGTCGTCGATGACCAGGGTGTTGTTTTTCATCTCCTTTATCAATCCATCGTATTGACTGAACTCCAATCCCTTTGCCGTGAGTTCAGCAAGCTCTGCCTCTGTTTTACGAAGGCGATACTTTTCAGGATCCTGCTCCACGGAGAGTTCTTCGATGTTTCTCGAATCGGCATCCACTTTAATGGATGGAATCACACGGCGACCTTCATAGTCATCCCTGTGCCCGAACTCGTAACCGGCAGACACGGTTTTCATACCCAGCTCGCCAAACAGCTCCTGATAGTGGTGAGCCCTGGAGCCCCCGACAAAGAGCATGGCCAGCTTACCTTCACACAGAGCTCTGGCTTTCTCCATTTCCACCTTTACCGACGGAAGCTCCCTTGCGATCACCTCTTCGACTTTTGCGATGAGTTCCTCATCTTCAAAGTACTGAGCAATTTTCCTCAGGGATTTGGCGGTGGCTTCCGCACCGATAAAGTTAATTTTTATCCACGGAATGCCATATTTTGTCTCCATCATCTCTGCCATATACGTGATGGATCGATGACACATGACCGCGTTCAGATCCGCCGTATGGGAGTTGGCAAACTGCCCCATGGTGGAGTTTCCGCTGAAAGTGGAAATCAGTGAGATCCCGCAGTCGTTCAAGATGCGTTCAATCTCGAAGGAGTCGCCACCGATGTTGTACTCACCCAGAAGGTTGATTCTGAATTTGCCCTCTCGGATGGTGTCATCCATACCCACGACGTTCTTGAAGATGCCGTTGTTGGCGATGTGGTGACCCGCCGACTGGCTGACCCCCTTGTACCCTTCGCAACTGAAGCCAAAGATGTTGATGCCGAGTGTCTCTTTCATCTCCCGGCAGACGGAGTGGACATCATCACCGATCAACCCCACCGGACAGGTGGAAAACACACTGATGGTCTGGGGGTGAAAGATGTCGTAGGCCTCCTGAATGGCCTGCTTCAGCTTCTTCTCTCCCCCAAAAACGATATTTTGGTCCTGCATATCCGTGGTAAAGCAGTAGTTCATATAGTTGGGCGAATCGTCGTTGGCGGGCCTTGTCTGGTT
Source organism: Desulfobacteraceae bacterium (assembly GCA_013619155.1). Lineage (GTDB taxonomy): Bacteria > Desulfobacterota > Desulfobacteria > Desulfobacterales > Desulfolunaceae > Desulfoluna. Next base: position 27,947 of record JABXKT010000061.1, read on the forward strand.
ACGACGGGTCAACCAGGCATAAAAGCTGCACCCCACGGGACCATGCACAATGTTGATGACATCCCGGGTCGGCCCTAAAATAACGCCCTTGCATCCGGCGTAGCAGCACCCTCTCTGGGTGAGGATCCCGGGTATCGTTCGTACGTTGGCCCCAATCTCAGGCATTGTATTGCTGTCACCGGGCTGGGTGACAACTATCTGTTTTGCCCTTTTCCGGGCAACTTTGATCGGGTATTTATCCAGAATTTGAGCCTTGATCTTGTTAAGATCCATGTCAATCGTCTTGTCCGCGACCGCCAGGCCTTCTTGTGTATCTTTCATAATTTTCCTCATGGGTTGATGCGTTCATCATAAGGTCACATTCGCAAATATCTCGCAGCAACACAGCGTCAGGACTCAAGGCGAATCGCCGCATCGTGTTTTACCTCACCAAGTCAGTCTCACCTGTTCACGCTTCATCCAGAACCGAATCGCCGTGCTCTCCCGTACGGACTCGGATGGCGTCCACGGATGGCAGAACAAAAATCTTCCCGTCACCGGACTTGTTGGTGCGGTTAACACGAATAATGGTTTTCACCGCCGTGTTCACGAGATTGTCGGGAAGCGAGATGAGGATCATTCGCTTGGGTATCAACCGGTCGGTTTGCCCAAGTTGGGAAACGGCCTCTTCGTAGCCGAGTTCAGCGCCTTTCAGGAGGTCAAGGTCCACAACACCTTTGCCTCGGCCGAGCACCTCCTTTGCCGTCATGGACGAAATTCCCGCATCCGACAATGCCCGTTTGGTCTGGTTCATCATGTTCATTCGGATAATGGCAATCAACTCTTTCATATGGCCACCTCTTCAAAGGAACCGTCCGCGGTCTCACGGATCCCCGAGCTGATGGTGTAGCTCTCTTCAACGGGGGTGATGAAAATTTTCCCGTCCCCGAAGGCACCTTTTTCACCGGTTCGTGCGGCCTTGATGATGGTCTTCACGACAAACTCACGATCGGAGTCCTGGACCACCGCGAAAAGAAGCTCCTTGATGATCTCATCGTAGGTGACCTCCCCAATCTTGATGCCGCGCTGTTTTCCGCGCCCCACCACTGAAAATCGGGTGATGGAGGGATAGCCCGCGGCCATCAGGGATTCCAACACGTAATTCACTTTTTCCGGGCGAACGATGGCTCGAATCATTATCATGGTAAAATTTCTCCTTCGTCTATCGCTGGTTTGAGTTGTGTTCCAAGGGATGTCCGTCATAAATTGCCGCCTTCAGCGCCACGGTGGCACCTTCGACGCCGGGTGCATCAAAAAAATCGCTGGCCCTTACCCGCCCAACCCGTAATCCATCAGCAATGCTTCCAACTCTTCGATCTCAATGGGCGTGGGGATCACAAAATGGGTATTCGCCGCAATTTTCACCGAGAGAGCTCTGTATTCATCGGCCTGGGGATCTTCAGGCTCAAATTCGATGACCGTCTTCTTGTGGATTTCAGCGCGCTGGACCACGTTATTTCGGGGGATAAAATGGATCATGGTGGTCCCAAGTTTTCTAGCCAGCTCTTCGATCATCTCCTTCTCGAAATCCACGGCTCGTGAGTTGCAGATCAGGCCACCGAGCCTGACACCACCCGATTCCGCAAACTTCATGATCCCCTTACAGATGTTGTTGGCCGCGTACATGGCCATCATCTCACCGGAGACAACGATGTAGATTTCCTGGGCCTTTCCCTCCCTCATGGGCATGGCGAAACCACCGCAGACCACATCGCCCAGGACATCATAGAAAACATAGTCGAGTTCCTTGTTCTCCGAGTAGGCACCCAGCTGTTCGAGAAGGTTGATGGAGGTAATAATGCCTCGTCCCGCGCATCCGACGCCAGGCTCCGGTCCACCCGATTCGGTGCAGACAACGCTGCCGTACCCCGTCTTTAGAACATCCTCGAGTTCCACATCCTCGCCCTCCTCCCGAAGCGTATCAAGAACGGTTCTCTGGGCGAGGCCCCCCAGCAGAAGCCGTGTGGAATCCGCTTTGGGGTCACACCCGACCACCATCACTTTGTTTCCTTTTTCAGCCAGGCCAGCGACAGTGTTCTGTGTTGTCGTGGATTTTCCGATGCCGCCTTTTCCGTAGATCGCAATTTTTCTCATGGTGTTCTCCTCGTACTTGCTTGAAGGGTTAAAAGAATGGGACGCTGTTTCTTTCGTCATCATTTCTGAAGTGAATCGCTGACTAATCTGAGCCATTGTGAATATCTGGGAAAGGCTAAGTTGCAACGTCCATGCCAATGAACACTAATTAGAGGCATGAATGTAGATATCTATCTAATAATTATAGTTTTAATATATGATGACTCAAATCATAGCAGCAGAACGCCGCTGACTTAGGACCCGCCAATAAGGACATTTTCGTAATTAATACAAATATCGCTTACACTTTCGTATAAATCACAAATACCCCCTTTCAATGGGACTCAAGACTCTCATCGTCACGCTACCCTCAACCAAGAGCAAACATCCATCATTCCAAGGCCTTTATGCATCCTCTTTAAACGACGTTTCTGAAAATGCCTTATAATATGAGGTATAAAAAAGGTGAAATAGCCCACGAGAAGATGGCAAATGAAGCCCCTATCCATCGACGATATCCATGCGAAGATAACCCCGTGACCCAACGAAGCCTCCCGGGTAAAAAAACGCCCCAAATCGGATACATTTATGTTTTTAAGCTTAATAGCATCTACAAAATTGTCATAAATAGCCCATAGCCCCACTACCCCTCCCCCGATACACCAG
>JABXKT010000062.1 GCA_013619155.1 Desulfobacteraceae bacterium
GATTGAACTGAATAGTTACAAACACATCATCCCCACAGAAAAAAAGCACAAAAAAAGGGATCCAGTAAACTGGATCCCTCTTATATGAATGGTAGGCACGATCAGACTTGAACTGATGACTTCTACCGTGTCGGGGTAGCGCTCTACCAACTGAGCTACGCGCCTATAGTCGTCTCTTTAAAAACAAGATACTTTTAACAACGACGCCCGGTGATGTCAAGGGTAAAAATCCGTTCTCCCCTTAAAAATACGTCCTATTCACCGGACGCCCCCAAGCACTTAAAAAAACATAAGGATATCTGGAGGCTACCGCTTAAAGGTATTTTTACTTCCCGCCACCATACTCACCTTCATATGATCTCCGGAGAGCTCGGATATGGTGATGGAGAACCCCTTGTAACTTAAAGCCAGAAGCTTTTCCGCCAATTTCTTTGCCTCCCCGGTGAAGTCGAGAACCATGACAGCACGTGCCATACGGCGCTCCCGAGGTCGGACCGAGAGGACCCCGTCCACCCCTTCCATGGCCCGTGAAAACTGGGTAAAATTCTCAAAAAAATTCGTCCCCTCCACCACCACCTCGATCATGGTGATACGGCTCCTCTTCTCCTTCATGGCAGAGATAATCATCGACGAGAGATCCCGTCCCACCTCCGATGAGGCCTGGGCCAGGGCCCGCCGGCTCACCGCCCCGGAATCCTCCCCCACGAGGGTAGCGCTCTTCTGGACCCGGCCAATCACCGTACCCGACCCAACCAAGAGGCCCTCCAGCTCGATGGATGCCCTGAGCGAATGCTCGTCTCCCATGACATTGCCAGACGATTCAACGCCCCCTTTTCCCATGACGACCACATCGGCCCCGAAGGCGCGGCCAATACGCTGTGCCTCTTCATGGGTGATCCATCCATCCTCTCCCAAGGGCGCCCCCTCATCGATAATGGCCCGGTGGGGAAGCACCTTAAACCCCCGCTTGGCCATAAGGTCTGAGAGGGTCTCATCGGAGACCGTGGTGAGAAAGGAGAGGCCCGGCCCCCACCAGTAGTCAAAGGCCGGACTCTCAAAGAGGCGCTCAGAAATCAAAAAGAGGAGGGTGGGGGTATCACGGCCCCCCATAACGATACCCAGGGAGGTGAGACGCTCTGCCAGGCGATCCATGGAGACGGATACTTCCAGGGCCACGTGGTATAGGGAGCCAGAACGCCTCTCGGCCACCACCTTATACCCATCGATATAGGCATCGGGTGAATCGCTCAAGATATCGGTCACCGCCTCAAAATTAGCGGCCACGGCGTCTGCGGAGAGGGTCTTGAAGAGAACCTGCTCCACAGAACTATAGATCCCATCCTTCACCGCCCTCTTCTTGGCATCCGGAATCTTATTCCGAGAGATGACCCCCTTGCCCAGGGAGAAGACCACCCGAAGGGAGTCCTCCTCGCCGGCGCTCACCGTGCCCCCCCAAAAAAAACAGGGGACCAGAGAGAGCATCACTATCCATAAAAAGGTCCGTTTCAGCATCGGTCACTTCCTTATTTTCTGATGGCGTCACAAAACATAGTGCAGAACGTCTCGTCTCTTAATGGAGAGAGCCCCAGCCAAGGCAAGCTCCGCCCTAGGAGGTTCGTTCCAGGCTATAATCCCCCACAAGAAGGAGAAGCTCTTTTTCCCGGCTTTCTGGAAACAGGGCCAGGGACTCCTTGGCCTTGGCCACATGCTCCCGGGCACAGCGTTCCGTATACCCGATACCACCCAGTCGCCTAAGGCTCTCCACCAGCTCGGCAAAGGCATCGACTGTGAAGTCAGGATCGGACATAATAGCCTCCATACGGGCCTTCTCATCGGCATCGGCCTTTGAGAGGGCATAGATGACGGGAAGGGTGAGCTTCCCTTCCCTTAAATCCGCTCCCGGCTCTTTGCCCAGGGAGGCGGCATCTGAGGTATAATCCAAGAGGTCATCGGCCATCTGAAAGGCCATACCGATATGCCAGCCGTAGCGGCCCATGGCCGCCACGCCCGCCTCGGAGTGCTCGGCCAGATAGGCACCGGTCACACAGGCGCCCTTAAGAAGCACCGCCGTCTTACGCTCGATGACACTCAAGTATTCGGCTTCGCTAAGATCCATACGCCCCTTATTGTAGAGCTGCTGAATCTCGCCCTGACTCATGGCCTCGGTGATGCCGCAGATCTCGTCAATAATGGCAAAATTCCGGGTCTCGGCGGTAATGGAGAGGCATCGGGCGAGGATAAAATCACCGGTCAGTACCGCCTCCGGCGCACCATACACGGCGTGGGCGGCGGGCTGCCCCCGACGCATCACCGCCTCATCCACCAGGTCGTCATGGATTAGGGTCGCGGCATGGAGATACTCGAAGAGAACCGCATAACGAGACAGGTCATCCCTGTCAGAGCCACAGACCCGTGCGGCCAGAATCATCAAGAGGGGTCGAAGCCGTTTCCCTCCAGAGAAGAGGAGATGGCCCGCCACCTCCCCAGCCAATGCCGCCCAGGGTTTCAAATTCTCTCTAAGGGAGAGCTCGATGGCGATGAGCTCATCCGTTACCTCCCCTAAAATTTTTGCCTTCAATTCGCTCATACCACGTCTCCGGACAGATCATACACAAGGGCATCTGTAATACGCACATCCACAAAGGATCCGATGGTGAGATCCGTACCATCGACGAAGGTCACCCCATCCACCTCCGGGGCCTGAAAGAAGGTACGGCCAATAAACACGCCCTCTTCGGGATTCTCCTCGATGAGCACCTTATATACCTGGCCCACACGCGCCATATTTCTTTCGGCAGAGATCTGCTCCTGGGCCGCCATAATAATATCCTGGCGCTTCTGGGCGACCGCTTCGTCCACGTGATCAGGCAAAGCGTGGGAGGCCTGTTCATCGGAGTCTGAGTAGGTAAAGACCCCCAGATGATCGAACCCCACCTCCGTGATAAAATCAAGAAGATCTTGAAAATCGGCCTCGGTCTCACCGGGAAATCCCACAATTAAGGTCGTGCGAAGGGCGACACCGGGTACCTCATCCCGTAGACGGGAAAAAAGAGTTCTCAGATCCTCTTGGGTGTAGTGACGCCCCATCTTCTTGATGATGGCATCGGAGGCATGCTGAATGGGAATATCGTAATAGGCACAGATATTCTCTTTTTCCGCCGTGAGCTTGATGGTGGCGTCATCCAAGGTGTCGGGAAAGGCGTAGAGAAAACGGACCCATTTCCCTTGCGTCATCTCGGCGAGAGCGGAGAGCACCTCCGAGAGTTTACCGGGCTGCCCCAGATCCTCTCCATAATCAGTGGTACTCTCAGCCACGAGGTTGAGCTCCTGAACCCCACTGGCGAGAAGACGCCCCGCCTCGGCGGTGATATCCTGGATGGAGCGGCTTCGATACGTGCCACGAAGGGAGGGAATAATGCAATAGGTGCAGTGGCGGCTACATCCCTCGGCAATCTTCAGGTAGGCCAGGGGCCCAGTAGTGGTGATGCGTGGTGAGGTGGTACGGGCCGGAGAGACCGTATTGGGATCGGGGAGCACACAGACGGGCTTGTCGGGATGTGAATCCGCCGTCATAAGCTTGTTCAGCTCTTCGGCGATGCGCTCATACCCCCCGGTACCGATGAAGAGGTCCACCTCGGGAAATTCTAAAGCGGCATCCTCCTTGAATCGCTGGGGGAGGCAACCGGCCACCACGAGAAAACGGCACCGTCCCGTGGTTTTATACGCCGCCATCTCGAGAATCGTATCGATGGATTCATCCACGGCCGAGGTAATAAAACTGCAGGTGTTGACCACAATCACATCCGCGGTCTCCGGTGAATCGATAATTGTGCATCGGGCCTCGGTGAGGTGGCCGAGCATCACTTCGCTGTCGACAAGGTTGCGGGCGCAACCCAAGCTGACCAAATAAATGTTCATGGGATGTAAAAAAACTCCTGAGGCAAGGCCCGAAACACACCGGGGCTCTTCTTGTACATCCGCTGCAATCACAACGGGTCAAAAAGAAGGGCCGGCGAGTCGGCAAAAAAGCGCCGAGGGGCTACCTGCCTTTATAAACCGGTTTTCGTTTTTCCGCAAAAGCGGTCAATGATTCAATCAAATCATGGGAGGGGACAATCGTGGCAGCAATGGCCGCCACATACTTCAGCCCGTCATCCACAGATTTGCCGATGCCATAGTTAAGAACGTCTTTGGAGGCCTGAACCGCCAGAGGCGCGTTGGCCGCAATCTCTTCGGCCATGACCTGAGCCCCTTCAAAAAGGGCGTCGGCATCTTCGTATACCGCGTTGACAAGGTGGGTACTCAAGGCTCTGGAGGCATCGATGGTCGTGGCGGTATAGGCCCACTCACGGGCAACACCCTGTCCGACGATGAGGGGAAGGCGCTGGAGCACCCCCACATCCGCCACAAAACCCATGGCGGCCTCCTTGAGAGAGAAGGTGGCATCCCGACAGCAGAGACGAATATCACAGGCGGTAATGAAGTCAAGGCCGGCACCGATACAGTGCTTATGGATCGCCGCAATAACGGGTTTTCGGCACCGCTCCATGGCACTCGTGGCCGCCTGACAGAGATGGATCCTCTTGAGAATCGCCCCGGCCCTCTCCCCTTTGCTCTGCCCATCCTCCATAAGCTCTGGGATCTCGTTCATCAGGGCGGCAAGATCGATGCCCGCACAAAAACACGCCCCCTTTCCCGCCACGACGATAACGCGCACAGACGGATCGGCATCCAGGGCCTCGAATATAGGGGGAGCGCTCTTCCAGGCATCCGTGTTCATGGCATTTTTCTTTGAGGCACGATTCAGCCAGACCCATGCCACAGCGCCTCTCTTCTCCACCAGGTAATAGCGGCCCTTATCCACGCGTCGATCCCCCCTTTTTTTATAATATCTAAGCACTCGGGCCCATCTTTTTTTGATGTGGCCAGGGCGGGCATATAGTAAATCGAAGGTATCCCGTTACTATAGTACACTATCTAACCAAGATCAATCGGCATCCATCTTCCCGTGGGGGAGTGGATATGATAGGGTAGGCGCCCTGTTTGACAGGCCGGGGCATGCCGTAAACGGGGCGCCTTCTCGGCATGCACCCCCAAGGAGACCCTTGACAAAGAGAGTGGCCATCCATAATGAGTGTCACGACCCGATCCACAGTCCATCGATACGCTTCGCTTTTGCGAAGCGTCTTACACAAAAGCCCCCTCGTCTCATCGGGGAGACCCTTTCCATAAAACCAAGCGATAACACGGCAAGCAAACATCATGAACCCCATCCAAGAGATGATAAACCGCCCCATCACCATTGGGGGTAAAGAGATCCCCAACCGCCTCTTCCTGGCACCCTTAGCCGGCCTTGGCCACATCGCCATGCGTCAGATCATCGACGAATTCGGCAGCTGTGGCCTTCTTTTCTCCGAGATGTGCAGTGCAAAAGCCCTGCCCCACGAAAACCGCCACATATCCCCCATGTTCCGGTGGCGAGACGAAGAGGCGCATCGACTCGTGATGCAGATCTTCGGGGCCACCCCCTTAGATATGGCCCTGGCCGCCGAACGCATTGAGGATGAGGGACTCTTCGGTGTGGATATCAACTTTGGCTGCTCCGTCTCCGGAATCTGCAAAAAAGAGAGCGGGGCCGCACTCCTCAAAGATCCAGACCGGGCCGTCGCCATCGTCCGGGAGGTACGGCGGGCTGTCTCCATCCCCCTTTTCGTGAAATACCGCACCGGTTGGAGTGACGATCCCCAATTTGCCGCAGAGTTGGGCAAACGCTTTGAAGATGCCGGTGCCGATGCCCTGGTCTTTCATCCAAGGGTCTCTCCGGACCGGCGCAGCCGCCCTCCGAAATGGAACCACATCAAAATAGTCAAAGAGGCGGTCTCCCTCCCCGTCTTCGGCAATGGCAACGTCTTCACCGCCTCCGATCTCACCCGTATGGTGGAGACCACCGCCTGCGACGGAGTCTCCTTAGGACGCATCGCCATCGCCCGGCCCTTTGTCTTTGCCGAAATGCTCCAGGGCCAAACCTTCGATGCCACGATATATCCCCAGGTGGCCTTACGCTTCCTCGATCTGGTGGAGGAGTACTTCTCAGCAGGATATGCCATACGTCTCTATAAGAAATTTGCCCTCTACTTTGCCGCCAACTTTAAATTTGGCCAGACTATTTTCAAGCAACTGGTCTACGCCGATACCCTGGACGGCCTCCGGGAAAATATCCACAAGACCTTTGCCTCGCCTTTGGACCCTTCCTCCACCCCCAATCTAAACTTATTTACAGGATAAGAGAAATAGCCCAAAAGGCCAAAGAGTGGGCCGTCTCTACATCCTTAGAGAGAGGCACAAGGGACCACAAATAAGGCCTTGGAAGCGTGGGGCTCTTTATGGATCGTCCCGGGGACTCTGTGGCGCACCGTCTACACTTCCCCCCATACGGCCCCAAAAAACTCTTTTAGTTGATCACTGATTAAACCGATAAATAAGTAACTCAGACAGAGATATAGGCGACTCAATCACCATGTTCGGGCCCCCGCCATATACGGCAAGGACCAATCCACAGGCGTATATGGTGCCGCTTAGCCCGTCGATGCGTTCAAAAAATCTTTAATTTCCGCCTAAGAACGCCTCATTATTTACCATCATCTTTAACTCCCCCATGGGACTTGTGTGGAGCCGCCCGAACATGCTGCGTGAAATTTATGTCAATCTAAACAATATCTTCTTGTCCCTCTCCGATGCCATCGATCTGGCCAACCCAGATATTGCCTGCCATCAAATGCGCTGTGCCTACATGGCCTGGCAGATGGCCACCCAGGCGGGCCTCCCCCACGATCGCGTCAAGCGACTCTATATGGCGGCCCTCCTTCACGATATCGGTGCCCTCAGCCCCATAGATAAGACGCGGCTCCACGCCTTCGAAGAGGCAGATGCCAATGCCCACTGCATTCAAGGGGAGGTACTCTTTCAATCCGTCCCACTCCTCGCCCCGGCGGCCCCCATCGTACGCCATCACCACAGAGACTGGAGGGATTGCGACCAGCCCATCAGCCTACCCGATGTGATGGATGCCCAGATTCTCCTCCTGGCGGACTGGGTGGAGCGGCTCATCCAGCGCCACTCTTTTATTCTCAACCAGATGGATGGTATCACACATCAAATCCAGTCCATGGAAGGAGAGACCTTTCATCCCGATATCGTGGCCCTCTTCACCGCCACCTCAAACCGGGAGGAGTTCTGGCTGGATGTGACCTCCTCCCGTCTCTACGGACTGCTCCTTCGGGAGGCCCCCCTTCGATCGACAGAGGTCCCCTTCGAAGATATCGCCTCCATATCCCAGGTGATCCAAAAAATTATCGACTTCCGCTCCCCCTTCACCGCCACCCACTCTGCCGGCGTGGCCCAATGTGCGGCCCTTATCACCGGGCATTTCGGCTATATGGAGACCGAGGTGGGGCTTATGCAGCTGGCCGGAAACTTTCATGATCTGGGAAAACTCATCATTCCCAACGCGATCCTCGAAAAAAAGGGAAAACTCACCTGGGAGGAGTTTCAGATCGTCAAGCAACACACCTATTTTACCTATGAGGTCCTCAATTCCATCGATCGCCTCGAACGGGTGGCCGAGTGGGCGGCCTTTCACCATGAAAAACTCGACGGCACCGGCTACCCGTTTCGCGTCACGGCGGAAAAAATCAATACCGGTGCCCGCATCATGGCCGTGGCCGATATATTCACCGCCCTCACCGAGGATCGCCCCTACCGCCCCGGGATGCCCGTGGAAAAAGCCCTCGCCATCCTCCAGGAGCAGGTGCGCGATGGAAAAATAGAGGGGCGGGTGGTCACCCTTCTTGGGGATCATGCCCGGGATATTGCCGAGAGGGTGAAAGAGGCCCAGCGCGACTCCTTACGCTTCTACACCCAACACTTTAGCGCTCCCACCGCCAAAAAACAGGTGGCGTAGGCCCAAAAACGGCCACAAAAAAACCCCCGGCCTTTATAATTAAGGACGGGGGTTTTTTATCCGGCCACTTTAAGGTGGCCAGGGTGAGGCTGGATTTAAAGGGCGTCGGCGTAGAGCTCGATAATATGCTTCACGGCCACCGGATCGTGACCCTGGGAGAGCATATCGGTCATCTGCATCATACAGGCCGGGCATCCCGTGGCCACCACGTCGGCACCGGTGGCGAGAATATTCTCCCGCTTTTTGGCACCGATACGGCTGGATGTGTCGTAGTGAAGCAGGTTAAAACTGCCACCGTTGCCACAACAGGTATCGGCCTCATTCATCTCGGCATACTCGTATCCGGGAAGCCCTTTCAGTATAGTTCGGGGCTCGGCGGAGACACCGATGGATTTTTTTAAGTGACAGGGATCATGCCAAGTGACGGTTTTCTTCTCTCCCACCACGGCATGGGCCGAGAGATCCACATCGAAGGTCTTGACGAGAAACTCACTAATATCCATGGTGCGATCGGCAATACGCTGGGCCTTCTTCTCCGCTTCCGGAGAGATCTTGGCCGCCATCTTGGGCCAGAGCTTCTTGATGGTGGAGGTACAGGTGGCGCACGGTGTCACAAGCACATCGTAGTTGCCCTGGGAGAAGGGCTTCAGGTTGTGCTTGAGAAGTTTCAAAAAACTCGCCTCATCACCCGAGGCGAGGGCGGGAATACCGCAACACCCCTGATTTTTAGGCAGATAGATACCACACCCATGGTGTTCCAAAACCTTGATAACAGCGTGTCCCACCTGGGGAAGCATCTTATCCACCACGCATCCAGGATAAAAGGCAACGCGCATACCGGCTGTGCCCTTCCCGGTATCTACTCCCGAATAATCCTTGTGCAGGGGCCGCTTGGCCAGGGGCAGAAAGTGGCGGTTCCCGATGAGGGGAGACATGATCTTAGAACAAGAGGTCCCAAGAAAGGGATCCGCCTTGCTGGTGGCCATCCACTGGAACTTGGCACCCATGGAGAGAAGCCCGGTAAAGAACCGGGGATGAATGAGGGTGCCGCGAAAGATCGCCTTCTTCACAGGAGAGAGACCAATATAGGCGGTCAAAACGGTACGGGCCTTAATGAAGATATCGGTAATCTTCACGCCACTGGGGCAGTTGGCCTCACACGAGCCGCAGAGCAGGCACTTGTCCAGACGCTCCTTGACCGCCACGGGACTATCGATCATACGCTTGGCCAGGCCGTCAATGAGGGCGAGCTTGCCCCGGGCCACATCCCCCTCCAGCATGGAGTCCTGAAAGACGGGACAGACGGACTGGCACATCCCGCAGCGCATGCAGTTCACCAATAGGTCGTCCAATTCAGAAAGGGTGGCTCGAAGATTGGATATATCGTTCATGAACTAATCTCCTATCACCTTTCCGGGGTTGAGAATGCCCTTGGGATCCACGGCATTTTTAATCTTATGCAGGTAATTCATGGATCCTTCGCCCACCTCACGGGCCATATACCCCGATTTGGCGATGCCAATACCATGCTCACCGGAGAGGGTCCCGCCCAAATTTAAGGCCAGATCGAAGATATCCTCGATGGCTGCCTCCACCTTATGCCACTCTTTGGTATCCCGACGATCACACAGGATCGTGGGGTGAAGGTTACCGTCTCCGGCATGGCCGAAGGTCCCGATGGAGAGGCCAAATTTGGCGGCCACGGTATCAAGCCCCCGCACCATCTCCGGAATCTGGCTTCGAGGTACGGTGGCATCTTCCAGGACCAGGGTCGGCTTGAGCTTAGCCAGAGCCGACAAAGCTGCACGACGGGCTTCCCAGACCTTATTCTTCTCCTCGTCATCCTTGGCGACCTGGATACGGCTCGCATTGTGCTTTTTACAGATCTCCTCCACAACGGCGGCTTCATCGGCCACCTGACCGGGGTGTCCATCCACCTCGATGAGGAGAAGGGCCCGGGCGTCCACGGGCAGACCCGCCTTGGCGTAATCTTCCACGGCACGGATGGTAAAGTTATCCATAAACTCCAGGGTGCAGGGGACAATTTTTGCGGCGATGATGGCGGCGACGGATTCGGTGGCATCGGCCACGGAGTCGTAGACGGCCATCATGGACTTGGAGGCCTTAGGGGGGGGAATAAGCTTTAAGGTGATCTCATTGAAGACGCCCAGGCACCCCTCCGAGGCCACCATGAGCCCCCCGACATTAAATCCGGTGACACACTTCACGGTCTTGGATCCGGTCTTCACCAGAGTGCCTTCGGCATCAAAAAAATCCATGCCCATGAGATAATCTTTGGTGACACCATACTTGAGGCCACGCAGGCCGCCGGCATTTTCCGCCACGTTTCCCGCCAGGGTAGAGACCTTCTGACTGCCCGGATCGGGTGGGTAGAAGAGGCCCTTGGCCGCCACGGCCGCCGCAAAATTTGCCGTCACCACGCCCGGCTGAACGATGGCGTACATATCCGCCTCGTTAATTTCGATAATCTTATTCATGGCATTGGTGAGAAGCACCACGCCATTTTTATAAGGGATGGTGCCCCCGGAGAGGTTGGTACCGGCGCCACGCACGGTAACGGGAATGCCGTTTTCACCGCAGAGACGAAGGACATCTCCCAGCTGCTCGCTGGATTCGGGACGAAGCACCAGGGCCGGCATGACCGGATCGAGAACCGCTGCATCGTAGGCGTAGTTCATGCGCGAGACCTCATCACTCATGACGTTCTTCTCACCCAACAAAATCTCAAACTCTTTCTTCAAATTCCCAGAAATCATATAGCCCCCTCCCACAGGTTCGCAATGTTTCTATGGTAATAATCTCATGGCCTCATAAAAAACCGATATATAAAAATGGGGCCATGCGGCATATCGCTATTTGTCATAACGGGTCTGCCACGCGCCTGTCACACAGCGCGTGGGACCTCTTCTTTTTTACCTTTGCATCAACAATGCCAAGGTAGGACAAAAAAAGAGGGGGCCCCAACCGGATCAAGCCTGGTAGGGATCCCCCTCCGATGATCTATCTTCGCTCTTGTGATGCGTATACTCTATCTTATGCGTGCCATTCCACGGTCTTAGAAGACATTGGGGAAGAGAACATAGCAGAAGATGGTGCCGATGGTACCGGCCATGATTCCGTAGAGGATCAGAGGAATCATGGTGCGCCTGATGATGGTGCCTTCCATCCCCACCAGACCGACGGTGGCGGAGACCGCGACCACGTTGTGGACACAGATCATGTTACCCATGGCGCCGCCCACACCCTGAAGGGCGACAACGATCTCACGGCTGGCACCGATACTGGTGGCCAGGCCATACTGGAAATCGGCAAAGAGAAGGTCGGAAACGGTACAGGAACCGGTGATAAAGGAACCCAGAGCCCCTACATAGGATGCAAACATGGGCCATGTCTTACCGGTAATGGCCGCCATGGCTTCTGCCATGGTCAAGGGCAAGGAACTGTAGCCCATGATGTTGTGACCGGACTGCTTCATGATCTCCACCATAGCCACTGCAAAGAGCATGGCGATGGTGGGATTTTTCATACGAACGAAACTCTCTTTCCATGCGCCGATGGCTTTTTCCGCAGGGATTTTGTGGAGGCCGATGGTGATGAGGGCCACCAACATGAAGGGAATTGTGCCGGGAAGGTAGAGGAGCTTGGTGGCGAAGTTGACGCTTTCATACCCCAGGATATGGGGAAAACTAATCACCCACGAGGTCACCCACCCCTTGAAGGGCAGGGAGCTTAAACGGGTGAGGACCAAAATCACCGCAATAAGAACATAGGGCATCCAGGCCATGAACTGGCTCATGTGGGGCTTGAGATCTGATTTACCGGGCTCGATTTCGCCGACCCAATCATCATCCCAGGAGGCACGCTCGCCGAAGTCCCAGATCTCTTCGGGCATGAAGAGACCATTTTTAGCCGCGGCCACAACGATACCGAGGCTTACGAGGCCACCGATCAGAGATGGGAATTCTACACCGAAGAAGAAGGCGGTGGAGAGATAAATAACGTCGAAGGTAACGGCGGTGAAGAGAGCGAATTTCCAAGCCCCCAGTCCCTCTTTCCAGCTCTTGTTCTGGCCGAAGTAGCGGGTCAAAAAGCAGATAACGAAGACAAGAAGGAAGCAGGCGATGATGGCATGGGTCACAGCGGCCCACTGGCCCACGTGCTTGAGGAACTCGTCGAAGGAGGTAAACCCGGTGGCGATGGAGCCATCAGCCAGAGCCTGTTCGACGGGGGTTCGCAAGGTTTTAAAACCGAACCAGACGGGGGTACCGACGGCACCAAAGGTGACGGGAACGGAGTTAAAAATCAGACACACACACACCGCCGCCAAAGCGGGGAAACCCAGCCCCAGTAACAGAGGAGCTGCGATGGCTGCCGGCGTTCCAAATCCTGCGGCTCCTTCGATGAAGGCACCAAAAGTAAACGCGATGATGATGGTCTGAATTCGGCGGTCTCGGGAGATCCCCATAAAACCGAAACTGATCGTCTCCATGGCGCCGCTCACCTGCATGGTATACAGAATGATGATGGCGCCAAAGACGATGATAAGTACGTTGATGGCACTTCCAAAACCCGCGAGGGTCGAAGCGGCAACAAAGCCAATCGGCATCTTCCAGATTGCCATGGCGATGATGGCACAGACGGCCCAGGCTAGTGGCATCGCCTTCGTGGCGGGCCATTTCATACCGACCATAAAGATCAGTACGATAGCAATGGGAATAAAGGCAATAAGTGCTAATACTCCTAACGACATATCAAATCCCCCTAAACTTTAGACTTGAGTTCGATGAGCCCCTAAAAAGAGGCAAATGTGATGCCTGATTTCTCTCTCCTGCGTGACCAAGGACCTCTCAATCCACAAGAAATGAATACAGATACAACCCCAAAACGCTTTCTTTGGGTGAATACAAGTTCCGTGCCTGCTCTCTCTCCTTTTTTGATTTCGCTTGATCCGCCGCGTCGTTAGAGTTGCCAGGAAGGGAAATATAGTCCCGTGCCTGTAACAGTGTTTTTGCAAAAAACAGTTCTCCCACTCCTAAAAAACGAACAATGACGATATAAGCGTTTATTTCCATATATTTATATGGCCTATTAAAAGGACTACCCACAGAAGGGTGGGATGAAGAGAGGGGGAGTCTTCCCATGCGGAATCGACGCGGTACCCCATGGGTATTCATGGGATCAATCACTTTAATGACAATCCCTTATCCAGGTACATAAACAATCGCCCACCCCCTTAAAACCGCCACAAAGGGTCGGAACGAAGAGGGGGTCCTTTTTTAAAGACTATAGGGCCCTCAGGCTGCACCTCCCCTTTTCCCGTCCCCACAGGTGAGGTAAGGTGTAAGGGAGGGTATCGACTTGACATGGGGCGCCCATACTTTTATCTCCCCATATATCGGATGCCATGCATCCTCATACAGACAAATGACGACCAAAGAGCCGTGACAACTCTATGAAAGAGACCTGTTGACTGGCATGAATCTTGATTGGATCACGATAAGAAGGGTGAGGATGCACCAACCATATTTTAAGAGGGGATAGAGAGACAAAACAGCCGTCACGTGACGGGCTCCGATATGCAGAGCTCTTTTTTAGTATAATACCCTATATTTCCACCGTAAAAAAATCTTTTTTTAACCGTGAAGAAGAGGACGGCCATGATTCATAAAATTACCCTCTGGCTTGCAGCAGCGGCCATTCTCCTCATCCTAGCCCCACCGGCCATGGCCAATAAAACCAATGTGCTGATCCTAAACTCCTATGAACATGGATACGCCTGGTCGGACAATATCGTGGATGGCATTCGCTCTGTCTTCGCCGAAAGTGGGCTCCCCATGGCCATCCAGATCGAATACATGGACTCCAAAAAGTATCGGGGAGAGACCGTCGAGGCGAACCTTCTCGCCCTGTACCGCCATAAACTCACCATCTTCCGACCCGATATCGTCATCGTCTCGGACAACAACGCCTTCCGATTTGCCGTCACCCACCGAAGCACCCTCTTTCATGGAGTGCCCATCGTCTTTTGTGGGGTCAACGACTACACCCCCGAGCGCCTAAAAGGGGAGACTCACATCACCGGGGTGGCCGAGTCTGTGGATATCTCCGGCAACATCAATATCGCCTTGAAATTGCATCCCAGCCGGAATCGTATCGTGGTCATCACCGACTCGTCTGCCACAGGACGAGCCATGACCAATGAGATACGAAAGGCCTATCCCCATAAGGGCCGAAAGCTCCGCATCGAATTTATCAACATGGCCAACCGCGCCAACCTCTTTCAAACCGTACGAGACGCCACCGATGACACCATCTTTTTCTTCATCCCCCAATACAGCGCCGGAAATGGCACCTTTTACGGCACCGCCGACCTCGTCCCCGAGCTGGAACAAAATTCACACGCCCCCATCTACAGCTTCTGGCAATTTCTCGTCGGTAAGGGAACCGTAGGGGGACGCCTCACAAGCGGCCGCCTCCACGGAGAGACCGCCGCAAAAATGGCCTTGAAGATCATTGGCGGCACCCCGGTCTCCCATCTGCCGGTCTCCCACGACGCCCAGTACAGCTGGATTTTTGATTACAATCAGCTCAAAAAATTTCATATCTCCACATCGAATCTTCCGAAAGGGTCCACCATCATCCACCTGCCCCGGCCCTTTTACCAACTCAACCGGGAGCTCTTCTGGGTACTGGTCATCAGTTCCGCAACCCTCTCGGTGGCCATGGTCTTTCTCGTCATGAACATCATCATGCGTCGACGCGTGCAGGAGGACTTAAAGGATCAGCTCTCCTTCCTCGAAATTTTCATGGAGACCGTGCCGATCCCCATCTACTTCAAGGATATGAACGGCCACTACCAAGGGATCAACCGGGAATTTGAGCGATGGTTTGGAGTCACCCGCGAAGCGATCATTGGCCACACCGATGCCCTCTTCTACCCCCAAGGAGAGCCCCCCCTCTCCGATGAGAGCGACAGCCACTTAACGGCAGAAAATGGTATCCGTGTCTATCAATCACAAATCCACAGACACAACAGCCCCCCCCACCATGTGATTCTCCACAAGGCGACCTACCGGAATGCAAAAAATGAGATCAGTGGACTGGTGGGAGCCATCTTCGATATTAACGACATGAACAAGGCCCAATCGGACCTAAAAAAAGCCGAAGAGCGTTACCGAAGCATCTTCGAAAATGCCAGCAAGGGGATCTTCCTCTCAAATCTGTCCGGCCACCTCTTAAACATCAACAACGCCTTTGCCCAGATGCTCGGCTACACAGGTAGGCAAGAGGCCCTGGCCCAGATTGACACCATCGAAAAGCATTATGGATCCTTAGAGACCAAGGGACGCCTGCATCAGATGATCATGGGTGGAAAAGATATGGTGGGCCTTGAAATCGAATTTTTTAATACCCAGGGAGAGAAACGATGGGCCTCCATCAACACCAGCCTTGTAAAAAATAAATACGGAGAGGTGGAACATGTGGAGGGCATTAGCGAAGACATCACCCAGAGAAAATTGGCGGAGTTTGCTATGAAAGAGTCCAAAAACAAGCTTCAGATCGTCTTGGACAACATCCCCCAGCTCGTTTACTGGCAGGACAAACATCTCACCTACGTGGGGGGGAACCGCTCCTTCAAGATTTTTTTCGGTCTCGATGCCACCGATGATCTGAACGCCACCTACAGCGACATCATGGCCGATGAAGAGGACATTCGTAGCTCCCGAGACATTGACCAGTCCATCATTGAGTTCGGAGAACCACGCTACCGCATCCGTCGCAACATCAAGAATCGTAAGGGAAAGGAGATGAGTTTAGAGATCAACAAGATCCCCTTAATCGATGAATACGGACACATCACGGGCATCTTGGGAACCGCCGAGGATATCACCAAGAAAGTCAACTTAGAGAAACAGCTCGTCCAGTCTCAAAAAATGGAGGCCTTGGGGACCCTCTCCGGGGGCATCGCCCACGATTTCAACAATATCCTCACCTCCATCATCAACTCTACGGAACTCGCCTTAGAGGATATCGATCCCGAGATCATGGCGGCCGAGGACCTGAGACGGGTCCTCAAGGCAAGTGCCCGGGGAAGCGAGCTGGTCAACCGCATCCTCACCTTCAGTCGCCCCTCCCGGGAGGAGTTTCAGATCGTCAACATCACCGATGTGGTGGGGGAGGCCCTGGCCCTCTTCCGCCCCACCATATCGAGCCGGGTGGCCCTAAAGGAGATCACAACATGCGAGGAGTGCATCTGCCTGGCCGATCCCACCCAGTTGCACCAGATCCTGATGAACCTCTGCACCAACGCATTTCAAGCCATGAAGAGTCAGGGCGGAACCATAACCGTCTCGGTGGCCCCCACCGAGGTGGATGAACACCGCGCTGCTCTTTTCAACATGTCTCCGGGAGAGTATTGCCGTATCACCATATCGGACAACGGTCCCGGTATCCCAGAGACCCTCATCGATAAAATATTCGACCCCTTCTTCACCACCAAGGAGAAGGGCGTGGGAACAGGCCTGGGCCTTGCCGTGGTCCACGGGATACTAAAGGGGCACCGGGGCGGCATCCATGTGAGCAGCCTCCCCGGCATCGACACCACCTTTGACATCTATCTTCCCCGGGCCGAAAAGCCCCATGATATATCGAAAAAAGATCCCTTCGCCTCCCCTCTGGGAAAGGGGACAATTCTCTTCGTAGAAGATGATGAAGAGCAGCGCCACACCGTACCTCGTGTCCTCGAACGCCTGGGATACGGCGTCATGGTGGCCAAAGACGCCTCAGAAGCGATCACCCTCTTCACGGCAAAGAAAGGGGCCATCGATCTCGTCATCACCGACTTCGACATGCCCGGTGACAACGGGTTTGTCTTGGCCGCCACACTGTGTCATAAGGATCCAGAGTGCCCGGTTCTCATCGTTTCAGGCCGTGAAAAGAGCCTCTCCATGAAATGGACCCGAAATGTCCGGGAGGTGCTCATCAAGCCATACAATCGGCAGACCCTATCGGCAACCATCAACACCATCCTGCACCCGGAGCCCAAGGAGACCCCATGACCACCATCCTCATCATCGACGACGATATCGAATTCTGCGAAACCATGGAGAGTCTGGTGCGGCGCATGGGGCACCTTTGCGTCACCGCCCACACCCTCAAAGAGGGTACCGGCTACTTAGAGGCCCATACGGTGGATGTGGTCTTCCTCGACGTGCGCCTGCCTGACGGAAACGGTCTCACCGCCCTTCCCACCATCAAAAAATCCCCCTCACAGCCCGAAGTGATCATCTTGACCGGCCAGGGGGATCCCGATGGGGCCGAACTGGCCATTCAAGGAGGGGTCTGGGACTACCTGGTCAAGCCCACCTCCATCAAACAGACTCGCTTAAGCCTCTCGCGTGCCCTAAAATACCATGAGGAGAAGCAGGTAGAGACACCCGTGGCCCTGAACCTTGACAATATCATCGGAAGCAGCCCGGCCATGCGCAAATGCTTCGATATCGTGGCCAAGGCATCCGTATCCAAGTCCCAGGTACTCGTCACCGGCGAGACGGGCACCGGAAAAGAGCTCTTCGCCCGCACCATCCATGAGAACAGCCCCCGGATGGGAAACAATTTCGTCATCGTGGACTGTGCCTCCCTCACCGAGACCCTTCTGGAAAGTACCCTCTTTGGACACAAACGGGGCGCCTTTACCGGTGCAGATGCCGATCGCATAGGGCTCATCAAGACCGCAGACGGCGGCACCCTCTTCCTCGATGAGGTGGGAGATATGCCCCTATCTATCCAGCGCTCCTTTCTACGGGTCCTCCAAGAGAAACGATTCCGCCCCGTGGGCCAAACCCAGGAGGTCACCAGCAATTTCCGCCTCATCGCCGCCACCAACCGCAATTTGGAAGAGATGGTGGAAAAGGGGGAGTTTCGACGGGACCTTCTCTTTCGCCTCTGGGCCATCCACCTGGAACTGCCCCCCTTGCGCGCCAGAAAAGGGGATATCAAACGTCTAACCATGTTTTTTATCGACCGCCTCTGCGAAGAGTACAGCGTCCCCAACAAAGGGTTTGACGTCGATTTCTTTGACACCCTCTCCGCCTACAGCTGGCCGGGCAATATCCGAGAACTCTTCAACGTCCTGGAGATGGCCTTTATCACCTCGGGACGTACCCGCACGCTCTATGCCATGGACCTACCCAGCCACATCCGTATCAAGGTCGCCAAGGCCTCCTTGAACCTGGGTACCCCGGACATCACCGAAAAACAGTCCCCCATGGAGGGGGCCCATCCCCAGATCACCCGTATTCTTTCGGAGACGGCCATGGAGATCAAACATCAATTCAAGGGGCGCATTCCAGAGATCAAAGAGTTCAAGGGGGTCATGGAGGAACAATACCTGAAAGAGCTCATCCGGCACACCGGAGGCAATGCCAAAAAAATCATGGAGATCTCCGGCCTCTCTAAATCCCATTTTTACACCCTCTTAAAGAAAAAAGAGATCTCCATCTCATCGGAATAGACAAAAAGAGAGCCCCTCCCGCCCCCGTTCACAATCTCCTGCATTTCGGACTCGAGAGTCCTCTTTCCCACACCAGGGGGAGGGGACTGTAGCGATAGTTCTGGGGGCACGCGTCCGGGAGACGGCTGCCATGAGGAGAGCTCCCATGACTTTACTATTTTTCTATTGTACATGGCACAAAACTTGTATAAATTAGCAGACAACCTGTTAGATTCTCTTTCTCCTGCTGGGTTTAACAGTGTTACACAAAAATACTCCAAAACTGCGTGCCCCCATATCAATCTTCCGTTTTAAAAAAAGACCATCCCCGATCCTCGTAAGGGCGTATACCTCCTCACCATCCCGAAGGCCCCCCTGAAAATAGGCCACGCCCCCATAAAAAAACCTCTCGGATACGGGACGCATGCCCGACAAAAAGGGTCACTTAAGCACCCTAAGGCACTGCCATCCATCAACGAGAGATCTTGATATAGCCAATACGTCACCCCATCTTCCGTGGGTTCCCTTCAGCCGGGGAACCAAAAACCCGGCACCCCCATTAACGAGCCTGCCTCTGGCAGTCGACATGTGGATGCCGGGTTTTTTTATTTCAATACCTAAAATCACAATACAAAACGCACCCCACTACCCAAGGAGAGACCATGCTCAAACACCTTGTCATGCTAAAACTCAAAGAGACGGCCAAGGGGGCCAGTGCCCTGGAGAATGCCCAGACGCTAAAAACCATGCTCGATGCACTGGTGGAAAAAATTGACGAAATTAAAGCCTTCGAGGTGGGGATCAATATCTTCTCCAATAGCCAAACCGCCCACCTCTGTCTCTACTCGGAGTTCGAGGATGAGGAGGCCCTCAACCGGTATGCCAATCACCCGGAGCACCAACGGGTGGTCGCCTTTATCCAACAAGTCATGGAAGAGCGTCGGGTCGTGGATTACCACATCTGACCCGTACCGCCTACCCACACTCCGGGGAGTCGCTTCGCCTAAAAAACAGACTCCCCTCCCCGCCCCCCTATGTTGCGTTGCAACATTTTATACTTGACATATCCCCCGCCTGAGCTACACTTCTTTAAAAGAGCAATACCCATATGTTAATCAAATAACATATCAATAGATGCCTCACTACCCACACTCTTATCTTCGGAGGTGCAACATGAATGATGCCCTGAATTTTATCCGCAAAGCCTATGAATTGAATAAAAATGGCTTTGAAAATATCTACGCCACCCTGGGCACACTCCAGGACCAAACCCAGGAAGCCACCCTCCGTATGGTCAAGGAGAGCCCCCTTTTTCCCGAACCCGCCCAAAAGATGATGCAAAGCGGCTTCGATGCCTGTAAAAAAGGCCGCGTCGCCTTTCGGGACCACATCGACAAAGGACAAAAAGCCTTTGAAAAAATGCTCAATACAACGGACAAGACGGAGAAAACAGAAAAAGCGTGAAAGGGACGGTCAGCATAAGCGTCATGAGTGCACCGCCCCATTCACACACCGTTTAAAACAAAAAAGCCGCCCCCCCACAAAATGTGGGAAGGCGGCTTTTTTTATTCACAACGCATCAGTGATGCATTTTTTTTACTTCTCTTCGTTGCCTCGTGAGGCGAGATGTGTATGCAGGTCGTAGCGATCCATCATCTCTTTTTCTACCTGAATACGAAGTCGCTTGGACTCTTCAGGGAAACTCTTCTCCAGAGCTGCGTAACGGTTCTCGCCGCCCAGGAACTCCTGCATGGTACCGTTGGGCACCTTGGATTCCAGGATGAAGGGGTTCTTGCCCTCTTCTTTAAGAAGGGGGTTGAACCTGTACAGAGGCCAGTAGCCACACTCAACGGCCAACTTGGACTCTTCCTGGGTCTTGCCCATGCCCTTCTTAATACCATGGTTGATACAAGGAGCGTAGGCAATCACGAGTGAGGGACCAGGATACGCTTCCGCTTCCAGAAGGGCCTTAAGGGTCTGCTGCTTGTTGGCGCCCATGGAGATATAGGCCACATAGACATAACCATAAGTCATGGCGATGGCGCCCAGATCTTTTTTGGCAACCTTCTTACCAGATGCGGCAAATTTCGCGATGGATCCTGAAGGGGTCGCCTTGGAGCACTGGCCACCGGTGTTGGAGTAGACTTCGGTATCCATGACAAAGATGTTGATATCTTCGCCCGATGCCAGAACGTGGTCCACGCCACCAAAACCGATGTCGTATGCCCAGCCGTCCCCACCAAAGACCCAGAAGGACTTCTTGGTGAAGATGTCGGCCTGAGCCGCAATCTCATCGATAAGCGAATCATCCAAGGGCTCCACAACAAGGAGGGCTTCCATGGTCTGACCGGCTGCCTTGGATCCTTCTGCGTCGTCCATATTGGCGATCCACTCGGTCATGGCGCTCTTGAGCTCTTCAGAGATCTCAAGTTCCATGGCTTCAAGAATCTGATGCTTCAGGGCGGTACGGCGATGAACCATGGCGGACATCTTGCCGTAACCGAATTCAGCAGCATCTTCGAAGAGGGAGTTGGCCCAGGTGGGACCGAATCCGTCTTTGTTCACACAATAGGGTGATGAAGGTGCGGAAGAGGCCCAGATGGAAGAGCACCCTGTGGCGTTGGCAATATGCATGCGATCGCCGAAGAGCTGGGTGATCAGCTTAACATAAGGAGTCTCACCACAACCGGCACAGGCACCAGAGAACTCGAGGAGGGGTTTCTGGAGCTGACTTCCCTTCACGCTGGTCTTGGGCATCACGTCATCTTTGAAGGAGATAGTCTGGGAGAAATCGTAGTTGGGAATCTCCGCCTGGGCCTGAGTGGCCAGGGGCTTCATGACGAGAGCCGGAGTCTTGGCAGGGCAGATATCTGCACAGTTGCCGCAACCGAGGCAATCCATGGTATTGACCTGAATACGGAATTTAAATTTATCCTTCAGCTCTTTGCCCATGGCAGGAATGGTACCAAAGGTTTCGGGTGCCCCTTCCAACTCTTCGTCGCTGGCAAGAACGGGAAGAATGGTGGCATGGGGGCAGACGTAAGCGCACTGGTTACACTGAATACAGTTTTCAGCCACCCACTCGGGGACCTCAATGGCCACGCCGCGCTTCTCGTACTGGCTGGTCGCCACGGGGAAGACACCGTCGGGCTCAAAGGCACTCACGGGAAGATCATCCCCTTTCTGAGCCATCATGGGACGCATGACGTTGGCTACGAATTCGGGGACATCGTCCTCGATGGCAACCTCAAGCTCCGCATCGGCCCACGCTTCGGGCACAACCACTTCGACAAGGTTATCCATGGCCTTGTCAACGGCTTCGATGTTCATGTTAACGATCTTATCGCCCTTCCTACCGTAAGTCTTCTTGATATCGTCTTTGAGGTAGGCAATGGCCTCATCGATGGGAAGAACATTGGCAAGCTTAAAGAAGGCGGTCTGCATAACCATGTTAATACGGTTCCGAAGACCCACTTCACCGGCGATCTTCACGGCATCGATGGTGAAAAATTTAATCTTCTTCTCGGCCAGGGTACGCTTGAGGCTTCCGGGAAGACGGGTCTCCATCTCATCGGCAGCCCAAGGGGAGTTCAGTACAAATGTACCACCCTCTTTGATCCCTTCTACCACATCATAAAGCTTGACGTAGGAGGGGACATGGCATCCGACAAAGTCGGGGGCGGTGACGAGGTAGGTCGAACGGATGGGGTTATCACCAAAACGAAGGTGAGAAACCGTCACACCACCCGACTTCTTAGAGTCGTAAGAGAAGTAACCTTGCGCATACTTCTCGGTGTTATCCCCGATGATCTTGATGGCACTCTTGTTCGCACCAACGGTTCCATCGGAGCCGAGGCCCCAGAACTTAGCCTGAACCGTCCCTTCAGTCTGGGGGTGAATCTCATCAATCACGTCCAGAGAGGTGTAAGAGACGTCATCCTTGATGCCCACGGTGAAGTGATTCTTGGGTGAGGTGGCCTTCATGTTATCGAAGACAGCCTTGACCATAGAGGGAGTGAACTCCTTAGAACCCAGGCCATAACGACCGGCAGTAATCTGGGGAGCCAGAACGTTGCTCTCGGTGAAGGCGGCGCAGATATCAAGGTAGAGGGGGTCGCCGATGGCACCCGGCTCTTTGGTGCGGTCGAGAACGGTGAGACGGTCACAGGTCGCGGGGAGCACGTTGAGGAATGCTTCGGTAACGAAGGGTCGGTAGAGGCGAACCTTAATCAGACCGATACGCTCGCCCTGCTCCATGAGGTGGCAGATGCTCTCTTCGATGGTCTCACAGGAAGATCCCATGGCAACGATAACGCGCTCGGCTTCGGGGTGACCCACGTAGTCGAAGGGACGGTAACGACGACCGGTGGCCTCGTACAATTTGTCCATGTAATCGGTGACAGTGGAGGGAATCGCATCGTAGTAGAGGTTGGAAGCTTCACGACCCTGGAAATAGATATCGGGGTTCTGGGCAGTACCACGCACTTCAGGGTGCTCAGGGTTCATGGCGTTGGCCTTGAACTCGGCCACAGCCTCCATGTTCACCATCTGTTTGATGGAGTCGTACTCCAGAACGTCAATCTTCTGAATTTCGTGGGAGGTACGGAACCCGTCGAAGAAGTGAAGGAAAGGCACACGGCCTTCGAGGGTGGCGAGGTGAGCCACCAGAGCCATATCATGGGCTTCCTGCACAGAGTTTGAGCAGAGCATGGCAAAGCCTGTCTGGCGAGTCGCCATCACGTCCTGATGATCACCGAAAATAGAGAGGGCGTGGGCGGCGATGGCACGGGCGGTAACATGGAAGACGCAGGGGAGGAGCTCACCGGCGATCTTGTACATGTTGGGAATCATCAGGAGGAGGCCCTGAGATGCGGTAAAGGTCGTAGTCAGTGCACCTGCGACGATGGCACCGTGAAGGGCACCGGCCGCGCCCGCTTCAGACTGCATCTCCTTGATGGTGAGAACCTCACCAAAGATGTTCTTCTTGCCGCCAGCAGCCCACACATCGGAGACCTCCCCGATGGGGGTGGAGGGGGTGATCGGATAGAGGGCCGCCACGTCACTCAAGGCATAAGCCACATGAGCTGCCGCTGTGTTACCATCAATCGTCTTTTTAAACTGTTTCATCTGATTCACAAGAAGACTCCCTTGTCTTTGTTTGTTCTCATGCTGCAGCCCGGACTATGCGATCCGCTGGCTGCACCGTCCCCTTTAAAATAAGGAGACAGACGGATGCACTTCTTCAATATTTAAAGCCCCGCTATGATTTCGATGCGTGGGTTGTATTGCCTAAATTGTCGCCCTTGTTAAAGGGTCAAAAACGGTGGGCATGCTCCGATCATCCTTCATAAATAAACACAAAAAACATTTTTAAATTCAAGCATTTATGATGATAAAGCACTCACGATAAGCCGAAAAAAGCCTCCTCGATGAGGCCATTTGCTTATTATGAAAATAGAAGGTGAAAATATTCTGAAATTTTGGAGTCACAACCCACACGGGTAGTTTTCAACAACGGAGAGAACATACAAAAGTCATGCCATAATTTCAAGCAAACAAAGCTTACCTGCTGAGATCCCAGGATCAAGCACAGAAAAAAGTGGGTGAAGAAGGAGATATAACTCGTATAATAAAGAGGGATTAAACCCTATAAGGGTTTCTTCTGAAGGAAGCACTATAAAATATCATCCCCATGAAATACGCGCCCCATGCTCCGTTCGGAAACGGGACGGTGTCACTGTCAAGGAACCCGTTACACAGGATGAACAGGCGTTCACCCACACTTCTGGGGACACACATCCGTGGAAAAAGACCCCACGCCTCTTCGGATAGATCTGGCCGGGGCGAGATATAAATCTTAGGGTATAACCAGTATGTTAATAAAATATCTCCTGTTTTTAGCATCTTTCCCGCGGATAGAAAAGTCCAATTTTTCGGACTTGCGGTGTACAAAAGAGGAGAAAATCGAGAAGAGGGGCCCGGCCACGCCATAAATCGAGGAGCCGTCTCTAAGCCTCACCGCCCCTTTAAAAAAAAACCGCCCCGGTCACTGCCATTATCCTGTGGGAGGGAGCTAGGGAGATCAGACACCGGGGCGGGGTAAACTATAATTTAGGGGGCAAAAACGGAGAAATAGAAGGGAATATTTAAAAAAAGGGCCCCTATTTTCACTGCGATTCTTTGATTAAAAAGTGCTGCAAACACCTTTTTTAATGACCGGCCCACCATTTTGAGGTGGGCCGGTGTCGATCTTGCCCCATGGAATCAAGAGGGCCTTATTTTTTCTCTTCCAGGAGGACCTCAGCCATGTGTTTCACGGTGAGATTCATCCCGCGCGCCTCGGCACCACCTCGAAGCTGAAGGACACACCCCGGGCAGTCGGTGACAAGGGTCGTTGCCCCAGTGGCCTCGGCATTATCCAGCTTGTGGGCCACCATATTCTTAGAGATCATGGGGAAGTCCACGGAGAAGGATCCGGAGAAGCCACAGCACACCTGGGACTCATTGGACTCCACATAATTCACGCCTGCCTTCTCGAGAAGGGCCATGGGTGCCTCAGTGACTTCCAGCCCGCGTACCAGATGGCAGGGGTAGTGGTAGGTCACCTTGCGACCGAGATTCATAAAATCTTCGGATTTCACCTTCACCACGTCGTTCATGAACGAACTAAAGTCGATGAGTTTATCGGCCATGGCCTTCACATCGGCGGGCACTGCCCCTTTTTTCGTCAAGAGCTTGGGAAAATTCTCCTTAATGTGGGACCCGCATGAGGCGCACAAGGTCACGATATAATCGTAATCTCCTGCCGTGAAGGCCTTCACGTTCTGGGCGGCAATATCCTTGGCCGTATCCATCTGAGCCATCATCATGGTGGGCAAGCCGCAGCAGCTCTGGTCCATGGGGTAATCCACGGAGACGTTGTACGCCTCGCAGAGCTTGGCAAAGGCTTTCCCCTGTTCGGGGTAGATAAAATCCCCGGCACACCCGCCGAACAAGGCCACCTTAAGGGTGGGATTCGTCACCTTCGGCTTCACCTGCTTCCAATCATCACGCAGCGAGCGGTCGGCAATGGCAGGGAGGCGACGGAAATTATGATCCCCCATGAGAAAATTGGGCAGATGGCGCACGTAGGGTCCATCGGTGGCGGGCCCCTGCATCTTTGCCGCGGCCTTCATGGTGGTGTGAAAGAGGCGACGATTTTTCAGGAGAAGGGATGTCAGACGGGTCTTTAAGGGCTTTCCGCCATCCTCTTCCTGAACCTTGGCGTAGACATTCTTGATGAGAAAGGGGAGGTCGATCTTGGAGGGACAGACCCCTTTGCAAGACTGACAGTTGAGACAGCACTTCACAATGCCCCGGGCCTTCTCCTTGCCATGGAAAAAGGTGGTCAGAATAAGGCCAATGGCTCCAATATAGACGTGGCCAAAGGTGTGCCCTCCCACCATACGGTAGATGGGGCATACGTTGGCACAGGCGCCGCAGCGAATGCAGCGAAGCACCTCGGCAAAAATAGGATCTTTGGCCAGAGCCAGACGCCCGTTGTCCAGAAAAATCATGTGCTGGATCTTCTTGCCTTCCGGCCCCGGGGCACACTCGTTGGTCCCCTTGATCCATGTCACATAGGAGGTGAGGGCCTGACCCGTGGCATTTCGGGGAAGAATCTTCAAGATCTTCATGGCGGCACTGACATCGGGAACCAGCTTATCAAAACCCATGAGGGCCACATGCACCCGGGGCAGAGTGGTGGTGAGGCGGGCATTGCCCTCGTTGGTGACGAGGCCGATGGCACCGGAGTCGGCGATGGCGAAGTTACCGCCGGAGATCCCCATATCCGCCGCGATAAACGTGGGACGCAGCTCCTTACGGGCCACCCTCACGAGACCTTCGATATCCTCGGGGTCCTGTTTTTTCGCGGTCACATCGGAGAAGAGCTCTCCCACCTGATACCGGGAGAGATGGATGGCGGGCATCACCATATGAGAGGGGCCCTCATGGCGCATCTGGATGATCCACTCACCCAGGTCGGTCTCCACCACCTCATAACCATCCTTCTCCAGATGGTCATTTAAAAAGGTCTCCTCCGCGGTCATGGATTTGGACTTGACGATGCGTTTCACGCCATTTTCTTTGGCAATCTGGGCGATGATACGGTTGGCCTCATCCCCATCCTTGGCCACATGGATGATGGTTCCAGCGGCTTCGGCGTTCTTCTTGAACTCATCAAAAAGTACGGTCAGGTTCGGGATTCCTGCGTCTTTCATGCAGGCGATATCCTCTCGCATCCCTTCTAAGTCGAGATTCGCAAAGGCATTGGAACGTGACTGACGATAGGCCACGGAAAAGTTGGTCAGGGTCTTTCTCATGAAATCTTTTTCGAGGGATTTCTTGATCTGCGCTTTGAACTCTTTTTCGGTTTCAGGGGTATGGATCATTTCTCACCTCCATCCAGAAAAAGGATATGCAATCGTTTGGGGCCATGCACCCCAATGGTCAAAATCCGCTCGATATCGGCGGTACGGCTGGGACCGGTCACAAAGGCGATATATCCCGGGCCTTTTTTAAAATGCTCGGTCATATACCCTTCCAGGGCATCCATGGAGGGCACAATATTGTCGACAGGAAGCACGGCCACATGGGTCTCACTGAGCATGGTGGCGATTCTAAACTCCTCGGAATCGGAATTGAGGACCAGGGTGCCGGTGTCGGCAATGCCCCGGTCGGCCCAGGTAAAGGCCGTATGAATCTTTGTCATCTGCGCACGCAGCGGAGAGTCGAGAAGGGTGATCCCCTTCTCTCCACACGCCGCACTCAGCGCCTTCCGTGCCGCATCATCCATTCCGGGGGCCGCCATAGTCGTGCCGCCCTCTTGCACCGTCAAATTCACAGCGTACGCAATGGCCTCTTCGAGGGTGGTTGCTGGCGCTACAACAGCCTGCGCCTTTTCAGAACCCTCTTTCATGGATTGGAGTATATCGCCCTGACTCACTTCGCCTCCTTCATTGATTAACCGATGATGCCTAAAAAATTATCGGACTTCTCATACACACCCCGTGTGATCAAAAAAGCCCCAAATTTCGGGGTATCCATCGTCCTTATCACCTTGATAGCGATTCGCACCAGTTAGGCACCTTCGAACACAACACTATAAAATGATGCACAAGACCGCTTTAGAAACAGTGTTCGTCTTCGAGGTATTCCCATGGATGGAATGGCCGACGAATCTTATTGGTTCTACCTGTAATTGGTAGAACCAATATTGGCCATAAACGGACCCCGTGTCAAGAAAAAACAGGGAACTCTCAAGGAATACAACTCCATACCCTTGAAAATAAGCCCTGTTTTATTTTGATTCTTGGCCCTGTTTTTGATAAAACTGTCCATATGATAAGGGATCACACCCCTTTCATTCGCCCCAGGGGAAGATTGGTAATATGGTCCAACCAATCATTTGACACCACCACACACTCCTGGGAAACGGCGTATCGCCGCTATAAAAAGCGTACCACGGACCGAAACGCTTTTTTTACCCCACTTGCTTTGAAGGAACCTCCCATGAACAACCACCTGGCACCCATTAAACCCAAACGCATTGCAGACCAGGTCTTTGAACAGATCCGTGATCTTATCTTCAGGGGCGACCTGAAACCGGGCGACCGCATGATGCCGGAACGAGAGTTAATGAAGGAGATGGGAGTGAGTCGAAACACCGTGCGAGAGGCCTTAAACAAGCTGGCGGCCATGGGACTCGTGGATCAGCGCCAGGGCCAGGGCACCTTCGTCCGGGAGCTCGGCTCCATCCGGAATAACCCCATCATGGGTCTCATGGCCTCCCACAACGCCACCATCACCGACCTCCTCGAGGTACGCATGGGACTCGAGTGCAACGGTGCGGCCCTGGCCGCCGAAAAGGCGACCTTAGAGGATATCCGCACCATGGAAAAAAGCATCGCCACCATGGAGGAGGCCATCCAGGAGGGGCGACGGGGTACCGATGAAGATGCCCACTTCCACATGGCCATCGCCCACGCCACCCGCAACCCCTTGCAGGTGCATATGATGAAGCTCTTCTACGACTTTATCTTCTTCGGCATCAATGAGAGCCTCAAACACTTCTTCGACATGCCCACCCGCACCGAGGAGATCCTCGCCCAACACCGCCAGATACTCTCCGCCATCGAAAAACGGGACAGCGGCAACGCCTACGCGGCCATGGCCGAGCACATCCTCTATATTAAACAGTTCTTTGAGAATACTCGGGAGGGCAATATGCCGGCCATGCGGTAAGGAAGGAGAAAGGGGCCCTGTCGATTCACCGAGGGCCCGAAGGAATCACACGCCGCCGCTCCCCCATCACCATCTGTATCACGCCGGGACAATCGGTGAGGAGGCCGTGTTTTTGGGTGGCGGGATACTCCCGGCAGAAGGCGGGCTTAAGTTCATGAATGGCACAGCGGTGCGTCCCCGTCTCCCCGTCGAGAAAGGGGCAAGGCGTCACAATCTCTCCGGTATCGGGGTGGACCCAAATGGTAAAGGCCCCCTCATCGACGCCCGGGGCCACCCAGGCGAGAATATCATCGCGACCCGCCGCCTCCCACATGGCGATATCATCGGGAACCAGTGCGCCCTGGTAGTCGAGCTGGGTGCAGCACTGGCCACAGTTTAGACAGGTGAAGGCCCCGAGACCCGTGCCCAGAATCACCCCATACCGACCCTGGCCATCGCGAGCCGGGTGAACGCTCCCCCAGAAGAGAAGTGAGAGGAGACTGCAGAGTACCGCCTCGGTGATCTGGGGACTCTCCATAAACTCTCCGAAGAGGTGGGCGACCCTCTCCATACACCCGGCATCCCCCCGCATCTCCTCCCTGAGACGTGATAACCAGGGATCCCCGGCAAGGGTGGCCATCTCCACCAGGGTTTCCTCCTGAAGCCCATACGATTCTAAATCCATATACAGGGCACTCTTTGCCTCGTCCAGAGTCAAAAAAATCTCGGCATCCATCCTCCCTCCCATGGGCAAAAATTGATATCGCGACACGAGGCGAAGGGCTATCGCAACGTAAAAAACGGCGATAACGCTCCGTCTCGGGTACCGCGCCCATTGAATCACCGACCATGGACCATGTCAAATTAATTTCGCCCCATGATCATTGATCAATGCCTCTAATTTATAGAGAAAGGATTCCTTACCATCCGATCCGAAGGAACGATTTAAAATAACGAGTCAGTCCATGCCTTCGGCGGCCCTGGCGGGAGCCACGCTTTTGCCAATTTTTATGAGCGGGGCGGGGCAAACCGGTATCATCAAGCAACACCGACTTAAGCCCGAATCAAAGGCAGATGTGATTTGCACCAAGAAAAAAGAGGGGGGGGGATAGAAGAAGGATGGGGA
>JABXKT010000239.1 GCA_013619155.1 Desulfobacteraceae bacterium
CATCGCCCAGTTCCTCACACGCATGGGGGTGGGGGAGCTTCGTCTCTTCGATCCCGACCGCTTCGAGGCGAGTAACCTCAACCGCCAGCTCTTTGCCTCTGAAAAAAGCCTCGGGGTTCTCAAGGCCGAGGCGGCACGAGAGGCCTTGACCGCCATCAACCCCGCCACCCAGATCGAGGCCTACCCCTTAGACATCAACAGCACCGAGGCTCACACCGCCCTCACCGGAGTGGATCTCATCGCCGACGGTCTCGACTCCCTCACCCACCGCGCACGCCTCTTTGAGCAGGCAAAAGAGATGGGCGTCCCCATGGTCCATGCCACCATCGCAGGCTTCGAGGCCCAGGTGATGGTGCTCTGGCCCGATGGCCCAGCCTTCGGAGATCTCTTCGGCTGGGGAGCCACCGCCACCGCCGAAGAGACCCTGGGCACCCCGGCCGTCACCCCGGCTGTGGCCGCAGGCTTCCAGTGCACCCAAATTATACGGGCCCTTTTGGGCACCCTCTCCCCCAAGAGTGCCACCATGGTACACATCGATCTGCTCACCATGGAGACCGATACCTACCTCTTTTAAGGGCCTGCGCAAAAAGTGATGCCTCCGGCGGCGAGGTGTGTCACCTCGAGAGCAGGAGGCATATGCGCTTTACCCCTCGTGCCTCGGGGTAAATCACAGATGCCTTTGATTTGGTTTTACGCTTGAGTAAATTTATCCAACCGGTTTGGCACCCTTTTCAGAAATTTGCTTCCCGACAGGGGCAACCGAGGCATCTTTCACCCGTATGGTTAAAGTGACCCCAAAAAGGGCCTCGGTTGGCCAGGAGATAAATCCCCTGGACCCCACGTGTGCGATTGTGACGGACCAAAGGTCCGTCACAATCACTATAAATTCCTGTTTGGCACCCTTTTATAAATGGGTGCCCCCGCAGGGGCAACCGAGGCGAGGGTAGCAAAAACAGCTCAAAAGCCAGTAACCGCCGCCGCTACAAAAAAAGAGGGGACCCGTCAGATGCCGAGTCCCCTCTCTCCTCTCCTTGTTTGGAGAGACAAACTTTTTTCATAAAGGCATATTTTTTATTGACTGCCTATTTCTACTCAGGCATAATCAAGGCCAGATGATGAATGACTCCTCCCCATTTATCAAGGAAATGCACATGAGAGATTTGCCCATTGGTGGGCACACTCCCCTATAAATCTCACCTGTAAAAAAGACCCGCCTCCCCGGCGGGTTTTTTTTGTGCCGTCGATATCCCCTTCATTAAAAATGCACCCCATAAAATCGAGAGTAGACCACGGGCACAAAGACCAGGGTGAGTACCGTGGAGAAGATGAGGCCAAAGAGAATGGAGATCGCCATGGGCTCCCACATGATGCCGCCCCCGAGCCAGAGGGGCATGAGGCCAAAAGAGGTGGTGGCCGTGGTGAGTAAGATGGGCCTGAACCGCTGACAGGCCGCATCCACGATGGCCACCCGGGGCTCTTTGTGCAGCACCTCCTCCTCAATGCGAATCCGATCGAGAAGCACAATGGCATTGTTGATGACGATGCCGGCCAGGGAGATCACCCCCAGAAAGGCCATAAAGCCAAAATACGACCCGGTGATGAGCATACCAATAATAACCCCGATAAGCCCGAGGGGGATCGTCAAGAGAATGATGAGGGGTTTTTTAAGGGAGTTAAACTGCCAGATAAGAAGCAGCAAGATGATGATCCCCGACCAGGGGAGCTGCTCGGCCACGGCGCTCATGGCCTTGGTGCTGCCCTCGGCA
This sequence comes from Desulfobacteraceae bacterium, assembly GCA_013619155.1. Lineage (GTDB taxonomy): Bacteria > Desulfobacterota > Desulfobacteria > Desulfobacterales > Desulfolunaceae > Desulfoluna. The sequence continues at coordinate 1,767 of JABXKT010000239.1, forward strand.
TCTCCGCCCAGCTCATACGAGTAGCCCCCGGGCCATGACCCTTGCACCGCCTCCAGCCAGGGGGTTATCCCCTTGAACACCTCGGTGGCCGTGGTACCGGGCCTCACATCGCAGGTCACCGTGGTGGTGATGTTGAGATCCCGGCGCTTCACCTTCCCCGCCTGCCAGGCGGTCTCAATCTCTGCCACCTGGGTGAGAGGAATACTCTGGCCCGAGCTGCGTGAGGTGATGGAGAGCCCTTCCAGGTCCTCCACCGTGATCCCTCCGGCGCGCACCTCCCGCATGATGATGGGGATCACATCCTCCCCGTCTCGGTACGATCCGGTACGGGATCCCGAGAGTTCCGCCTCCAGGGCCACGGCAATATCCTGGTTGGTGAGGCCGGCCATCTGGGATTTAATGGGATCGATTCTCACCACGAGCTTCTTGGAGAGCAGGCCCCAGTCATCGGCGACATTGGTGGCCCCGGGTACCTCCGAGAGCCGTGCCTTCACCGTCTCAACGATGCGGAAGAGGGTCTCGGCATCATGGCCGGAGATACGGATTTCCACCGGATCCGACGAGCCACCACCGCTCACCAGGCGTGATACCTTGTACGTCACGTCCGGCCAGGTGGTGAGAAGATACGCCTGAAGGCTCTCGATCACCGGGGTGCTGGCCCCATCCGTGGTGGTATTGATGAGGATATGGGCGCTATTGGGACTCGCCTCGGGAGCCACATAGCCCAGGTCGTATTTCGGGGCCCCCTCCCCTGTGTAGGTGGACCAACTCACGACCCCCTCTTCGCCCGGCTCCTCAATAAGGAGGTTCTCCTTGATAAAGGCGTTGATGCCTTCCACAATCGCCTCGGTGCGTTCGATATCCGCGCCAATGGGCAGCTCAATATTCGCCGTCACCAGAGGCCGATCGCTCGGCGCCATAAAGACAAAGGGGATAAACCGGAACATCCCGAGACAGACCACGAAAATCGACACAATCACCCCGATGGTCAGCCAGGGACGCCTCAGGCTCCCCTCCAGAAACAGCCGATACCGGCCCGCAAACCGGGTAAACAGGGTCACCTTTTCGCTTTCCGTATTGACCCGAATGGCTTTTATGCAGAGTAGGGCTACCATGGACAGGGTCAACACCCAGGAACAGATAAGGGCGATGGTCAGCACAACAAAAATCTGCCCCATGATCTCCCCCATCACCGACTCCGCCAACCAGAAAGCCATAAAGGCCGCCGAGGTGGTCAAAGACGAGGTCAGAAGGGGAATGGAGAGTTCCTGGGCCGAATCGATGGCCGCATCCACAGGGGAGTCCCCCCCTTCCATCTTGACCAGAATCGACTCGCTCATGACGATGGCGTTGTCCACCAGCATGCCCAGGGCAATGATCAAGGATGCGAGGGAGACCTTGTTGAGTCCCACCCCGGCAAAACTCATGAGAAGAAGCGTGGTCACCATGGTGGCCGGAATCAAAGAGGCGACCACCAGGCCGGTACGAAGCCCCAGAAATGCCAGCATGGTCAGCAGAACGATCACCACTGCCTGCACCAGGTTGCTGGTAAAATCCCTTACCGACTTGTCCACCACCGTGTCCTGAGAGGCGACCCGAAAAATCTCCACCCCATAGGGGAGGTCGTTTAGCAGGTCCGCCAACTTGGCATCCACCTGAGTTCCCAGGTCGATAATGTTGCCACCGGC
>JABXKT010000240.1 GCA_013619155.1 Desulfobacteraceae bacterium
GACTAAAGGTTGGTTTCTCTTTAAATAAAGGCGGGTTGAACATTCATACAAGATTCTCACATCTTCATCGACATTTCAAGCATAGAGAGCATGGCCCCTATTCTTTGTTACTTATGAACCACCAATCCGTTCTTGATTTGTTGTGAGGACTATGATCTCATCCAGAATAACTAAACCGTAAGTTCGGTAGTATCGAGCACTCAAACAAGGAGTCCCCCTCATATTTTCCATCCCCCCCTTGCATATTCGATCCAACATACATATCGATAGAGGTGATACATGGAAAAATAGACGGGTTATTCATAATGTTAGCTTTTGGAATCGAGAAGTCACAAGCTATGAATGAACATAAAAAAAAATGTCAAGACGAGTTGAATTTGATCGAGATCAATCAACTTCACGAAGCCACTTTACAGATTAGCAAAAGCTGTTTTGAATTCAAAAAAATTTGCGTCGGTCTAATCGGTATTTCGATCACTGTCTTACTGAAACTTACAGGCAATGCGTTGGATCATTCATATTTCATTGTTCCATTGCTGATTTGCTTAGGTTTTTGGGTGGCAGATTTCACAGCCTATTTTTATCAAAAGTCAACTCGACTAATGATGTCTAATAAAATTAGATCTATTGCCTCCCGTAATGAAATTGAGAGTTACCCAGCCAGCACGAAGCCTTCTTGGTTCAAGTCTGCTTTCAATCTTTCAATGAGTTTATATTTTGTCATTGGAGGCCTTCTTTCATTGGGCTGGGTCCTTTTCGCATTTAGCTTGATCGGATAGCCATGAAGATATTCGTTAGTTACACCATAAGAGATTCTTACATATCACACAAGTACCTATCGGGCATTTCAGACGCATTATCTGATATTTCAGAACCTTATATTGACATCCTTCATAATAAAGGTGAAGACAAACAGTCTTTTGTAGAAAGCAAGCTGCTATCCTCAAATATTGTGCTGCAGCTAAGAAGTGAATCATTCCATTTATCTCATTGGGCTAACTGGGAAATTCAAAGAGCAAATAATAACCGTATTCCCATAATCAGCATCCATATTCATCGGGATAGTTTGGATGAAAGTTTATCACAAATCCGCAGTTCTTTTTTCAAACAGAAGCTAACAAGTCAAGCAAGGTCGACCCCTTACGCTACCGCGTTACACATCAATAGGAATTAGCATTGAGCGATAATTGGACGGAACAAGAACTTAAGGCCGCAGTGGAAGCGTATGTTCAAATGCATTCCAACGAAGCTAATGGAATCTCTTTCGTAAAAAAGCACATTTACTCAAAGCTTTCTGAAGAATTCGGTAGGACTGAAAAGGCCTATGAGTATCGAATGCAAAACATTTCATATGTTTATTCACTTATGGGGCGTGAATGGGTTTCCGGTCTTAAACCCGCAAAGAATGTTGGCTCTAAAACTGCTGCAATAATTGAAAAGCTTATATCCGAGGCTGAAGGCCAAACATTGCCACCAATAGCAGAGTTTGAAAGTCAGGTTATTTCATACAAATTAAAGAAAAAACTGTCCAAGCCAGACGGTATTAAAGAGCCAGAAAAAACGTACTCTAACGTCACAAACTATGCCAGAGATCCCAAAGTGAAAGCCTGGGTTCTAAAAGAAGCGGATGGTAGATGTGAGTGTTGCGAAGCCGATGCACCGTTTATTACAGCAGAAGGTGAGCCATTTATAGAGATTCATCATCTACGACGTCTATCCGATGGTGGCTCAGACACCGTGTCAAATGCTGCTGCTTTGTGCCCAAATTGCCATCGCGAAATTCACTACGGCATCAATAAATCTACATTGATTAGTGCAATGTATAAAAAAATATCGAGGCTTGTTCACGAATAAACGTGTAACGAGTCACTTCGATTCGCACCTTCGGTGCCATTATTGAGGCGTTGAGCCTGTAGAATAAGTCTGTTTTTCAAAAAACAGCCTCGTTTAGGTCACAGTTTTATGTCAATGGATGAATGTGAATGTAAGAAACCCAGATTATGGGATTGTGGAGATAAAGGGGAATTCTTAGGTGTCGATATGACCAATAGTCGATATGGCGACGTGTAGTTATATCAATGCCCAGATTGCTCCAGAAATTGGCTGTTTTACCGAGTTGAGTATCCATCATATTCACAATTCGGTCGTTGGTTTCGCGCCATTATTTCCCCTGATGCGGCCAAGAATATAAAGCCCGAGAAGGCAGAATCGTTAATAAATAGCTCAGACTATCGAGTCATCGGTGGCAGTTTTTATAGATCACCAGGAATTATTCGAACCGGGACTACCCAGTTACCTTTTGACCTATAAATCGGCGACCATTTTTCCACAGGGCCGAACCAGGCGATCCACCCGATACAATATCCGATAGCCCCATTTATAGGGGGTTAAAGTACCTATGTCACTCGTTTCTGAGACCCATTTTCTTGACCGCATAAGTTGTCTGCACGAATCCAAAATCAAAGGCGGTGGTGTCCAGGTGGGTCAAGTGAATATCTTTTTCTATGGCACCGAAGAGGGGGATCCCGTCTCCAATAATCACGGGGATGACCGTCACTGTCATCTCATCGACCAAACCCTCGAAAAGAAATCCCTGGATGGTATGTCCGCCGTCGACGTACACATGCTTCACCCCTTCACCGGCGAGTCGTTCGAGAAGATCGCGCAGGGGCTCCGATGCATGGGTCACCGTATCCGGGAGATGGGGCGGAAAAGAGATCGGGTGGTGACTCAGCACAACCACAGGCGTCCGGCCATAAGGCCATGCGCCGAAGGACAGCACCGTCTCGTAGGTTTTTCGACCCATAATCAGAACGTCAACCGAGTTCATGAAGGCATGGAAGCCGCAATCTTCACCCTCCGGTACGGTGACATTCGCTTCATCCAACCAGTCGAGGGCGCCATCACGCCTGGCGATAAACCCATCCAGGCTGGTGGCGATGTAGACAGATACTTTTATACTCATCGCTTGCTGCATCTCCTTGGAAAAAAAAGGTTTTCAAAGCCTGTTTACCTCCGGTGGCCAGGGAAGACCCTGGCCACCAGGCTTGTGACTGTAAGGGACCGCTGGTCCGTTACAGTCACGATAAAAACCTGTTTGGCAACCTTTTGTAAAAGGTTGGCCCCCGGCAGGGCCGCCGGAGGCTCGGTTTTTAAACCCACTGTAACCATAGAAGGCATCGCTTTTTTATCTGTTTTATTCTTGCCCACGGCCCCTATTTACTTTTTCCCGATATAGACCCCATTTTCCGCTGTATTGCCCTGGATGGGGTTTTCAAACTCGACCACATGGCCATGGACCTCAGAAAAAACCTGGGATAAAATATCGAGAAAACCCTGTTCTGGGGCATCGTTGGACCACATGGCAAAGACGCCGCCCGGCTTGAGGAAGGCGCGAAGACGCGTCAGGCCGGCTGTGGAGTAGAGATCGGCGTGGGAGGGATTTGCGTCGAAGAGGTGACCCGGTTCGTCGGGGTCGAAGCCATCTCCCCGCGCCAGGGCGAAAAAATCGGCGTTGACATAGCGACACCTCTCATCGTTTGAGAGGAGGGCGCCGTTTGGTACCAGCTCGCGCTGATGCCAGTCAATCACCGGTGATAGTGCCTCCACCACGGTCATGCGCGCTACCTGACTATACTTCAAGGCGGCGGCTGCCGTGTAACCCAGGCCCAATCCCCCCACCACAATATCTAAGGAGTCTCCGGAAATCCCTGCCAAGCCGAGATCCGTTAGCGCCACTTCGGCTTCATGAAACAGAGAGGACATCAAAAAGTCCTCATTGAGTTTCACCTCGTACACCTCACGTCCGCCCATCTCCATGGCACGCCGTCGCCTTAGAATCAATTCACCAAGGGCCGTCTGCTGGTAATCCAGCTCTTCGAAAAATGCGCGCATATTATCTCTCCTGTTCAAGAAAGCCGCTATAAAAGAAGGGGGGAGTCAAATATCCAGCCCAACTTCAAAGCACACTATTATTTATATTTTTTTAAGAACTTAAAACGTTTATCAAACGGGTAGGTCTGGTTTCATCACCGCAGATGCCCCTTCATAATAGGGGCATCGCTCTTTTCGGCACCCATGGGGATGTTTCTCTGTATCTCTGCATACTATTTTACCCGGTAATTTTGGCAATTTAATCGCCACGTTTTTCTCTAAAAAGGTGAGTACCACTTGAATAGATTTCCGTGCATAGGCCTTGCAACAACTGGGACCGGTTAAATCGGCGATGGCTTTAACAATATGGGAGACGGCATCCATGGTTATTTTTTGTTCTATGTCCATACCACATTTGGAGCCTAAAATAACGGCGATGCATGCTCCCAGGGCGGGGGCAATGCCGCAGAGACCCGTCAAACCACAATACCCGCCGATGGCCTGTCTTTGAGTCCTGTCGTAGACCTCTCTGATCATATTGTCTGAGACCTCAAACGACCCCTCATTTTTTATGGCGGTCATCACGGCACCCGCGGCCATAAACGCATGGTGGCAACCCAGCATGGGGATGCCCGGGCTCTGAATAATTTCCTCGAATATTTCAATGGGATTCATTAAAGGTGTGGCCGAACAGATCTCTTTCGTCCGCTGTATGGCATGGTGATTATGACACTCATCACAGACATAGTGCCCCTTCGG
>JABXKT010000339.1 GCA_013619155.1 Desulfobacteraceae bacterium
GTATAAGGAACACGTGGAAGAGAGACGGGCGGCAGGGGTAGTGCCCACTCCCCTGGATGCCCCCATGGTTGAGCAGTTGTGTGAACTTCTTGTGACCCCTTGCCCGGGTGAGGAGGCGTTTGTTGAAGATCTTATCACCAACAGGGTGCCCCCGGGGGTTGATGAGGCCGCCAGGGTGAAGGCCGATTTTCTGTTTTCTGTGGCAATGGGTGAAAAAAAAACGCCGATTCTCACGCCGGAAAGGGCTGTCGTACTTCTGGGTACCATGGTCGGGGGGTACAATGTCTCCTGTCTGGTGGAGCTCCTGGATCATGAGGTTCTGGCGGCCGGTGCGGCCGAGGCGTTGTCATCCACCCTTCTTGTGTTTGATGCCTTTGATGCCTTGGTTGAGAAGGCACAGGCCAATCCATTTGCCATGGAGGTGCTTCAGTCATGGGCAGATGCCTCCTGGTTTACGTCACGGGCCCCGCTGCCGGAGAAAATAACCCTCACTGTGTTTAAGGTTGACGGTGAGATCAACACCGATGATCTCTCTCCTGCTGCAGAGGCGTGGAGTCGTCCGGATATTCCCCTTCATGCGCTGAGCATGCTTCAGAGTCGGATGGAAAATCCCCTGGGAAAAATTGAGGAGTTGAAAGAGAAGGGGCACCCCCTTGTATTTGCAGGAGATGTCATGGGGACGGGCCCTGGGCGGTAAAATCGCACCCATATTTTTCAATACCTTGGAAGATGCCGGGGCCCTTCCCATAGAGTGTGACGTCACATCTCTTAAAACCGGTGATGTGGTCTCCATCCATCCTTATGGGGGGTTGATTGTGAACGATGAGACCGGTGAGACGGTTTCGGAATTCACACTGAAAACCAGGGTTCTTCTCGATGAGGTCCGGGCCGGGGGAAGAATCCCGCTGATTGTGGGGCGCTCCCTGACTGAAAAGGCACGTAAAGTTCTTGGTCTTGCACCTTCCGATGTTTTCACGGAGCCTGCCGTTCCTGAGGAGAGCGGGGCAGGATTTACCCTTGCCCAGAAGATGGTAGGCCGCGCATGTGGTACGGACGGCATACGCCCCGGTACCTATTGTGAGCCGAAAATTACAACAGTCGGTTCCCAGGACACCACAGGCCCCATGACCCGGGACGAGTTGAAAGAGCTGGCGTGCCTGGGCTTTTCAGCAGATCTTGTGATGCAGTCCTTCTGTCATACCGCGGCCTATCCCAAGCTGATCGACGTTGCCATGCATAAAAGCATGCCGGGGTTTTTCACCGAGAGGGGCGGCGTGGCATTAAAACCAGGGGACGGTGTGATTCACTCCTGGCTGAACCGTATGATCCTTCCCGATACCGTGGGTACCGGAGGGGACTCCCATACCCGCTTCCCCATAG
>JABXKT010000241.1 GCA_013619155.1 Desulfobacteraceae bacterium
GGAAGCAGGGTGAGCATCAGGCCGATGGATAAGGCACGGGGCCTGTCCAACAAAAACAAAAAAAGAAACCGAACAGGCACCTGCCGCTTCATCGCATCCTTCATCACCACCCTCCCATAATAAATGCTGATTGCCTTACGACAATGATGCCTTCTATGGTTAACATAGTTGACAATCCCCTCCCTAAAGGAATGGGATTCTTGGGCTTAAGCTGTAACCAGCTTAATATCTCCGCAAGCTAAAACGACATGCCCTGCCGCTAAAATAATAAAAAGCCGAGCCTCCGGCGTCCAGGAGATAAATCCCCTGGACCCCAAGTTTCTAACTTGTGACAGACCTTTGGGCCGTCACAGTCACTATAAAAGCGTGTTTGGCAAGCCCATCCCATAAAAATGGGTAAAAGGTTACCCAAGTTATTCCGGTTTAAGCGAAGAACCAAAGACGGATGTAATTTGCCCCGAGGAACGAGGGGTAAGGTGCATCCGTAACCTGCTTTCGAGGTGGCTCACCTCGCCGCCGGAGGCTCAGGTGACGAAGCCACGTGAGGCAAAAACACCCTATAAAAAAAGGCCCGCGTTGCGGGCCTTTTTTTTTCTACGCCGTATACAAATTATTGGATGAGAAGAGCGGGTCGGTGGTGAGATTGACGCCCAAGCGCCTCAGTCCCGCCTCGTCGCCGGGTGTGGGCATATGGGTCATATGCATCTCGCACCCCTTGATCTCTTTGAGTCCCGCCATGGCCAACTGCACCGCATGGTTGCTCGTGGCGCCGATCGCCAGAGAGATCAAGGTCTCCTGCAGATCGAGGCTGAGATTACGCCCCCCTAAGACATCGATCTTGAGGCTATTGACCGAATCGCAGATGGGCTGGGGGAGGAGCTGAATCTTCCCGGGAATCTCGGCCAGATACTTTAAGGCACGCACGATGGCACTTGCCGCGGCATGCATACGGGGAGAGTTGGAGCCGGTAATAATCGTGCCGTCTTTAAGTTGAATGGCCGCACCACAGTAGAGGCCCTCATTGCCGAGACGGGGATCTTTTAAGGCCTCCTCCGCCGCCCTACGGGCCGGAGCCACCACAGGACGATCCTCCTCGGTCAGATCAAACTCCTTCATGAGAAGATCTGCACGCTGCACGGTATCCTTGTCCACCATGCCCAGAACATACTCACAGCTGTACCGCAGATAGCGACGAATCAGCTCCTGCATGGAGGCCGCCCTGGCCCCTTCATCGTCGACAATGGCGAAACCCACACGGTTCACACCCATATCCGTGGGAGAGAGGTAACAGGACTCATCTCCCGTGATCTTCTGGAGAATCCGCTTGAGTACCGGGAATACATCCACATCCCGGTTATAGTTCACCGATGCTTCACCATAGGCTTCTAAATGGTAGGGGTCGATCATATTGACATCGGCCAGATCGGCCGTGGCCGCCTCATAGGCGATGTTCACCGGGTGTTTCAGGGGCAGGTTCCAGACGGGAAAGGTCTCGAACTTGGCGTAACCGGCCTGGATGCCATTTTTATTGTCGTGGTAGAGCTGGGAGAGACAGGTGGCCATCTTGCCACTGCCCGGACCGGGGCCCGTCACAATAACCAGGGGCTTTTCGGTCTTCACATAGTCGTTCACCCCATACCCCTCATCGCTGACGATGGTATCCACATCCGTGGGATACCCTTTGGTGAAGTAGTGGGTATAAACTTTTACGTCCCTTCTCTCCAATTTCGTCTTAAAAAGAGTCGCCGCAGGCTGGTTTTCAAAACGCGTAATGATCACGCCCCGAACATCGATGCCCCACTCGGAGAGGTCGTCGATGATCTTGAGGATATCGGTCTCATAGGTGATGCCAAAGTCGGCGCGAACCTTCTTACGCTCAATATCCCCAGCGTAGATGCAAATCAAGACCTCCGCCTGATCTTTCAGTTCCTGCAAAAGCCGGATCTTGATATTGGGATCATAACCCGGAAGCACGCGGGCTGCATGGTAATCAAACAACAATTTACCACCAAACTCCAGATAGAGCTTGTTATCAAATCGTTCAATACGCTTCCGAATTTCACCGGCCTGCTCCCGCAGGTACTTCTCATTATCAAAAATCTGATGTGCACTCATAATCAAAACCTCAAGGAATCGCTTCAAAAGCCAACATGAAAACGCAGATTTGCCTCAGGCAAACAGACATAACCAGCGAATATCATTATAATCAGCTCTTTTAAGGGGTATAAAATGGTGGTTCCTGGGGCCAGGGTCTTGCCATACGGCAAAGGCCCAGCCCACGCCATCACACGCGCCCCACACGACGACAGAAGAAGGTGGATAGGGGGCACTTGGGTGTCATGAAAGCTCAGTTCAGAACCGGGTAAAGGGTGGTCAATGGATTTTTTTCTCTTGTCGTAACTTTTCGGAACTACCATAGGTACGGGGCAAGTTCAAAGAAATTCTTCGCAGGGGTACCCCTTCTCCCTCCTTTAAATCGGCCCAGAGGCCCGAATGACAAAGAGTCGCGTCTCAATTTAAAATACACCCTTCCCCACCACCCAAACACCGGGCCGCATCGTTGACCCTCTTTTCCGTTCTATGATAAGATGCCGCCATATTTTTGGGGCCCTATAATAAGGATCCCCACAGGACATCCCGCATCCATATCACATACACCCGGTCACTATCTTATGATGCAAAAAAGAGAGGCACCCGACAATAGAGCTCACATCACCCATTATGTCATGGCGATAATGATTGTTGTGCTATTCACATCCTGCACCCTAGGGTCAGCCATACGACACGGGGTAAAAACGGCGTATGAAACCACCGTGGATGAACGAAGCATCAAACATATATTAAACGACAAAAAACTCACCGGCCTCATAGTGGAACGGATCCTGGCCGAGGATGCCACCAAGGTGCTCGATATCTCCGTCAAGGTGTACTACGGCTACCCCTTTATCATCGGACAATGCGATACCATTGCCGAGGCCGAGGCCCTTGTGGCCATCACCCAGGAGGTGACGGGCAACGCCCCCATCCCCTATATTCTCAAGAAAGGTGATGAACGATACTGCTCCCTATCCGACAGCCTGCGCATCACCACCGAACTTAAGGCCCGGCTCCTGGCGGACAAATCCATCTTCGCCACCAATATCTTCGTCAAGTCGGTGCAGTGCCATGCCATCCTCCTTGGGGTGGTCAGCTCCGATAGGGCCATTGAGCGGGCCGAGTATCATGCAAAACGCATCCCCGGCGTCAAAAAGGTCCACTCGTTTCTCGTGGCCACGGGCACCGGCCGCTCCTGGGAGGCCGCCATGGAGTCCCTTGCAGCCATGACCATGAAGGATGAGGACGCACTCATGGAAGAGGAGGCTATAGAAAACACCCCTCCCGACCAGAAT